>CAZWIP010000031.1:0-19926 GCA_964634125.1 uncultured Dehalococcoidia bacterium
AGCACCCTTAGTTCTACCCCTTTCAGAATTCACACAAAAGATTGTACATTACCTATTGTTTGCAGTTGTTATGATGTGCTAATACCCTTCGTATCCATACCTGGGATATTTACCTACAACAACCAGCTCTAATACTCCATATCCGATTTCATCACCACAACGTAATTCGCACGAAGTATTATCGAGAAAAGAGACATCATCGAGAACAGCCGAGTCGGTCAAATCCAGCTTGTATCCGTCGCTCCAGATATCTCCCATCCATTGACCGTGGACGAAACCGTTATGCCCGAAATAGCCGCCCGCTTTTAGGCAAGCGTATGAGAGAGGTTGCATGGAAATATCAACAGTGGAACCATCGGAAGTATGAAGCTTTACTCGACCTGAAGCAGCCTTCCTTCTTTTGGGTAGGAACTGAAAATCGTGTTCGATCTTGTTGACTTTCAACTCCTCTTTCTGGCTTCCATACGAATAGAACACCCCACCACTGGAAAGAAGTGGGGTGCCATCCCAGAGCTCTCTTATGTGATATGCTGCACCCCATGTGGGGAACTGCATTACGGCCCAGCTGTATAGATATCCCTCAGGAATGTCTCCCGGCTGGACACCTGCTTCGGGAACACCGTCCCGTCTTAATCCCCACGAATGGTCTCTTTCAACATAGAAGCTGGACTCATCCATTTCATATTTCTGTCCGCCAGCTTTGATCCAACCGCTGGCCCTGCCGACCTGATCATAACGAACCACATGCTCTTCGGCTCTGCCGCGGACCCTGAAGAATTGTAAATCCTCTTCATGACACGGCATAACACCATCGAACTCCAGGTCGTAGCTGAGATCATGTTCATTCTCGGCCAGAGAGTAACGAACTCTTTTGAGAGGTTCTATGATTTCATAAGAGAAAGGCCCGACCGTGAGTTCATCCGGTTGGCTCAGAAGCTCACGGGAAGCTCTAACATTGTATTGGGTTTTACCGTCCAAATTGAGGCATGCGTAGGCATCGATGATATTCCGATTGCGATAGATGCCAAATCCATTACTCATATGAAATTTGCCGTCGGTATCGTGGGTATGAAGAATTACTCTCTCGGTCCATTGTCGAGCGCTGGTCTCAACGTGATCGAAAGTGGAAACGGTCTGGTGACAAAGAAATTCATCGTATTTTGTAAGCATACAAATTGCCTCCTTATTCACTATGTCATTCTGAGGGAGCTGCACGACTGAAGAATCTCCAAGTCATCAAGGCAAGATTCTTCACTTCGTTCAGAATGGCAATAATCCGGAATGTTCATCTACCGTCGCAGCGCCATCTCCTTCTCCAGGATATTGCTAGCCAGATTCCAGACTTCATAGTCAGAATCAGCGGGCCATTCACCGGTTTCTTTTCGCAACGATATAATTCGATACATGATGACCGAGAACCGATAGTAAGCTAAAAATTCATAGTACTCGAAGTTTACAGCTTTCATCCCACTCACTTTCTCCCAGTACGCTACCGTCTCGTCCCGACTGAGAAAACCCGAAAGGCGCGGAATACCAATCCCTTCACAGAGACATCTATCGAGCATCAGGTACCCGGCGACATCGTCGATTGGGTTGCCCAAATGTGCCAGTTCCCAGTCAAAAAGCCCCACGCATTCAGTCCCCTGGAAGATCATGTTTCCGAGTTTGGTATCTCCCCATACAAGACCGACAGGTTCAGGACCTTGAGGCTTGTTGGCTTCCAGCCATTCTGCAGCCTCTTCACATAAGGCGTGGCTTCGCCCTTGCCTCGTCCAATCGTAGAACTCCCGATAGAAATCAAGTTCCTGATCAAGTGGCGTTTCGCCTCTCTGCGGCCTATCGAGAAATTCAAAACCCAGTTGCTTCCAATCCAATCGATGGATACGTGAGAAGGCCTGGATGCCGCTCTTCCAAATTCGAGTACGTTCGTCGGGTGTGCATTCGGGAAGCCAGCCTTCAGCATGGTATGGGGGATTCTCAGTAGCAAGCCGACCTTCGAGCCGACCCATCAGATAGAAAGGAGCCCCAAGAATGCTCTCATCTTCCTCATAGCCATATAAGCGTGGCACCAGCACGTCGGTGTTTCCGAGTATATCGACAATACGATACTGCATGGCCAGGTCATACACCTGAAAAACCTGTGGCCCTGATACAGTTCCGAGACGAGCAACCATAGCTCGTGTCCGGGATTCCCCATTCTCTTTCCATTGCACATCAAAGAAAAGAGTCTCGTTTGAGGCACCCACCTCGGGTTTCCTCAGCCCCGACACTTCAAGTTCAGCAGCATCCTTCCACTGGGTTTCAAGCCAGCCTGTTAGACCTTTCCGGATTGATTCTAACCCTTCTGCATTATCTTCAGTCATTATCGTACTCCTGCACCTAAAAGCCCTTTTTTTTCGAGGTCATCGGCCACGTAACCCAAGCCCAGTTCCTCCAATTGGTTTCTCGTCTGCAGGCCCGTCGCGACATCCCATTGCCTGATTTCGTAGTATTCATCCTTCATTCTTTCAAATTGTTCTCTATCCACCACTGCTCCCTTTCGGGATATCAATTCGCCATTCTTGCCCGGCATGAGGCAATCGGGACTGGCCACATCAAACTCCACCGGAATAGAGAAGCAGCGCTCTGGTGGTGTATCAAATTCTCTCCCTCGATGCCCCTCTCTCACCAGGACGGCTCTTTGTAAGTTGAAGGTTCTTTCGCCGACCTTGTACAATTCTTCCTCACTGACCTCATTGCCGGTTACTGCAGATAGAATCCTGCTCTCGAGTGTAGGGTCACCAACATGGTCATCGGTGGATTCGAGATCGACAACCGGCCACAGGAAATCGCACAGAATGAGGCTTTCTTTGACGTATTGACGATCCTGGATTTTCTTTGCCATCAGGGCTTTTCCTTCGTAAGTGGAGAAGTCGACAGCCGATTCGCTCCCCCAGAATCTGCGAGCGATAGCCTGTAGCACTTCCGTGGAAACATGACTCATTTCGGGGCCATGCATAGCCGAGAGGGTCCATTTGGCAACTACGAAGGCTACTTCGTGCAGTTGCTGGATGGGTTGCCGTGGTTCCATTCCATAGAGCAATCCGCTGACTATATAGACTCGAGGACCGAATACATCGGCCCCATGAGTGGAGAGATATCCCTGGCGTTCAACTTGTTCTTTGGCCGCTGGACCCAACGCCTCTGCTGCACTGTCGATTCCCTGTGCCAAAAGGTCCCCGAAACCTTCACGCAAAGAAATGTTTTTAACCAGGATTTCAATAAACTCCATGCTCCCGAGTTTTGATATCGGAATGCCGATACTCTCATCTGTGATTATCCCGGCCTCATAACAGGCCTGAAGCCAGCTTATAGTAAGGTCAACAGCTTTCACCTCAAGTCCATAGTCATCACAAAGCTGGGTAGCATTGAATGGGATGTCATTCGGATTCTCATTCCAGTCCCCATAATACCGGTCTGCCCAGGGTTGATAGAAATAGGCAGAGTGGCAGAAGAACTTTCCGGTTCTCCCATCAGCCGACTGGTAGACTTTTCTGGGACACCGGCCAAGGCAACCATAGCAAGGGTCCTTTTTCATATCCGGTCCGGGGACCATCTTAAATTCATTGAACGGATCCCTTACCCATCGATTAAGGAATTCCGGGAAGTTCCTGCCCGAATCTCGGAAAGAGTGCTGAATCTCTTTGAATCTCTCTGGATGGGCTACGTTCACCTTTCGCTGTGTTCCCTTTACTGCAATCGCCTTCAGTTTTTTGGAACCCATCACTGCACCAAGGCCAGCCGATCCGGTAGCTTCGTTATCAGCTGTTAGAAGAGAGAAGGTTACCATGTTTTCACCGGCGGGTCCAATGGCAACCACCCTCAACGATTTACCCATTTCACTTTTTAACATCTCCCGGGATTCAATAGCACCTTTACCCCAGAGACTAGAGGCATCTTTCAATTCCGCTGTTCCATCATTGATGGACAAGTAGACTGGTTTATCCGACTTCCCTTGAACCACGATGGCATCGTAGCCGGCGAACTTCATCTCGGCTCCCCATGTTCCACCGAAGCTGCCATAGGAGAATCGTTCGGGGACTTTTGGGGATTTGCCGCACACTGTCCACCTTGAGCTACTGATGCCGGAAAGACCGGCGAGTGGACCACAGGCGAATATCAATGTATTTGCTTCATCGAAGGCTGCGGTTTCTGGGGGGACTTCGTCCCAGTAGATTTTGGCGGCAAGGCCTCTTCCGCCAAGAAATTTGTCGGCGTATTCGAGGGTGGGAGATTCAGTCATTTCACCGGAAGTTAAATTCACCCATAGTATACTTCCGGCATATCCGAATGTTGACATCTAACTTCCAAAATAATGAGGTTCAGGCTTACTCAGGTATGGAGCGTCGAACCAGATTGATCGCATCGGCAGGACAGGTGGGAACACACACCCCACATCCAATACATTTGTCCTGGCTAACGATGGCAAAGGCATCCACCTCAATTGCATCCACCGGGCAACGTTCTGCACAGGTACCGCAGGCCGTGCATGCGTCTTCATTAGCCTGCGCCATAAATGGGGAAGGAATGAAAGTGGGAGCTCCCATCTTGAAAGTTTCGAAAATGCCGCAGCAATCTTCGCAGCAATTACAGATCTGCCCGTATATGTTGATCGTATGAACCAGGCCATCTTCATTGCACTCTCGCAGCAGTTCCACCATTTGTTCATGGGTCAGTTCACGAGCCATTCCATGTTTTACTGCCCATCGACTCAGAGCACCGGTGTGAACGCATGTATGCAACATATGCTGGCAGGGATCTTCGGGAGTCGTGAGTACTCGGGCCATACGGCAGGGACATGGAGAGATACTCCAATGTCCAGCTTCCTTGATTGCCTCGGTAAGGTCCTCTTCAGGCTTAGCATCCTCCGGCAGGGCCACCTTAGCAGCCCAAACCGGTGTATACGGAAATCCCAGTTTGCCCAGAGCCAATTCGGAATGATCCCTCATTGCACGGTAGATAGCTTTCCCCAGTTCCACTGTATATGGGAACCGGATTCCTCCCCAGACACCCGTTTCAGTGAGCCCACCAGCTGTCATACCCACACACCGATATATCGGGTCCTCATCCGCCGGATCGTAGATGATGGTACCTTTATCGGCCATAACCATGAATTTCTCATATAGCTTGGTTTTTTCGATGCCCAGTCTCCCGGACAGCTCGTCAAGAGTACCACCGGAGAGATGAATTTTCAGTGCCAATTCTGCTTCATCCGGGGTAAACTGCAATCGTAAAACATCGATAAAAGCCGGCGTAGGCGGCATACCAACGACATCTTCCTCACCAATCATTTTAGCCAGTTCTTCATAAACATCTGTTTCTGACATGTGTTTTACCTCTTTTTGGATAAGGGCAGATTGAACCCTGCCTCTGCTATCCTATTATTTTGTTTAACTTTAGAGTTTCTCCGGAGCACCTACCTCAAGAGCAAGTTTTCCTATCCACGAAGAAATGAGAGGCCGACGTGGTAAGCCCAGACCGCGAAGCTTATCTGCAATAGGATGATCACCGAGTTGAAGGTCACCGCCTCTAAACTGGATCCCCATATCCTGGTATTCGTGGGAAAGATAGGTAACGTGGGGAATTCCTTCATATATTGAGTAGAGGGCCGATGTACCACGAGGCTGATTATCCTTGCCGACAGCACGAACTGTATAACTAAGGACCTTCCGACCTTCCATATTCAGTTCGAACGTCGCATTCTCGTCAGCGATATTGAAATCGATCTCATCAATGGTTTTCGGGAGGCCCCACATCAAGATTCCCGCATCATGGGCTGTTCGAGTTGTGACCGGGAGCTTCCAGATAAAAGTAGCCGCTCGGTCACGTTTGATATCCAGCCATGTCCCTAAATAGGGTATCCCTTTAGCACCTCCGTACTTTTTCACGAAGAAGGCCATTGATATTTCTCGGTAGGGGCCACAATCCGAATCGCGGTAATCGACACAAGACAACGAGAAAATCGCCCGGCCCGGTAAAGCCTGAGCCATCTCGAAACCACTATCCTTGATCAACTCATTAGCAGCACGCGCTGGTACGAGAAAGAGGCCCAAAGCAGAAGAGGCGTCCGGATACAGCGACGGGAAACCGAGAGTGCGCCCTTCGATCTCGAATAGACGCTCGCTATTGTTCATTTCTCCGGACGCAGACAACGCAGGATCTGTTTCATGCATTTGCACACCCTATTTCCTTTGCTAGTGATAGTTAAAACCCAACTTAGTGCCTCAAAGTGCTACTTGCTAAGGTAATCACCGATCCAAGTCATGATATCCCTGTAGAACGCCTCAGTTTCAGAGATTGCCTGCTCGTCGTTCACACCATCTACCTCAGAAACACAAGACCAGACCAACCCGCAGCGATCGCCCTCGAGCTTGCTCACTTGAGCGCGGGCCTTGTAGTCCTTCAAGTGTAGAAATTCCACGGAGGGAATGGAATAATCGAGAATCATCTTTTCACGATCGATGGCATCCATACGCTCATGCAATTGCGGAAATACCGGGACAGTGAGGTGCCTTATCATTCCGACCCCTTCTCCTTCCAGCTCCACCTTTTCAACACCGGGAACCCAATCGACATTTCCAAAGTCAGCGATTACCCCCCAGACCTTTTCAGCGCTGAACGCCATCTCACCCTCAACTTTCACTTCAATCATTAATGATCCCTCCAGTTTTCAGCTGACTTTCTTCATACTTAACTGGCTATGCCATATGCTCTTTGACATCATCCGGGATCTGAGATGTTTCGGGACTGGGCCGCCTCACCAATGTCATAGCTCCTGTATCGCATCGAGTAACACACACCCCACACCCGATACACAGACTTTGATTCACTTCGGCGAATCCCTCTACAGCGATTGCACCCATTGGACACGCTTCCGCGCAATCGCCGCAAGCAGTACACGTTCCTTCATCGACAGTTGCCTCAAACGGCGACGGGATGATTGTCTGCGCACCGTGCTGGAGCTGCCCTGTGAAGATAGGACAACAGTCATTACAGCAGTTACAAACACAGTGGTTTATGTTGAGAGTATGAACCAGCCCGTCTTCATTAACTTTTTTCAGCAGGTCCATAGCCTCATCGTAGGTTATTTCTTTGGCCAGCCCAAAATTGGAGGTCCAGCGACTGACAGGGCCGGAGTGAAGGCATGTTTGAATTAAATGATCACAGTGTTCGCCGGGATGGTGAAGTTGAGCGCTGGTACGGCAGGGGCAGTGGGCTACACTGAAATGGTCCTCCGCTCTAAGTACCTCAGCCAAGTTCTCCTCCGGAAGCGCATCATCGGGTAATGCAGATGGCGCCGCCCATACCGGAGCAAAAGGAAAGCCCAGGTTACACAACGTTTGCTTCCCCCATTCAGCAACAACCTCGTAAAGCGCCTTGCCCAGTTCAACATCATAGTGATGCCGGATACCGCCCCAGATGCCGGTTTCAACCAGTCCGGGTGCAGCGGCAAGCACTGCTTTATAGACGGGATCGTCATCACCGGGATCGAACCATATAGTGCCTTTATCTGCCATGGTGTAGAACATCTCCTTAAGCTTGTCCTTATCCATGCCGGTTTTCCCGGATAGTTCATCCAGTGTTCCACCATCGAACCGCACCTTCAGCGATAAAGCCGCTTCCTCCGGCGTAAATTGCAAGTGAAGAAGCTTCATGAAAGCTGGCGTTGTGGGTATGCCTACGACATCCTCCGTGAGATACATATTTGCCAGTTCTTCATAGACATCTTTTTCTGCCATCATTCGATCCTCCAATTGTATTTTTCAGAAAATGATCCTCTATATGTCATTCCGGCTTGACCCGGAATCCATGCTTGCCCATCCTCTCTGGATTCCCTATCGGAGTCGGGAATGACACAAATGGGATTTCAAGCTCCTACTATTTGATTACTACCCAACGTGTTTGGCTACATCTTCAGGTACTTCGACTTGTTCCGGTCTTCTCATAAATGCCATCGCTTCCGATGGGCAATGCGTGATGCATACCCCACAACCGATGCAGATATCCGGGTCCACCACAGCAATATTTTCAACAGTGATAGCCTTCACCGGACACAGGTCTGCGCAGTCACCGCAAGCAATACAGTCACTCTCATCAATTTTGGGCATGAAAGGAGACGGTATCATAGTTTTGGTATTGAACTGATGGAAGCCGACAAACAGGGGACAGCAATCATCACAGCAATTGCAGATGAAACCATTGATATTGATAGAGTGAACCAGGCCATCGGCATTCGCCTTTTTAAGCAGTTCCATGGCATCTTCAAAGGTGATCTCGCGACCTTGATTGTGCTGAACAAACCAGCGTGCTGCTTCACCGGAATGCAGGCAAGTTTCCAGCATATGTTCACAATGATTGCCGGGATCATTTATCCAGTGGGATAAGCGGCAGGGACAGGAAGATACGCTGAAATAGTCCTGCCCTTTAAGAAACTCGGCGATATCCTCTTCCGGCTTGGCATCATCCGGCAGGATGAAGGGATGAGCCCAGATAGGCGCAAAGGGAAAACCCAAGGTACAGAGCCTGTCCCTGGCCCATTCCACAACAGCCGTATGAAGCGCTTTGCCCAGTTCCACGTCATAAGGGAACCGGATGTTCCCAAACATACCCGTTTCAATGAGTCCCGGAGCCGCAGCTCCCAGCACCCTGTAAACCGGGTTATCGCCCTGCGGATCGATCCACATAGTGCCTTTGTCGGCCATAGTCCAGAGCTTTTCCTTGAGTTCATCTTTTGCTATCCCCGTCTTCTCCGATAGCTCACCCAAAGTTCCCCCGGTGAGTCCAATCTTCAAAGCCAGTTCGGCCTCTTCAGGTGTGAATTGTAATTGCAGAACCTTCAGCATCGACGGGGTATCCGGAAGGCCTACTACATCCTCCCGGTTTACCATATCCAATACTTCTTGATAGATACTCGTTTCCCCCACTAATCAATCCTCCTTAAGTTGACATGTTCGAATAATGTGTATAGCTATCCCATATGCTGCTTTACGTCATCTGGTATCTGAGCTACTTCAGAATCAGGCCTTCTTTCCAAAGCCATAGAGTCAGATGGACAGTGCGTAACGCATACACCGCATCCAATGCAGATATCACCATCAACTACGGCAATTTTATCAACTTTGATAGCTTTGACAGGACATAGATCAGCGCAGTCTCCGCATGCAATACACGTGTCTTCATCGATCTTTGGCATGAAGGGAGATGGGACCATCGTTTTTACGTTCAATTTGTGGAATCCCATAAACAGAGGACAGCAATCATCACAGCAGTTGCAGATAAAACCGTTGATGTTGATGGTGTGAACCAGACCATCGGCATTTGTCTTCCTCAAAAGTTCAAGAGCATCTTCATAGGTGATCTCGCGTCCCTGACCATGTTCTACACACCATCGGCTGGTATCTCCGGTGTGAAGACAGGTTTCTGGAATATGCTCGCAATGATTGCCGGGATCAGCAATCCAGTGAGAGAGCCGGCAGGGACAGAACGATACACTGAAGTGCTCCTGGCTCTTAAGAAATTCCGCCAGGTTTTCTTCGGGTTTCGCATCATCCGGTAGCGCCCACGGATGAGCCCAGACAGGTGCGAAGGGGAATCCAAGTGTGCAGAGTTTATCCCTGGCCCACTCCCACATCACCTGATGCATGTTCTTGGCCAATTCGACATCATACGGAAACCTGATATTCCCCCAGATGCCAGTTTCGCTTAATCCCGGAGCAGCAGCCCCAAGCACCCTGCAATTGGGGTTTTTCACACCACCCGGGTCTATCCACACGGTACCTTTGTCAGCCATGGTCCATAATTTCTTAAATAGTGTCTCTTTCTCTATGCCCAACTTGGCTGATAATTCCTCCAGCGTTCCACCAGCAAGACCAATCTTAAGAGCCAGTTCTGCCTCCTCAGGAGTGAACTGAAATTCGAGGCCCTTTTTCATAGCCGGAGTATCCGGCAATCCTACCACATCCTCCCGGTTTATCATATCCAGTAAGTCCTGATAGATATCTCTCTCTGCCATTATTCAAACCTCCCAGATTTTTAGATAAGATAACCAAACAGGTTATAGGATTGTTCACTATATCTATGGTGCAACAACCAAAGGGATCCATTCATTATTAACTCTGAATATGTCCTTCTCAGCACCTCTTGCCTCGGACATCACATAATAGTTGGTAGCAGTCCGTTTTGTCTCGTCGAAACTGTATCGTTTAACACCGTCAATGGTCAGTGAAAATAATTGTGCAGCATCATAAAGTGCCTGAGAATCAAAGTTCTGGGGACCTACTGTTTCAACCGCGTCTGCAATGATACTCAACATTTCATAGAATGTTACAATGGCTGTGTACCCATTGCCTGATGCTTTTATCTTTTCGGCTGAGTCAGCATGATTCTTATACAGAAGCTCCTTTGTCAAATCGATTATCGTGCCTTCATCATTCCACCATAGGGAGGATCTGATAAACAGCATTCCATCAATTTCGTCCCAAAGGTCTGCATCCGATACCAATCCCAGAAAAGCAGCATGAATATCAGTGCCAATCAATTTAGCTGTCGATCCTGCATTCCGTAACTCTTTGACAAACGTAACCATCGGATTTGCTGAAAACACATAGTCACAGTTCTTAAGTGATTCAACCTCAGGGCCCCATGTAAAGGTCCCTACCGGAGTCAAGTGTCCTTCCGTCCATTCGAACTGATCCGGATGGACCTCGGCATATTCCTCTACAGCATCAAAGAATGAATCAGAATAAGCATCTTGCCACGAAGCCCCACCAATTTTAGCTGGTCCATTTGTCTTGTAATCCCAATCGTTTTCCGATATCCATTTGAGCATAGTCAAGGCTTCATGTTGAGGTATGGTACCTAGGCTGAATGCATATCCAGGAGGGTCGAGCAGTTTTTTATCAGCAGCTGCTGCAAACAAAACGACCTTATCTTTATCAACTACAGGACGCAAAACTACCACGGTAGGTGGAAGAACAGCAAAAATCAAATCTGCACCTTTTTCCCTTAGCCACTCATAACCAGGAATATCCCTGGCAGGATCCATTTGCCCATCATACGTGACAACTTTCAACTCAACTCCAGGGATAAGGTTTTCATCATTGAAGTAATCAATCAAATCATTGAACGCTGCATTTATACTATCCATCGCATTCGACGTCGGTCCCGTGAGGTCTGAATGATTACCTATGGTGATGACTACATCTTCCGCTCCAAGTCCCTCTGTTGTTTTTGCCGTGGGTTCATCCCCATTCCCTCCATCACAGGCAGATAGTAGTGACAATGCCAGCAGTATTATTACCAGTGCAATAGCCGATATTTTAGCGGGGCTTGTCATTTTCACCTCCAATGGCTCAACCTCACTGCGAACAGTTCACAGCACAACACTATTTGTAGCTTAGGTGCTAGAATCCCTCATAACCATACTTGGGATACTTACCAACAACAACTACTTCAGTCATACCGTACCCGACTTCATCACCACAGCGCAATTCGCATACAAGCTCTTCCAGATACGTACTCTCCAGGATTGTCTTGGGGTCAGTGATATCCAGCTTAAACCCATCGATCCAGGAAGGTCCCATCCAGAGTCCATGAGTAAACCCTCTAAAATTGCCCGGACTGTATCCCCCCGTCCCGATGTAAATTAATCCGACTGGCTTGATCGTAACATCCTTTTTAGAACCATCCACACAATTCAAAATAATGTTACCACCATTCACCTGTCGCAATCCGGGTACATCGGTACGGAACGTGAAGTTATGTTCGATGCTGGCTAAATGCACCTCATCCTTCCCACTTCCCAACGGATAGTATACAGCACCACTAAAGTTAGTAGGTGTACTATCCCAGTCTTCTCGAATATGGTAACAAGCGCCCCAATTATCGAATTGCCAGGATGCGCCGCTATAGACTAACCCAACTGGAATCTCACCCGGCTGCACGCCAGTTTCCATATATTCGACGGCTCCTCTCCGGATACCCCAAGAACGATCTCTATAGGTCCGCCAGGAATTAGGATCGATGGCATGTGTCTGCCCATCGACCTTGATCCAACCGGTCGGTTTGCCGACTTGAAAAAAGCGACAGATATCTTCGACCACCCGGCCTCGAATTCGGTAAAACTGCGGAGGGTCTTCCTCGTGCGGTGGCATGGTGGCATCAAACGTTATATCATAACTCACTCCGTACTCGTTGTCATCGAGTTTGGCTCTCACTTTTCGCATAGGATCGATTACTTCCCAAGAAAACGGTCCTACATCAATTTCGTCGATTCTTGGGCGAAGCTCGCGAGAAGCCCGAACCACATGCTGCGTTTTCCCTTCAACTGCCAGGCACACGAAGGCATCCATAATATTTCGGTTGGGGTAATAGCCAAAACCGGCTACCAGTACAAATTCTCCGGTGATATCGTGAGCCATGAACCAGATTCTCTCTGTCCATTCGCGTGCGCTTGTATTCGGATGGTCAAAGGTGGAAACAGTCTGGTGGCACAACATCTCATCATATTTGGTAAGCATAATTCTTCCCCCTTTCTTAGTAAAATCAAGTGTATGCAGATCACATTTACGGGGCTGCTTCAATGGAGATCCAGTCACTTATCCTGACAATATTCTCCCCATCACCATCCACCTTATAAACTGCAGCCCGATCAACTGATGCCCGTTTGGTCTCGGTGAAACTATGCCGCTGTAGACCATCAAATTCTAAAGTAGCTGATTGTGCTGCCTCGTAGATAGCCTGCGAATCAAGGTTCTCGGGACCAACAGCCTCAGCAGCGGATTTAATAATCTCAAGTATGAACACGATATTGATCGCGGCGAAATATGATTTTGTCCGCATAATTTCATCAACAGAGCCTGGGTGGTTTTCACGCAATAGATCGTTTACAAAGTCGGGAACTTCCCCTGTCTCATCCCACCATTCAGTGTCTGAGAGGAACAACGAACCATCGACCGCATCCCAGAGCCCCATATCTTCAATCAATCCCCAGAAAGCTAAGTGGGCACTGGTTCCTAAAAACTTACTTGTATGGCCTGCTTGGCGATACTCCCGGACGAAATTCCCCAACGAGTTTGGTGCCCATATATAATCGCAGTCCTTGAGAGCATCAACTTCAGTAGCCCATATAAATGTGGCAGCAGGAGCAATATGACCGCTTACCCACTCAACCTGCTCTGGATACAATTCGGCATATTTTTCCAACGTGTTGAAATAGACATCACAGTTGTCGGTATCCCAGCAAACACCCCCAACTTTCGCAGGGCCTTCAGTCTGATAGTCCCAGTGATTTTCAGCAACCCATTTGATCGTAGTCCAGGCCTGGTCTTCGAGTAGAGCGCTCGTAATGAACAGATGCCCAGGTGGATAAAGAATCTCATTTCTCACAATGGTGCCAAACAAAGGAATCCCATCTGCATCTAAGTAGGGCCGTAACGTCACAGCCACAGACGGAAACCATGCCGTAATAAGGTCTGCTCCTTTATCCTTAAGCCACTCATACCCGGGGATGTCTTTGGAAGGATCTGCCTGGCCATCATATTCAACCAAACCTAACTCGACTCCCGGGATAAGGTTATTCTGGTTATAGTACTCGACAACATCCGCCAGTGCCGCATCGATATATGCCAAGGCATTGGCCGCAACTCCAGTCTTGTCGGTGTGATTGCCAATTGTGATTTTGGCAACTTGGTCAGTTGTTGATGTAGCCGTAGGTACAGTTGGTTCAGCCTCATCATCCCCTCCGCCACATGCACTCAGTGATACTTGAACCAACAGCAGAACCAGTAACAAAACGCAGCTATTCTTGATTGATGTCTTCACTATTCACCTCCTCATCACTAGCATTTTTACTACTAGCGGAACCGATTGTTTTAAGACTACAGGAATCCACTTACGAATACATCACAAAAAACGCTGGAAACCTCACAATAATCTCACACACTACCGATCCGTTCAATGCAATTTTTCAAAGACAAAACAGCAAGGTAATGTAGCTATATTCTGGAACAGTCACAATCTCTTTTGAAGTTCCTATGGTTCAACCTGGTGATAGTACCACTCAGGATCAATTCTGAAAATGTTTTTTTCGTCACCGTTTGCTTCATATATTGCATAGTAGTTCGTGGAATATCGTTTCGTCTCTGTAAAACTGGCACGTTCAACATCCTCAATCACCAGCGAGAAATTCTGGGCGGCATCATAGAACGCTTGTGTATCAAAATTCTCTGGACCAACTGTTTCTACCGCTTGCCGAACAATCTCCAATACCTCATACAAATTAAGTATAGAGATGTACCCGACACCTCCACGCATGATTTCCTCGGCTTCACCAGCACGGTTTTTATTCAACAGTTCTTTTGTCAGATCGATTATTTCACCCTCTTCGTTCCACCATCGAGACGACCTGATGAATAACATTCCATCGATTTCATCCCAGAGATCCGCAGAATCAATCAAGCCAAAGAATGCTGCATGAACATCCGCACCAATTAGCTTCCCGTCATGACCAGCTTCTCTATACTCCCTTACGTAGCTTGCCATCACGGAACAAGGGAATATATAGTCGGCATCTTTCATCATCTCCACTTCAGGACCCCAGGTAAAACTGAAATTTGTAAGGTTGCCTCCTATCCATTCGAACTGGTCTGGGTGAGCATCGGCGTAATCCTCAATAGCCTGAAAAAACCATCCGGAATACCCATCGTTCCAAGCTGCCCCACCAATCTTCGCAGGTCCGTTCGTTTGATAGTCCCAATCGTTTTCGGCGATCCATGGGAGAAGTGTAAGTGCTTCATGCTCGGGATAGGTAGCCGCCCCGAACACGTATCCAGGAGGCTCAAGCGCTTTGAGGTCACCACTTAAACCAATCACTACGAATTTGTCCCTATCAGCTCTTGTTTTCAGCGTGACCGGAGTAGCTGGAACACCCGAAATAATAAAGTCAGCCCCTTTATCCCTCAGCCATTCATAACCCGGTATATCCTTGGCAGGATCAAGCTGCCCATCATACGTCTCAACCTTTATTTCTACACCAGGAATGAGGTTTTCCTCGTCATAGTACTTAATCAGGTCATCCAACGCCGCATTAATTATAAGTTGAGCATTTGCGGAAGGACCTGTAAGGTCTGAAAGGTTACCGATAGTGATTACCTTTGGCTCTTTACTTGGAGGTGGCGGTGGCGGCGGACCAGTGCCATTGTCATCACCATTCCCACCACATGCAATCAGCATTGATGATACTGAAAGTAAAACTACAAGAACCACTACAACCAGTTTACCCGATCTCGGCATCATGTCTCCTCCTCTTCATGCAGTGATTCCTAGTAAAGTGCTCCCACTTCCGATGAACCCTGCCATCCATGATATCTTGCAATCATACTACTAATTTGCATTAATAATCTGTTTCACCTCCTCGAAAGGCACTAATCTCGTATCAGAAATACCTGTTAGAACTCTTGATGCACCCAATGATACACCCTCTCACTGAACTGTCAAGGCCCGCTACTCAACCTGATACTGTATCAGTTCATAGACTTGCTTCTAATCTCGTAATGTGATGAAATATGTCTTAAACAAAGTCCACGGATGACGTCTGATTGGTCAGGAAGACTCTTAGACATCATAGGCATCACTAATATATCAAGGGGATCACAAAATGCCAGACGAAACATTTGATGCAGTGATAATCGGCGGGGGAACTAAGGCACTATTCCTCGCTATGTACCTCGCTAAATATGGCGGAATGAGTGTCGGCATATTCGAAAGGAGGCACGAGATTGGCGGCTGCCTTTGTACTGAAGAAACAGCAGCCGGGGGATTTCGTGGTAATACCCACGCCAATATAATTCTGCCTTGGTACTATGCGCCTCTTTATCGGGATTTTCCCGAATTCTGGGATTATGGAGCCCAGATCGATCAGTATCCTGCTGCTGACGGAGCCTCGTTCAAAAATAACCAAACCTGTCTTGTTCTTTACAGCGAAAAATATGACCCAACACAGGAGCGCAGCGCTCAGGAGATTGCCCGATTCTCAGAGAAGGATGCAGAGCAGTGGCTAAGACTCAGGGGTTTATGGCATCTGGACTCGGTTCAAAATGTCCAGATCGATATGATGTTCAATCCGGCCGAGTTTCGTATAACACCAGAGGTTCTGAATCGGCAAATGATGGTATATGGAGATCTAATCCAAGCTGGATTCGAACCTGATTCTCTGGTCCTTTCTGCCAGCCAGCTGAGAGCTGCGCGAGAATTCTGGGAGAGTCCGGAACTGCAATACTGCATTGTCCGATTTGCTCTTACAAGTGTGATGGATGTCAATGAATCGGGGACAGGGGCCAACTCCTTTGGAATAACAGCAACAATACCAACGCTGGGTTTCGCCAAAGGGGGTACACATCAGATTGCTCATGCCGCTCATCAGATACTCATTGGACTGGGATGTAAGTTCTTCACTCATACTGATGTTGATAAAGTAATTATTGAAAATGGAACCGCCACAGGTATTCGCCTTAAGGACGGCAGTGAAATTGGCGCCAGAAAACTGGTGGTAAGCACTCTTAATCCAACGCAGCTTTGTTTTGAGTTGATTGGACGGGAATATCTGGATCATCGAGTTGCTCGTCGAATAGAATTAATAGAAAGCAGTTTTGCTTGTTACATGGATTATATTTTCGCTTTACACGAAGCTCCCGATTACGAAGCGGCCAAGTTTAATCCGGATGTCAATGAGTGTTTCTGGCTGGGACTCGCCGAAGATGCCGATCCTGAGCATATTGCGAGGGAATGTTATTACCGAAAAATCGGGCAGTGGCCTCCTATCAAAGACTATAGCCCGGTTATGTGGTGTCATAGTATCGCCGATCCCAGTTACGCCCCTGAGGGAAAGCACATTGCGATACATGAGCAACTCGGTCCACCGGCAAGTGCACATACTCAAAAGGAATGGGTGGAAATCAGGGAACGATACGCTAATGAGTTGGTCAATCTCTGGCAAAAGCACGCTCCAAACATGACCTGGGATAACATCATCGGTTGCCATGCGAATACCCCTTACGATAACCTTCGCATGAAAAACCTGGAACCGGATGGCAGCAATGCTCTTATCGATTGCCCGCTATACCAACGAAATGAGAACAGACCCATTCCAGAACTGGCAAATCACCGAACGCCTGTCAAAAACCTCTATGCGACCGGAGCATGCTGGCATCCGGGCGCCAATGCGAGTTCCGCTGAGTCATACAACTGTTACAAAATCATTGCTAGCGATTTGGGATTGGGCAAGCCATGGGAAGAGCCGGGTAAAGAGGACCCTGATTCGCTGGTGGAACAGATGAGAATCGTAGAGAGAAGGATTCGGGAATCCGGTAAACCTGCGGTATGAGCGCTGCCTGCACATCTTCATAGAAGAAGAGCAGGCATGGATCGAGCGATATGAGACTCGGTTCTGAACCCGTTATTTTCTCACACGTCCTTCACTTTGCTCTCCAGCACTCCCATAACCGACGTGAGTTCAGCGACTACGTTGCGAACTACATCACCTGCGCTTACAAGCTCTGTGATGATTCCGGCATTCTGACTGCAGGGTAGTTCACCTTCTTCGATGTCCCCTTGCACTAGAGCGTCGTACATAGTGTGATCTTTCATGAATTGGAGTATCTCTTCCATCGGAGCGTTCCCCTCTCTCATTTCCGAGAACTTCTGGGTGAACGAATTGCGTAAATCTCGCCCAGCTACCATCCATTTATTGACACTCACGGTGCAGGCATCGTAACCCTGGATTACTGCTTCCTTAACTTTGGGATGTGCGTCACATTCTTTGGTGGCGATAAAGCGAGTTCCCATATACACGCCATCAGCGCCAAGGGCCAAGGCTGCCACCACTCCGCGAGCATCGGCAATCCCACCTGCAGCGATGACTGGAATTTTCACCGCATCGGCTGCCATGGGAATCATCGTCATCGTTGTCAATTCGGTTAGCGCTTTGTGACCACCGCCCTCATAACCCTCGCAAACGACCCCATCTACTCCCAAATCTTCGGCTTTCTTAGCCTGTGTGGCGGTAGATACAGCGTGTATGACCTTCACACCGGCATCCTTGAGCACCTGTGTATAGATATTAGGGGGCCCCACCGAAGTTATGGCTATGGGTATTCCCTCTTCCAGTGCCACATCGATGCATCGTTGGGAGAACTTTCGCCCCGCTTCGGACTGATCGACCCCTTCAATGCCAACAGGGAAATTGACGGCGAACGGTCTGTCGGTGAGGCTCTTCACTTTTCGGATCTGGCTGCGGAGCCTTTCTCCCGTCTCAGTTACGTCGGTTGTGATTGTGGTTGCACCTGCGTTGGGTCCAAGTGTTCCTAGCCCTCCAGCGTTCGACACTGCGGCTGCCAGATCGGCGCCAGTGATCCAGTTCATCGGTGCCTGAATGATCGGGTATTCAATTCCGAGGAGACTACACAGCTTGTTGTCTTTCATGATTGGTTTTCCTCCACATTATTTGAGTATCACATAGTTGTCGGAGCATCAGCTTCAGTCGTTATTGCTCCACTAATGATCATGTCTGCTATTTCATCGTCGGAGAATCCGAGCACCTCTTTGTAGATGTACTCATTGTGTTCCCCAAGACACGGGGCAGGCCTGCTTATCTCACACGGAGTCTCTGAAAGTATGTATGCCGGGGCCTGGCACGTATACGGTCCGATCACCGGATGATCGAGAGTCCGAAGCTGCTGCCGATACTTGAGCTGCGGATCAGCAAACAGGTCCTCTGCGGTCTCCACGACCCCCGCTGGCACACCGGATTCCTGCAATGTGGTCATTAATTTCTCTACAGAAAAGCCCCTGGTCCATTCTCCAATTAGGCGGTCAAGCTCATCTTCGTTCTGTTTTCGATCAAGGACTGTGCCAAACTTCATTTCGCGCGTCCATTCCGGATTATTCATGACGTCGCAAAGCTTTTTCCATTGTTGATCGTCGGCTACCGCAATAGCTATCCAACAGTCCGCGCTATTGCACGGGTAGACTCCGTGAGGGCACATATACTGGTCACGGTTTCCATTCCGTGTGAGAACCTTGCTATTAACCATATAGTTCAGTATATGAGGCGATAAGAAGGTTAGACCGGCTTCGAGCTGGGACTGTTCGATATACATCCCTTCACCTGTCTTGCGTCGTCGTAGCATGGCTCCTACAACTGCAATCAACAGATACCATGGTGCAATGAAATCAGAATATGCGGGGAATACCATGGTGGGATCGCTGTCAGGCCAACCAGTGCACTCGCAAAGCCCGCCTAATGCGTTAACATGATGTCCTACACCTCCAAAATTACGGTGAGGGCCGTACTGTCCCTGTTGACAAGTACTGAAATAGATAATTGCCGGATTTATCTTTCGGCAGCTTTCATAATCGAGTCCCAGTTTGGCCATACTGCCGGGGGTCATGCTTTCCCCGACGATATCAGCCCATGAGATTAACCTCCGGGTCACTTCCTCGGCGTTCGGATGGGTCAGATCAAGACTGATACTATATTTTCCGGTGTTGTTTTTGGTGAAAAAGGTACCGCGATCGACCCCGGGAATACCGTCCTTGTAAGGGGGAAATGTTCTCAGAAGACAGAGACGCTTGTGACTCTCAACGCGAATAACAGTGGCTCCGTGCTCCGCAAGTTCTCGACTTACCTGAGGTCCGGTGGCTGCCCAGGCGAAATCAATAACCTTGATGCCCTCAAATATTTGGTTTGTCATAAGCGTTCTCCCGTATAAGACGTTCTATTTAGATGACCTGATTGCTTATCAGAGCGGTCATATCTTCTTCAGTCAGCCCCAGTTCTTTCGTATAAATTTCTAGATTGTGTTCACCGATGAGAGGTGCTCGTCGGCTTAT
>CAZWIP010000032.1:0-19762 GCA_964634125.1 uncultured Dehalococcoidia bacterium
CCCTTTGTAACCGATCGGGTAGTGGAAGTTCGCATCGTGATGAGCGACGACGAATGGGAAACGCTTCAACTCGATGCTTTGGAAGAAGAGTATGTCCAGGCAGATTTCTGGTTCGATGGTGAGCTTGTTGAAGATATTGCTGTCAGACCTAAGGGTAACTCTTCGCTCAATTCAGTTGTTCGGCAGGGAAGCACTCGACTCAGCCTTAAAGTGGACTTCAATTTCTTCAATTCGGCCCGAACATTTCGTGGTCTGAAGAAGCTCAATTTCAATAACGGATTCAATGATCCTACATTTATCCGCGAACACATCTCCTATGAGTTATTTGACCTGATGGGTCTTCCCACACCCAGGACTTCTTTCGTTGACCTCTGGATAAATGATATGCATATGGGGCTGTATACCCAGGTTGAACAAGTGGACAAGACCTTTTTAAGTCGGTACTTCTCCGATGTTGGAGGAAACCTGTACAAGCCAGAGCCCCCGGCTGGCTATCTAAATTGGACTGAAGCAAACCTCGAAGAATTGCGTGATGAACTGGGAATTGCGGCGCCTGAAGATGAAGAAATTGCTCTGCAGATCAACATGGGTGGAGCCAAACTTGTGGACATCATGGACGCACTGGAAGAGCAGGAAGAAGGTTCAGATGAGATAACTGACAATCGACGCGCAAACGCATCTGAACGCGAGCCAATGGATTTCATCGAGAAAATGGGACTCAAAACAAATGAAGAGTTTCCGGATCATACCGCCTTGCTGAACTTTCTTGAGGTTCTTAATAATGAGCCTGATGAGACGTTTCCCGAAGAGATCGAGAAGGTGCTGGATGTTGATAGTGCACTTCGCTTTATTGCAGTAGCGGGAACGATCGGATATTTCGATAGTTATCTCGGACCTGGGCACAACTTCTATCTCTATGAAGTTGACGGTAAGTTCACCATCATTCCTTGGGACCTCAACGGGTCTTTCGGTGCGTTCAGCATGGGCATGAGTCGCGATGATATCATCAATTGCTACATCGATGAACCGACTATCGGTCCTGTAGCTGAACGCCCTCTCGTTGCTCGTTTACTGGCTTATGAACCTTATTTGGAGAAATACTATGAGTATCTCGAAGAATTTCTGAATGGACCTTTCGGTATTGAAAGGATGACTTCTCAAATCAATGAAACCGCTGATTTGATTCGCCCTTATGTTTATGCAGATGAACTCAAATTCTTTTCAAATGAGGAATTCGAGCGTGGTCTTAGTCAGGATGTGGAGCGATCGGGTCAAGGGGGAGCCCCACCGATGGGTATGCCACCTGAAGGACCACCACCGGGTGACTTTTCGCCGGAAGGAAGGCTGCCACCACCGCCAGAAGGGTTTGTACCACCGGGAGGGTTTCCACCTCCACCAGGGGGCCAGAAAGCGTTATCTCAACTCTCGGAGGAAAGCTTGGATTGTCTTAAGAGCAAGTTCAAAAAGGAAATACTTGACGAATTGCGTATACGGAGGCCCAGTCTTGAAGAATTGGAGAAGCTGAAATCTTGTTTGAGCCGGGAGGAAATGAACATTTTCCTCAGGCGAGGACCGAGCGCGGCTGCGCCAACTATGGGTTCAACATTTATCGGTTTGAGGACCTTTGTAGTGGAACGGACAAAATCGATAAGAGAACAGCTTGAAGGTAAGAGGCCAAGTTCTGGCGACGGAAGTGGCAGCGGTAACATGAGGATGCCCGGTCTTGGAGGCGATTTCCCGGGTGGCCCTCCACCGCCTTTATGAGTTAATATATTGGGAAGGATATGGAATTACAATTAGCAAACACTGAATTGTCACCTGAACCTACTCCTGTGGGTGGCCAGTTCAGGCAAAGATTCGAGCGAAAATTCTACATAATTCCTCAAAGAGTTGATCTTGCCTACGCACTGCTACGGCAATTTTGCCGACCGGATAGCCAGTATCCACATGGACGGATCAACAGCCTTTATTTCGATACTCCTGATCTTGATCAGCACGAAAGATCAGCAGCGGGCGAGTATAACAAAGACAAAGTTCGCATTCGTTGGTATGGCGAAAAAGAAATGTTACCAGAGACAGTCCCTGCTTTCTTGGAACTCAAATCCAGGCGTGGTTTCGCCAGTAGCAAAAAGCGGGAGAAATTCCAGGTGTTATCAGAAACACTCCGAGTGAATCGATTGGGAGCAGGGATAATTGATAGAAAGGTACTCGTTGATACAGTTGCGGGATTTGGACATTTTACCCAGCAGCCGCTTCGACCGATAATAACCGTTTCATACTTGCGCTATCGGTTTACAGAGATATTCAGTGGTATTCGAGTTTCCCTCGATTATGATATCCGGTCTACGTTTGTGGCCCGGGGCTTTGGCAATGGGGAAAGAGAACTCCAGTTGCGCGGAGCGGTGATTGAGGTGAAGGGGCCTACCATGGAATTGCCGACTACATTGAGACGTATGAAACTACTCGATACAGACTGGAGTAGATTCTCGAAATACAGTCATTGCATTGATTCTCATCTGGAAGACCCAGGGGCTATGGCGCGTTTGTGGCCTTCCGGAAGAGTGGGAGATGTGTAAGTAAAAAGGAGGATTACCTGTGTGGGACGAACTTGTAGATCATATTGAAAATCTGGAATCTCCGGTGTTTTGGGATGAAGCTGTTGTCGCAGTCGGTTTTTCGCTAATTGCGTCAATATTGATCTATTTTACTTATCAACTATTCTACGGTTCACGGCACATAGGAGCCGGTGTACACCGGACGTTCATTCTTGGGGGGCCATCCATAACGGCGCTTTTCCTGGCCATTCAAACGTCTATTCCGCTTTCTCTAGGATTGCTGGGTGCACTGTCATTCGTTCGTTTCCGGACACCGGTAAAGGATCCGGCGGAAATAGGGTTTCTCCTTTTGTTGATTGCCACATCCGTGCTGTCAGCTACGGATAATTATTTACTGGCGATCATCCTGTTCATCATTATATTCATATCCTTGACTGTACAGTGGTTGACCCGCAGGCAGTTCACCTTATTTGGGCGGGGTAACTTGATGGTCTCAGTAGACCAGCCTTCGTTTGAAGCATTGGAACCTAAACTAACTTCTTTACTCAACGAGAGATTGCGTGGCCTCAAGTTGCAGACAATGTCAGTTCTGGACGATCGGGTGAGTCTCCATTACCAGTACCGGAAGACCAGGGGACTTAACTGGGCGGCCTTTACCAGCGAACTTGGCCAGCTTGATGGAAAGGCTAAAATCGAGGTGTTTGTTGGATAATCGTGTTTAGGGGCAACAAGAACCAACACGAAGATCACAATAAGGTGACATTAAAATGAATAGGACCAGGTGTGTTATGAGGAATGATATAACTGGCACTCGCAATGCCCACTTCGCCATTACGTTTTCTCTTTTGGAAGATACTACCCATATCCTGTATAACACAAATCCAACTATCAAGCAGATAGCACCAACGGTGGGATAGAAATAGAATCTGAACATGATCCGGTCGGTGATGAAATACATAGCTATCCAGCTTAGATAGGTGCTGGCGAACCACAAAAGGGCGAATAGGCAAAGCGAATTACGTTTTATTGCACCATATAACGCGTAGCATATTGCTGGTATTATGAACACCCACAAATTCCAATTGGGATTGGATTGATACGTAGGATCATACCAGAACCACTGAGTTCCAGTGGATGTGATCCATTCCCAGGGACGGCTGAGGGCTTCATGGTCGCTATCGGAGAAGGTCAGTGTTGAGAGATTATCTCGCATGAACTCGATTCTGTCCCATGGATATATAAGCTCGCCCATAGCTATATAATCCAAGAGAGGCATCAATACGAAAAATGCCAGGGGTGCCGTAATCAGGAACTTGAGGATGGTCCATCTCTCGGTTCGTCTGATGAAAAACCAGTGCAGTATGATAACCGCAGCCCCGAATATCCCCGTAAGTTTGGCCAGGGCGCACAAAGCCAGCACTATTCCTGAAGAAAGATAATTGCCGCGTAGATACAACCAGAATGACGCCAAGAGAAGTGTCAGGCTGTAGACATCCAGCATAGCCATACTGGACTGAATGAAGCTCTGATTCTCGAAAGCGAAAATAAAGGTGGCGATGAGCGGGATGTATTTGTTGGCGGTCAGTTTCTGGCAGATCAGATAGAACAGAATGATAGCTGCCACACCAAACAGAACGGAGAAAATACGCCAGCCAAAGGGGTTATCCCCGAATATATCAATACCTGCTGCAATGAATATTTTACCGAGTGGTGGGTGTTCAAGGTTGTCCAATTCCTCTCGATCGATAATGGCTTTAGCTTCCGGGACATAGTGTTTTTCATCGAAAATATTCTCTACGACCTGTTCGATGATGATAAGGTGCAGCACCAGTACAATCAGGGCGAGAGAGAGTGCGAGGATGTTTTCCCGTTGTTTAAACCAGTATAAAGACATTTCCTGATACCAGATTAGGTTTCTCCATAGTATACAGAAAATCGTAAGCTAGAGGAAGGGTTGGGTAGGTATGGCCATTCATTTCATATTTCGTTATACTTAGGCATATTTGGTGCCGGACAAGGAGGACTGAATATGGGGCAGTCTGGAAGAATTGCAACTATTAACAGGGAAACCAAAGAAACAAAGATAACATTGGAACTGGGCATCGATGGGACCGGTGTTTGTGATATTAGAACCGGTGTGGGGATGTTTGATCATATGCTGGAGCAGTTGGGCAAGCACGGTCGATTTGATTTAAAAGTGCAGGCTCAAGGTGACCTGCATATTGATGAACACCACACTGTTGAAGATGTGGGAATGGTCCTGGGGCAAGCCTTTGCAGAGGCGTTGGGCGAACGCAAAGGTATCGTGAGAATGGGACATGCCGTTGTGCCTATGGACGAAGCCCTGGCGATGGTAGCGGTAGATCTCTCAGGAAGGGGTTATGCTAAGGTGGAAGCTTCTTTTGATAAGGAATATATCAACGAACTCCCGACGGACTTGATTAAACATGTTTTTGAATCGTTTGCTATTGAGGGTCGATTGAACCTGCATGCCAGATTACTAGCCGGAGATAATGACCATCACAAAGCTGAGGCACTGTTCAAGGCGCTGGCGCGCGCATTAGACGATGCAACCAGGATAGATGAGCGGATCGCCGGAAGTATTCCCAGCACTAAAGGGGTTATTTAGTTAGATTTTAGTGCCCTTGGTTTACAGCTCAACTCCAGTAAGCCACCGATAGGCATCACGATATCGTTGTGCCATAGCTTCCACTACTTCAAGAGGTAGTTCTGGGGCGGGTGGTTCCTTATCCCAACCGGAATCAGTCAGCCAATCTCGTAGGGGTTGTTTATCGAAGCTGGGTTGAGGTCCGCCGGGATTGTATTTAGCCATATCCCAGAATCTGCTGGAGTCGGGCGTCAGAAGTTCATCGATCAACGAGACCTTTCCATCGATCATACCGAATTCCATTTTGGTATCGGCGATGATGATACCCTTTTCACGAGCGTAAGTTTCGGCGAAGTTGTAGATATCGAGGGTCTTTTCCTGAAGCTGTTTCGTAAGATCAGCTCCGACTAATTCGGCCATTTGTTCGACAGAGATTGTCTCGTCATGCCCTTCGTCTGCTTTGGTACTTGGTGTGAAGATTGGCTCTGGGAGCTTGTCACTTTCTTTCAGTCCGGCGGGCATGGGTTTCCCGGCGACGGTGCCGCTCTGCTGATACTCGGCCCATGCCGAACCTGAGATATACCCCCTGGCGATGCATTCTACGTCGATTCGCTCGGCTTTTCGTACCACCATTGAGCGCCCAGCAAGGTATTCAGGGAATTGAGCGGTTCCATATTTATCAAGTGAGGATATGTCGTTCACTACTGCAACAACATGATTGGGTATCAGTTGGCTCGTTTTCTCAAACCAAAAAGACGAAAGCTGGCAAAGGACACGGCCCTTGTCCGGAATACCATTCGGCAAGACCACATCGAATGCCGAAGCGCGGTCGGTGGCGATCAAAAGTAATTCTGTTGGACTGAGTTCGTAGGTGTCTCTAACTTTGCCCTTGTAAAGGATATCAGGTAAATCCGTTTTAAGTATTACTGTCACTAAATCGCTCCTATAAATCAAGTCTTTGGAAGATCGCATCGACGTTTCGAAGATAATAATTATAATCGAAAATCGCTTCTAATTCTTGATTTGAGAGTGTCACTTCAGAATCGGCTTGCAGCAGGTCGATGAAGTTTCCACCTTCTTTCCAGCATTTCATCGCGTTGCGCTGCACGATTTCGTAAGCCTGTTGGCGGCTCATATTTTTCTCTTCGATAAGTGCGGTGAGCACCCTTTGGGAAAAAGTCAAACCTCGCGTGATTTCCAGATTTCGCCGCATGTTTTCCGGATAAACTTGAAGGTCTTTCATTACATATGTGAAAATGCTGAAGACGTAATCGAGAGCCAGACAGGGGTCGGGAAGAATTACACGTTCATTGGATGAATGGCTGATATCCCTTTCATGCCACAGGGCGATATTCTCCATTGCCGTAAGAGAATTACCGCGGATGAGTCGGGCTAGGCCGCAGACACGCTCGCAGAGTTCCGGATTGCGCTTGTGTGGCATAGCCGATGAACCGGTTTGGCCCTCTTCGAAAGGCTCTTCGGCTTCCAGTACTTCGGTGCGTTGAAGAGCACGGATTTCCGTGGCGAATTTTTCCAGTGAGCTGGCGATGAGGGCCAGCGTTGTTACAAACTGGGCGTGTCGATCCCGCTGGATGATCTGGCTGGAGACTTTGGCCACTTCCAACCCGAGATTCTTGCAGGTTATTTCTTCAGCTTCCAGTGGTACGGTGGCATGGCTTCCCACTGCTCCGGATATCTTACCTACCGAGATGATTCGCTTGGCTTCTGCAAGCCGATCTCTGTGCCTCTGCAATTCTTCATGCCAAAGAGCCATTTTAAGTCCGAAGGTTATAGGCTCAGCATGGACGCCGTGAGTACGCCCCATCATGATGGTATCTTTGTGTTGTTTCGCCTTTTCGTGAATGACAGATGTGAGTTCATCGAGATCTTTTTGAAGAAGATTGGATGCCTCTATCAGTTGCATGCTTGTGGCGGTATCGATAACGTCTGAAGATGTGAGCCCGAAATGAATCCATCGAGATTCTTCTCCGAGGTTCTCGGAGACCGATTTAGTGAATGCTGTCACATCATGGTGGGTGACTTTGAGTATCTCATACATACGATCGAGATCGCATGTGGCTTTCTTAAGTTTGGGGATATCCTCTTGAGGAATCACACCTAGTTCGGCCCAGGCTTCACAGGCCGCGATTTCAACTTCCAGCCATTTGGCGAATTTATTTTCGTCCGACCAGACGTGTTTCATCTCCGGTCGGGAGTATCGTTCGATCATGGATTCAACCTTTCGCTAAACCTTCGCGGTAGTTATCGTAGGCTGCTCGTATATTATCATATTTAAGTCCCAGAATCTGAGCGGCCAGAAACGCGGCATTCTTTGCTCCGGAAGATCCCACGGTTACACATGCAACCGGGATTCCAGGGGGCATCTGGACAATTGAAAGGAGGGCATCGACTCCTTTGAGGTCACCAGCGGCCAATGGTACTCCGATGACGGGCAAAGTGGTCCAGCTGGCCAGAACTCCCGGCAGGTGAGCTGCCATTCCTGCTCCAGCGATAATAACTTCAAGCCCGCGATCGCGGGCTGTCTGAGCGTACTCCTGAGCTTTCTTTGGCGTGCGATGCGCAGAAATCACATTGACTTCATATTCGATCCCGAGCTGTTCCAGCACATCCGAACATGGCTGCATTCGTTCTGTATCCGATTTCGATCCCATAATTACGCCGACTAGTGGCATTTAACTTCTCCTGTTTATGGAGTGCGGAAGCCCGGCTTCCGCAATTGACAGCGCAAGCTAAGCTTGCACACTCCAGATTCAACGTTTCAGGGTTCTATGATAGCAATATCCTTGCGATACTGGCAACCTTCAAAGTTGATTTTTCCTACATCTTGATATACCCTATCTCGAGCATCTGAATAGGTTTTACCCTTAGCAACAACAGTAAGGACACGGCCTCCATCGGTGACGACTTGACCCGTTTCATTTGTCGCAGTACCCGCATGAAAAATGAGAGTATCCTTGTTAACATCACTCAGACCGCTGATGGGGAAGCCTTTCTTATAGCTTTCGGGGTATCCCGCAGAAGCAAGGACCACCCCTACGCAAGCTTCATCACTCCACTCGATATATGTTTGTGCTAGCCTGTTTTCAATAATTGCCTGCATAATATCAACAAGGTCAGTATTCAGTAGTGGCAGGATCACTTGTGTTTCAGGGTCACCGAATCGAGCATTGAATTCCAGTACTTTTGGCCCGTCTGCAGTGATCATCAGGCCGGCGTACAATATACCCTTGAAGGGACATCCTTCCTGTTCCATCGCTTTGACCGTTGGTTTCATAACCGATTCCATGACTTCGTTTCGCAATTCTTCGGTGAAGAACTCCGAAGGACTGTAACATCCCATACCGCCAGTGTTAAGGCCCTCATCCCCATCGAGTGCGCGTTTGTAATCGCAAGCTGGAACCATAGGGCTCAGGGTCTTTCCATCGGTAAAAGCCAGTAGACTGGCTTCTCGGCCAACGAAACATTCCTCGACGAGAGCTTTGTTACCAGCATCTCCAAATACCTTTTTAACGATGATATCATCGAGTGCCTCCACGGCTTCTTCATATATAGTTGCGATGATCACACCCTTGCCCGCAGCGAGTCCATCCGCTTTTATCACCAGGGGAAGAGGTTGTTGTTTGGCATAGTCGCAAGCATCTTCGAACGAGGTGAAGGTCGCACTTTTGGCACAGGGGATACCGTATTTGAACATCAATTCTTTGGCGAATACTTTGCTGCCCTCGATTTGTGCAGCTTTTTGATTAGGGCCGAAGGCAGGAATGCCCAGTTGATCGAGTGAGTCGACGATCCCTTTGGTGAGAGGGTCTTCTGGCCCGACCATTACCAGATCGATCCTGTTATCTTGTGCTGCCCTAACTAGCCCATCTACATCACCTGCAGAAATGGCTAAATTTTGAGCGATTGAGCCAGTCCCGGCATTTCCCGGAGCAACATATAACTTATCTACTTTCGGACTTTGTGATAACTTCCAGGCTAGGGTGTGTTCTCTGGCTCCGTTTCCGATGATTAGTATGTTCATAATGATATATCTTAACCAGTGGTACAGTGACCAATACTAGAAATCGAAATCCATCATGCCACTCATGTCGACTGCATTCTTGGCATCTGAGGGGAGTTTGATGGTAACTGATTTGTTGACGTTGGAGTATTTCATGTTTACTTCCATGTCAAGGGCCATATCAAGATTTTCTTCCTCATCAGACATGGTCATCTCTATATCCATTTTCACCGGTAGAAAAGTGCTTTTATCATACCAATAAACAATCGAGAAGTCGTCAAGTAGCTCCAGAGCCTCATCCATTTCAGATGTATCGAAATCTTCAGATAAATATCCACTCATATCCTGGGACATCATTAAATCGAATAATTGCTCCATGTTTGGTACTATACTGATTTCGTAGCAATCAACTCCGTTTACCTTTCGCTCACCCAGAATATTGACCTCCGCTGCCTCGAACAGCAAATCTTCTTGTTGACTGGTCAGATTTTGAGATTCCCAGATATCCTCAAATCCTGAATACTCGTCTTCCGGTATCTCCATCTTCATCCATCCACTGTCTTCTCCGAGCATCTCTCCCATATTCATATACATTGTGTCATTGATTACATAAATATCCATTTGAATGGTCGAAGGCATGAGAGGAGTGCCTAATTCCTCGGGCATCTCCATAGACATTTCCATTTCCATTTTCTCATTGGGCATATCCATGGCGACATTAGCTTGCATTATCATGCTCATGTCAAGGCTTTCACCATCACCTTTTCCACTCATCTCCATGATCATGTCCATTTCAATCTTGCCTGTCTTCATTTCATCACTCGCGTTTGCTGCCTTGGCGAGGAACTCTTCGGCAGTGAGGTCTGTTGCAGCTATATCCTGCTGAGTACCGTCGGCTGTACTATCGCTGTCATCATCACAACCGATACAAACAAATACGAGTACCAGCACGAAGAACAGAGCTATCAGGGCTGTATTCTTTCTGTTCATGTTTGTTTGGCCTCCTTCAATTTTGTTGGGGAAATAGATCATGAACTGTACATTCTGCTTCGTAATGAATCGGAGATAGTAGTATCTGCGTGTGGATTATTCCCACTCGATTGTGGCTGGGGGTTTGGAGGAGATATCGTACACCACGCGATTTACACCTTCGACTTCGTTGACAATTCGGTTTGATATGGTGGCCAGGAGATCGTAGGGGAGACGAGCCCAGTCGGCGGTCATGGCATCTTCAGAAGTTACGGCTCGGATGGCCACAGTGTATCTATAAGTTCTGTAATCACCCATCACTCCAACGCTTTTAAGTGGAGTTAATACGGCAAAACTCTGCCATAGCTGACGATAGAGATTTGCCTTCTTGACTTCCTGCATCACTATCCAGTCGGCAGCTCGCAGCATCTCAAGCCGTTCCTTGGTAACTTCACCAATGATGCGAATGGCAAGCCCAGGACCAGGGAACGGTTGCCGCCAGACCATTTCTTCAGGAAGTCCCAAGGCTGTGCCAACCTCACGCACCTCATCCTTGAAGAGATAGCGCAGAGGTTCAATGAGCTTGAGGTTCATGACATCGGGCAGACCACCGACGTTATGGTGGGTTTTTATGGTCGATGATTCACGACTTACCGTAGCCGTACTTTCTATCACATCCGGATAGAGCGTTCCCTGGGCCAGGAAATCCACTTTCCCGATCTTGTTGGCTTCTTCTTCGAAGACTTTGATGAATTCGTTGCCGATGATATGACGCTTTCTTTCGGGGTCGGTAACACCTTCTAGTTGTTCCAGGAACCTGTCCGTAGCATCCACATAAATCCCGTTGAGCTTTAAATTTTTCTTGAAAGTTCGGATAGTCCGTTCGATCTCCTCACGGCGCATAAGCCCGTTGTTAACGTAAATTGCAGTTAATTGATCCCCAATTGCCTTGTGAAGCAGAGTAGCCACTACTGTGGAATCTACACCGCCTGAGAGCGCACAAATGACCTTGCCTTTACCTACCTTTCGCTTAATTTGGCTGATCTGCTGCTTAACGAAATTCTTGGATGTCCAAGTGCCCTGGAAATCGCATACTTTGAAAAGGAAGTTGGCTAGTATTTCTTTGCCCTGGGGTGTATGAACAACTTCGGGGTGGAATTGGATACCAATGATATTTTGATCATTAGCAATAGCAGCTATGGGTGCGTTTTCAGTGTAGGCAATGCTGTTAAACCCGGGTGGCAGCTCAATAATTCGATCACCGTGGCTCATCCAAACCGGTATGGCATCATCCATGTTATCGAAAAGTGGGATGTCTGTTTCGTTCTTGTAGAGCATTGCCAGACCGTACTCACGTTTGTCGGACGGGGCAACTTGTCCGCCCAATTGGTGGGTTAATGCTTGCATGCCATAGCATATCCCGAGCACGGGAAGGCCACTTTCGAATACATAAGATGGAGCAAACGGCGCTCCATCTTCATAGACTCCGGCAGGTCCACCGGATAGGATGAAACATTTCGGATTGAGGCGTGCCACCTTTTTCCAGGGTGTAGTATTAGCCACTACCTCCGAATAGACCCCGCATTCCCGCACACGACGTGCGATAAGCCAGCTATATTGGGATCCAAAATCGATGACAACGGCAGATTCTTCAGCAGCTTTAGGGCGCGATTCTTTTGCGGGCATTTGAGGCTCCGTTTTTACAATGTATCCAGCTTATCATTATGGTATAGTTGAGTCAAGCTCCGGTAAAGGGTTCTTGATCCCCCGTTTGTTGTTATGGAACAATTTTTGCAGCAAGCCGTTTCGATTCTTCGAGACGGTGGCGTCATTGCCTATCCTACAGATACGGTCTATGGCCTTGGCGCTGATGTGTTCAACGAAGGGGCTGTTTCCAGGATATATCAGGTGAAACAACGTCCTTTTGATCAGCCTCTTCCTGTTTTACTTTCGGATGAAAGCGAGTTAAACACTCTGGCTAGCTCTGTATCTGAAATAGCACAGCGATTAATGAGTGGATTTTGGCCTGGTGGATTGACGCTGGTTGTCTTGGCTGGTCCTACGGTACCCGAGTGGGTAACGGCAGGTGGGGATACCATTGCAGTGCGGGTGCCAGACCATATCATTACACGGACACTGATTCGCGAATTGGGCAAACCTTTGGTCGGAACTAGCGCCAACCTCTCTGGTTCGCCAAGTGTTACCAGTGCCGAAGAAGTTCGGGCACAATTAGGTGACGAAGTTGATTTTGTTTTAGACGGGGGTATTTGCCCCGGAGGAGTCGAATCGACTGTTATCGATCTCACCAAAGAAATCCCCATTATTATCAGGGAAGGCGCTATCTCCCAGGACACGATCGCCAAATTCCTCGCTTGCAAAGTGAAAACGATTTTATGACTGAAAACAGGAATTGGCGAACGACCTTCGGTTCCCTCCGCAATCACAACTATCGCTGGTATTGGATTAGCGCAACATTCGCGGCAGCCGTCATGCAGATGAATCTGCTGGCACGGGGCTGGCTTGTCTTTGACCTGACAGGATCCTATTCCGATGTTGGATTAGTCAGCTTTGCTGCTGGTGTACCATTGTTTATTCTCGCTCCTTTTGGCGGGGCTATTTCCGATCGCTTGGACAAACGGAATCTGATCATTGCCAGTCAGGTGCTTTTATGCGTTGTGCTATTGTGTATATCTGTTTTGATATTTATCGATGTGATCGCCTTTTGGCATCTTATGATTGCCGGGTTTCTTAATGGCGTAATGCTCGCTTTCAATCTGCCTAGCCGCCAGGCGATCGTCCCACAGCTTGTGGAAGGAAGCCAGGTGATGAATGCGGTGGCTCTCAACTCGATGTCACAGAATGTAATGCGTGTTCTTGCTCCGGGTGTGGGTGGTGTGGTGATAGGTTTTGTTGGGATGGCTGAAACGTATCTGATAATGGTGGTCCTTTCAGTTGCCTCGGTGTTGCTTATGTTCTATGTGAAGCCCAAAGAATCGGAGTTGTCCCTGGCCTGGAAGACTTCTGCTGACAGGGCGCAAAAAGGATTGCAGTATATTCGTCATCTCGTTGATGATATTCGTGAGGCTATACAGTATGTTCGTGGTAACCCAACACTTTTGGGCTTGCTGATAATGGCGATGGTGCCGGTATTGTTTGGCATGCCTTATGTTATACTGCTAGTCGCATTTGCGAATGGAGTTCTTGAACTTAATGCAGAGCAAAGTGGAGCTCTTTATTCAGCCGCAGGCATCGGTGCTTTGGTGGGTTCACTGTATATCGCGTTTCAGGGCGATTTCAGGCGCAAGGGGATTTTCCTGATGACCTCTGCAATGGCTTTTGGAGTTACACTGATTCTTCTTGCCATATCAAATGACTTCTATCTGCCATTCGTAATCCTTGTTGGCGTTGGATTATCAAATGGCGTCTATATGATCGTTAATAATACGTTACTCTTAATGAACAGTGCTGAAGCGATGCATGGTCGGGTCATGGGCCTATTTACTTGGAGTATCGCGTTGCTTCCATTGGCTGCGTATCCAATGGGCCTGGCTATGGATGCGGCAGACCCACGAATAGTGTTTGCTGTTTGTGGCGCAATCATTGTTGCTTTCACGTTGATGATGCTACTGGTGAGACGAGATTTATGGAGGTTGTAAGCAGGATTTCTTACTATCAATGCTTTTCCCGGTATGCTAGACTACGCTCGAATGTGTCAGAATAAGAGTGCCAATCGACAAGTGAAACGGGAGGTTGAGAAATGCAGATTGCCATCGGTAGTGACCATGCAGGGTTCAATCTGAAGGAAGCTGTAAAAGATATCCTGACAGAAATGGGCCATACCTGCGAAGATTTCGGATGCCATGATACCACTTTAGTGGATTATCCCGATATCGCCTTTACGGTAGCTGATGCTGTGGCTGCTGGTCGATTCGAACAGGGCATTCTTATTTGTGGATCGGGGATCGGCATGAGCATAGCTGCTAATAAAGTCGATGGAATCAGAGCTGCACTTTGTCATGATACGTTCTGTGCCAAAGGGGCACGTGAGCATAATAATGCCAATATCCTTTGCATGGGTGAAAGAGTGATTGGGCAGGGCTTGGCGAAGGAAATTGTAATTGCTTATTTAACCTCGGAATTTGAGGGTGGCAGGCACGCTCGACGTGTAGAAAAAATGCATACCCGTGAGCAATAGGAGCATGGATCCAAAAGCCCTCTCTTCCCGATACCAGCCTGATCTTGGTGCCGAACTCCGGTCGATGGTCGGGGATTCTTTTTTACCTCTCTATCATATGATGCGCTATCACCTTGGTTGGGTTGATGCTTCTGGGCAGGCCCGGCTAACCAAAGGTGGTAAATTGCTTCGTCCCGGATTGTGCTTGCTATCCTGTGAATCAGTTGGGGGTGACTGGCACCAAGCCCTCCCGGCAGCAGCAGCAGTGGAGTTGATGCACAATTTCACCCTCATTCATGATGATATCGAAGATGAGGATCGGGAACGTAGAGGAATAGCTACAGTCTGGCATGTTTGGGGACAACCTCAAGCAATAAACGTCGGCGATGCCATGCACATATTGTCTCGATTAGCTCTGTTCAAACTTGAAGAGAATGGTATTGCTGCTTCAACGGTATTACGTGCAGCCCGGTTAATGGATGAGACCTGTCTCAGACTATGCGAGGGACAATATCTTGATATATCGTATGAAGAACGGATTGAGATCGGGATTGACGATTACATGGAAATGATCAAAGACAAAACGGCTGATCTCTTTGCCTGTTCATTAAAACTGGGGGCGATTGTTGGTACGGATGATGAGCAAGTAATCGAAGGTCTCAATCGATTTGGGAACAATCTGGGTATGGCGTTTCAGATTCAGGATGATGTGCTGGGTATTTGGGGGGAAGATAGCAAAACAGGAAAATCCTCGTCTACAGATATCGTAAAAAAGAAGAAGACACTTCCTATTATCTACGCGATTGAGAAGATAGAATCGGAACAAAGGTCTGACTTGCTTCGTGTATATGCTCAGCCAAAAGTCTCGAATGAAGATATCCCCCTAGTGTTAAAGATTCTCAATGATGTTAGTGCCCGCAAGTATGCCGAAGAGACTGCGGCGAAATACTGCGATATGGCCCTGGTTGAACTTGAGAAGATAGACATTCCTCATTCATCCAAAGACGATCTCAGTTCTCTAGCCAGATCGTTAATTGGGCGAGAATACTAATTATCTCGATACGAAGGATAGAATGGCTTCAGTGAATCCTCAAAAGGTGCTTGCTCCATTAGATGAACTGCTCGATTGTACATGTTGTCCCCGCCATTGCCACGCCAAACGGAACACCACTGAATTGGGTTATTGCCGAACTGACAGTGGGTTTAACATCTCATCCATCGTTCCTCATCGTGGCGAAGAACCGGTCATTTCCGGTGAGCACGGAATTTGCAATGTCTTTTTTGCCCACTGTAATATGCAATGCCTTTATTGCCAGAACTATCAAATCAGTCGAAACGGACAGCATGATCCATCAAAGAACATGGAATTGGCGGACGTTGTCGAGAAAATTGAAGCCATTCTTCAACAAAGCGGTAAGTGTGTGGGTTTTGTATCTGCTTCGCATTGTATCCCTCAGATGAGAGTCATTATCAACGCTCTCGAAAGTAGGGGCCGAAAGCCAACCTATGTTTTTAATACCAATGCCTATGATAAGTGGCAAACCATCAAGTCATTGGAAAACGTTATCGATGTCTATCTGCCCGATCTGAAGTACATGGATAGCGAACTAGCCCGGCAATACTCTGATACACCAGACTATCCTGAAATAGCGATGTCTGCTCTGAGGGAGATGTACCGGCAAAAAGGTTCTAACATTGTCTTAAAAGATGATGGAATTATTGAATCCGGATTGATAATCAGACATCTCATTTTGCCGGGACACGTTGAGAATAGCAAACAATGCCTCAAGTTCATTGCGGAAGAGATTTCCCCCTCTGTTCACGTATCGTTAATGGCACAATACTATCCCACTCCGGTGGTGGCGAATCATCCTGAATTGGGTCGATGCCTAGATCAAGAAGAATATGATGAGGTATTGGAAGAGTTCTACCGGTTGGGATTCTATCAGGGATGGGTTCAGGAGTTAGAAAGCCAGCAATGCTATCGACCGGATTTCGAAAGGTCCGAAGTCTTCAAATGATGAAATACAAACTTTATGAATCTTCTGACTTGGCATGAGTATATCGAATCACTCTTACCTGTTCGACTGTTATTAATCCTTCCCCTACGGTTTCATCGAGAAATGGCCAGAGCAGTTTGAGGTTCTCTTCAGTATCGACAATTTCAATAATTACTGGTAGATCTTCTGAGAGGCGTAGTACCTTCGCTGTGTGAATTCGGCTGTGAGCACCGAACCCCATGATTCCCCGAGTTACTGTTGCGCCGGCGAGGTTCAGTTCCCTTGCCTTGAGTACGATTTCTTCATATAGTGGTTTGCCCTTATGACGATCAGTTTCACCAACAAAAATCCTTAATAAGTATCCTTCGGAAGGTAATTTCATGGGATGGCCTCCTTCTATCTGAAGAGATTGACCAGATATCTCGAACTTATGAAGCCTACAAAGCACAAAACGATACACGCTACATTGCTGATCAAAATATTCGTTAGAGCGAGTTTGATTTCACCATCTCTGAGTAAATTAATGCTCTCAAGGCTGTATGTTGAAAAAGTGGTGAAAGCTCCCAGTATTCCGATGAAGAGGAATGTCTTGAGGTTAGGCGAAATGGTGGTTCTTTCGAATACTCCCCACAAAAAACCGATAGCAAATGACCCAAGTAAATTCACGGTTAATGTTCCCCAGGGGAAAACGCTTTCGAAATACCGATGCGGTAAACCGGAGATAGAGTATCTTAAAAGTGCTCCTATTGCTCCGCCGAGTGCGATATATAAAAACTTCATTGTACTTGTTGTACTTTCTCTTTGTTGAATAGTTTCTCTGCAGGACAGCCTATTTCTCTTTGCTTGCAGTACTTACAGGCAAATGATCCTCTGACGAATGCATTTCCTCCAAAGGTAAGAACACTCAGGATTACTACTAATACCAGCAAGGGCCATGTGAAATCGGTTACCAAAAGTACAATTCCTGCTATGAGGGGGGTAAGTGAGATAGTAAAATCAGGTAACAACTGAACCCAAGTGACCTTGTCTTGGGCGAATAGTTCGGGGGTGCCTTTTCTTTTAAAGATTAATGCGCACAGCTTGCCCTTACCGAAAGCGCACACTTTATCGTAATAATAACAGTTGACACAGCTTCTTCTGATAACCCTGATCTCCAGCCAGAGGCAATACAGCAAGTATGGAATTATAAGCCAAACTGAAACTTCTGCTAAGATATAGGCTCCAATACCGTAGATGGACAGTGACAGAAGGTTGGACAGGATCACTGTCTGTACAGGATAATTTTCGTGACACTCGACTTTGCGCATGACTTTTAAAAACTGTTTAGGAGTGGGTCCGTTTGCTCCAAATGAAGCTAAGTTTGTGTTTGTGTCTAAATATTAAAGCAGTAAGCCAAAATGCAATACCGATTACAATAGCTCCGGCCACAGCATCAAGAATGAAGTGATTGGCCGTAGAGGTTATGCCGAAGAACATTGCAATTGGTAATATCACTGCGAGTGCTCTGCCGAATCGTGATCGGGTCATCCAGATTATTCCAGCGCTGACCATTACAGTCCATCCAAAGTGAAGGCTGGGCATAGCTGCGAAAGGGTTGTAGGTGTCTGGGTCCGTGGATTCGTTTATACCCCAGTGTTCAGCTATGGTATCCACAAAACCGAGGTTTTCGACAACGGTAGTGTCCAGTTCACGGCCGTCAAAAAATCTTGGCGGTGCAGTAGGATAGAGGGCAAATGATACAAAAGCTATGATGGCTGAAACAACAAAAACCGTACGCATAAATTTGTATTTTGAACGATACCGCCAGTAGGCCCAGATGGCGAAGATAATAACTGCCGGGTAGTAGCATATGGTGTAAAGGATATTGGCGAAGTGGGTCATGGCCGAGTTGTCTAAAAACCACGATTGAATATCCAGTTCAACGAAGATACCCATAGCCTTTTCAAGGTCAATGATTTCAAGTGCGTGCCGAAGGGCTGTGGATTCTGTCGCATCGATGCTTCCACGGGAATATCTATATATAAAATATACTGCGGCGAGTATCCCGATTTCCATGAGGATATCGAGCACCAGCTTTCGTTGAGGTAAATGTTTTTTCAGGGTTATCCCAATGGTTGAAATGAACTGTCTCATTTATTGGTTATCGATTTTGCTATCGATTAGCATTTTCATTATGTCATGACCGTGTTCAATGTATAGGTTGGTTTCCTTGGCGGAACGTTCGGAAAACGACTTGGCTCCATTACTCTCTAATCCCGGTCCCCAGAGAACGAATGGTACCGGGTCTGGGACATGTGTTTTTATTTTTATCGGAGTGGGATGATCGGGCATAACCAGTACCCTGAGATCATCTTTGTTCCACGTGCGAAGTCGCGAGATGATCAGTTCATCGATTTGCTCAATGGATTTAATTTTTTCATCGGTGAGACCCTCGTGACCGGATTCGTCAGGCGCTTCAATGTGAACGAAGACCACGTCGTATTCTTCCAGTGCACGAAGGGCCCCTTCGCCTTGAGCCGCGTAGTCATTATCGATATTATCGGTAACTCCAGGAATCTTGAGAACCGTCATTCCGGTGAGTTCTGCGAGTCCTTCAAGCAGGCCCACGCCTGATGTCATTGCAGCCTTCAAACCGAAACGATCGTTAAATGGGGGAAAGTCAGGCACTCTCGTGCCTCCCCAGAAAAGCCACATCATGGTTGCCGGAATTTCACTTTGGGCTATTCGCTCAATATTGACCGGATGGCTATCTAATATGTTCTTGGAACCTTCCATCAGTTCCAATAGCAAATCGCTTCCCGCACCTTGGGGCATGAATTCAGAGATGGATTTCTCCGGGATATCGTGTGGTGGGGTGCAAACAGCATCAAGGCAAGCTATGCCATCTTTAATGGTACAAATGTGCCGGTATCCCACACCGGGATGAAAGCGTATCCGCTCATTTCCAAGCTCTCTATTTAAGGATTCGATGATGGGATGAGATTCGGAATCGGAAATATGCCCTGCATTAAAACTCCACATTTTCCCATCGCGCACGGTGATGGTGTTGCATCGGAAAGCTACTTCACCATCAGCAAGTTCTATGCCTAAACTCTTAGCTTCTATCGGACCGCGACCGCTGAAATATGTTCGGGGATCGTAACCCATAATGGACATACAGGCACATGCGCTACTTGGTTCCATTCCATCGGGGACCGTGCGTGCCAGTCCAACATAGCCCTCTTTGGCCATAGCATCAAGATTCGGTTTGTGAGCGAGTTCCAAGCTGGTCTTGCCACCTCGTTCTTTGAGTGGCCAACCAGCGGCCCCGTCAGGGATTAAAACAAAGTATTTCATAAACGATTTCTAATATCTTATCAGATTTCGTAATGATTCATCTATGAGAGTACCACTTTTATTCTTGGTCTTGAATATTGTTAATCCTGTTGAAATTAG
>CAZWIP010000033.1:0-19353 GCA_964634125.1 uncultured Dehalococcoidia bacterium
TTGTGACCTCGCAATGCTGCAACCCGTGCCGCCTCCAATCCACCCGGACCACCACCGATCACCATTACGTTTTTGGTCTTCTCGGCTGGTTCAATTACCAGTTCTCTTTCTCTACCTACCGTAGGATTGATGACACAACTCATTGGACTGCCATCTTCCCGGTGCGAAATACACCCAACTCCACAGCCAACGCAGGGAGCGATGTCCTCAAACTTGCCATCAGCTGCTTTGTTTACCCAATTCTGATCTGCTAATAATGCGCGTCCCAGCATGATCATATCAGCTTCTTTTCTCTGAAGAATATCTTCCGCAAATCGAGGGTCAGTGATTCGTCCCACTGCAATAACTGGCACATCCACAACTTCCTTGATTGCTGCCGATAATGCTGTGTTGATACCAAACGGAGTGCCTGTTGGTGGCAAAATACGCCACGATCTTTGAGGAAAAACGCCTGCGGAGACGTCAAATGCGTTAATTCCTGCTTCCACCAGGATAGGTGCGATGTACTGAGTTTCATGAATATCGCGGCCGCCCTCGACAATTTCATCACCTGAAATCCTCATTACGATGGGAAAATCCTCGCCGGCCTTTTCCCTAATGCGTTTTATTACTTCAAGAGGAAGTCTCAAACGAGCCTCAGCTGAGCCGCCATACGCATCTGTTCGTGTATTGCGAAGAGCCGAGATAAAGGAACCGAGTAGCATATAACAATGAGCTGCATGTAATTCGATTCCATCACAACCACTTTCCCTAGCTCGAAGTGCAGCTTGCCCGAACTGCTCAATTATCGGCTCTATCTCTTCTATTGCCAACTCACGACACATTTGTTTATAGCTATGACAAATAACAGCGGACGGACCGACCGGTTGTTTATTGTGGAAAAGCCATGAAAGCGATTCGGGACCAGGGTGAGAAATCTGAGGAATCACCTTGGCTCCGTGTCTATGCATTCTATCGGTGAAACTGCGCATAGCCGGAATATGATTATCGTCTGAAAGACAGATAGTCTGAGGCACATAGGGAAACGTGCTATCGATTGTAGTCACTTCCAAAACAAGTAATCCCACTCCACCTTTAGCCCGGGCCTCAAAATAGTCTGTTATTATGTCGGACATGGTCCCATCAGGATTTGCCCAGTTTGTGGCCATGGGAGCCATTGCTACGCGGTTTTTGAGTTGCATGGTTCCAATACTAATTGGGCTTAACAGTTTCTCTAATTTATTCATTTTCCTGTCCCCGCTTACTCTTAGCTTGTCGATGGATTGCAAGTTCGAAGTTCGACAGGCTCACCACGAACGGTTTATGTGTTTATATCTGTCTCCCTATTTGCGCGCCATCAGCAATAGCTTCGAGTGCTCGGCAAGCTTGCTTAGCATCTCCTATAACGTGTACTTCAGCGACTGAATCTTTGATTTCATTACTTAATATATCAACCGATTTGGCTCCCATAGCCAAAACAATGAAATCCATGCCAGTAATCGTTTCTTCTTTATCTCCTTTTATAACTATCGCGCCATCTTCAAGAAATTCTTTTACCTTAGTTGATGTATGAATTGTGACACCATCCTCACGCAGCTTCTGCATGGTAAGTACTCTGACTTCCGGGACCATGTCGCAGCCCACGTCATCAAGCATCTCGATAATGGTAACATGAGTTCGTCCTACGATAGGGTTATCGCCGGGTGTGGCTAGAAACTCAGCTACTTCACAACCCACCATTCCTCCACCTATTACGAGTACCTTTCCGTTAGGTATAAGAACCTCACCTGCAAGTATTTTATGTGCTGTAGTGACTTTTTCACCTTTAATTCCTGGGATGTTCGGAACGAGAGATTCTGCACCGGTAGCCACAATGGCAACATCTGGGTTTTGTTCTTTCACTAATTCCGGTGTGACTTCGGCATTAAATATGAGCTTGCCGCCGGCTTTCTCAACTTGAGTGGCAAAATATCTAGGAACCTTAGCAAGTTCCTGCTTCATCGGAGGCACAGCAGCCAGGTTAAACTGACCGCCAACCTTTGATTCCTTCTCATATACGCTAACTTGATGCCCCCGTAATGCAGCAATCCTTGCGGCTTCCAATCCAGCCGGGCCTGCCCCAATAACCATAACCTTTTTAGATTGAGGCGCGGGGGTGATGGCCATTTCTCTCTCTTTGCCAACCGTAGGATTGACTACACACGTTAAATCTGTTCCAAACTTTCGTCCACTGCATCCCAGGCCACAGGCAATGCAGGGGGCGATATCTTCAAATCGACCTTCAGCTGCTTTGTTCGGTAAATCAGGATCGGCAATGAGTGCTCGACCCATTACAACAAGATCTGCCTCATTCCTTTGTAGGATGTTTTCGGCAAATCGAGGATCATTAATTCTACCAACGGCCATTACGGGAACGTCCACGACTTTCTTTAATGCTGTTGCAAAAGGCACATTGATTCCCAATGGTGTTCCAGTTGGTGGCATAATGCGCCAGGAAGTTTGAGGCATTGAGCCCGCTGAACAATGAAACGCATCCACTCCAGCTTCCACCAATATGGGAGCTATGTATTGTGTCTCACGTATGGTTCGGCCACCAGGGGCAAGTTCGTCACCAGAGATTCTCATGACCAGTGGGAAGTCTTTACCAGCTCTGGTACGAATACTCTCAATAACTTCTAGAGCGAATTTAAGTCGCCCTTCTATAGATCCCCCGTACTCATCGGTCCTTCTATTTCGCAAGGCAGAAAGAAACGATCCTATTAGCATATACGCATGGGCACCGTGCAACTCCATACCGTCGAAACCGGCCTCCCTGGCTCTCCTTGCTGCTTCACCATACTGGACTATAAGTTTCTGTATTTCTTCACGGGTAAGTTCTCGGCACATCTGCTTTGTGGTTTCTGCCAATTGCGGAGATGGGCCGACCGGTTGATTACCGTTGAAGAAAGGGGCGAGAGATTCCGGTCCCGGATGAGAGATCTGGGGGATTATCTTTGCGCCATATGAGTGGGCTTCATCAGTAAGTTTTCGGAATATCGGAATGAATTTGTCATCCCAAATACCAACGGTGCAAGGCATGTATGGCGATAAACCATCAACCGTACATATTTCAGTGGTGATGAGACCTGCACCGCCTTTGGCTCGAGCAATTAGATAGTTGTGCAGTGTTTCCGATACAGACCCATCGGCCTCGGCGAAATCGGTGTGCATAGGAGACATGACAATGCGATTCTTGAGCTCCATAGAACCAATGCTGATAGGGCTGAACAGTTTTGTTAGCTCTGTCATTGCCGGGCGCTCCTTATAGTTGAATAATGTTAAGTCTGAGGCAGTGCAAGGGCGGCACGAAGGCCGCCCTCATATATGTTAAGAGGCTTGTATTTCTTCGATTCGAGCCACCAGTTTCCCAGCGAAATCAGTGGCGATGGGTTTGAGCACAGGGCCCAGAATGGCGTTGACCATCGGGCCGATAAGTCCACCGGCCTTAATTTCGAGGTAGAAAGTGAGCTTGGTATTATCTCCATCGGCGTCAACTTTCAAAGAGCCTTTGCCGCTCATATTTTCACTGACTCCCTTCAGGGAGAAGGTAATCTTATCACCGTCAATCCATTCGTCAATATGAACTTTGAACGATACGGTTTTAGCCATGATTCCCACGTCACCCTTGATCCACCATGTCGATTCAGTTTCGTTGTGTTCCTCATGCTTCTCATAACCCTTTAGGTACTGGACCCAGTTGTTCATGTCTTTGCAGAAATCCCAAGTCGCTTCGAGGGGAGCTTTTACGGTTTCAATATGTGTAACATCAGGCATTTTAAAAATCCTCCCAGATTATCTCTTCGGCTGTTTGGTAGCATGTTTGGAGGCAATATAGCCCCAAGTCATTCCTGCACCGATGGTATTTCCGGCTCCGCCATAACCCGGACCGCTGGTGCCGGCCATCACATTTCCAGCTGCATAAAGGCCTTCGATCACGCCGCCCAGAACATGTTTGACCTGACCGTTGACATCAGTTGTGGGACCGCCCTTTGTTCCAAGTGCACCTCGAACGACTGATACTGCGTAGAACGGGGCCTTTTCGATGGTTCCTAGAGCTTCGTTTGGCTTGTGAGCGGGATCGCCCTGATATAGATCATAGGCAGTGCTGCCACGTCCGAAATCAAGGTCCTCACCCTTGTTGGCGAACTCATTGAATCGTGATACTGTATCCTTGAGTCCTTCAACGGCAATTTCTGCTTTGTTGGCCAGTTCTTCAATGGTATCACCCTGAGTCATCCATGGTTGTGCAGCTTCTCCCGGCGGTACAGTCAGGAACATGTAGTTATCCATGAACTGCTGGTCGAAGACAACCCATGCGGGGACATTGACCAGATCGTATGCCAGTGGATCGACGTGACAGAAAGTCTTGGCGACATCACTGTAATTAAAGGCTTCATCCACAAAACGCTCGCCACACCGGTTGACCATGATGCTGTGGGGCAGAGCCCTTTCCCCCATGGTCATCCTGCCAAGAGGTTTCCCTTCGTATTCCTCGTTGGGAAGCTGACAAGAAGGTACTCCCCATATCTGGTGCATATTACCCAGTTCTGCGCCGATAGCCATCGACATTTTGAGTCCGTCACCTTCATTGCTTGGAGGGCTTAGCGGTACGAAATCAGGACCGGGCACAAATTGCTTTTTAAGGTTTTCGTCCCATTCAAATCCTCCGGACGCCAAAACGACTCCCTGGCTAGCTTTGATGTAAAAATCATGGCCATCTTTTTGAGCTTTCATGCCGATCACTGCGCCGTTTTCTGTGGTAATTAATTCACGACCGGTGGTTTCAACAAGTATCTCAATGCCACGATCGAGACATGCCTTCAATAGACATCCGATGGTGGACATGCCCATACCAACAATGCCTGCCATCATGTTTTTGGCCAGCATATTGTAATCCAGGTTCCTGGGATCGGCCTTGGCGTTGCTCTTTTCGAAGTCCTCCCATGACATGGGAAAGATCACCACAGGCGCCTGACGAAGGCGGCCTTTCCACTCACCGAGCAGGTTGGAATCGAAGGCTGGCGGACCCAGGCTGCGCCCTTTTGATTTGCCGCCGGGTTTGGTATCGTGATAGTCCGGCATCTCAGATACGGTGAATTTTAGTCCAGCTTTGTCTTCAATATATTTGATCATTACCGGAGCAGTATCGATAAAAGCCTCGACGAGTTCGTCATCTACTTGTCCATCGGCAATGAACTTCATATAGGTAAGAGCTTCATCGCGGGAATCTGATATACCTACTTCCTTTTCAAGGTGGTTGTTGGGAATCCAGGGGAATCCACCAGAGACAGCAGTTGCTCCGCCGATCGTACTGGCTTTTTCGATAAGGATTGTCTTGGCCCCCTCATCGTGTGCAATGATGGCGGCTACCAGTCCAGAGCAGCCTGATCCCATCACAAGAACATCTGTTTCGAGATCCCATTTTTGCGGTATTTTTGCCATGTTTACCTCCTTTAATCACAGGGCGCGGTGAAATCGAGCCCCTACGTTTCAAAATTATCGCCCTGCGGCGTGTTTAGCTGCAATATAAGACCAAACCATGCCTCGGGTGCAGGCGAATCCACTCTGATATCCGGCACCGGTATCAAGGGCTGCTGCGGTATTGCCTGCGGCGTACAGTCCGGGAATCGGTCGACCGCGAACATGCATTACTTCTGCGTTCTTGTTTGTCTTCAGTCCGGCTGAATTGATTCCCACAGAATTGATGGTAAGCTTCAGACAGTAAAAAGGTGATCTATCCAACGGCCCCATATTTGCATTCGGTTTGTTGGTAAGATCGCCGGTCATGAAATTAGCCCACGGGAACTGCCCTTTGCCAAAGTCCTTATCAATCCCATCTTTACAGAATTCATTAAAACGAGATACTGCTGCCTCCAGTCCGTCCGCATCGATTCCTGCTTTTTGAGCAAGGTCCTTGAGGGAATCAGCCTTTATCACCAGTTCTTCGGGCAAATCTTGTCCCGGCGGGAAATGACCAATAGGGTATTTGTCCCGATGTTTTTGATCGAAGATCATGTAAACCGGGAAGTTGGTGTGTTCCTTTTTGTTGCCATCCCAGACATGCGGTGCCGGGGAATACTGCGGGTAGAACGACTCGTCACAGAATCGTTGGCCATATTTGTTTACCCAAATAGCGTGCGGATAACCGCCTTCGGCAGATAGCCTCCATAGCGGCTTGCCCTCAGCCTCTTCACTGGGGGCATTGTACCCGAACATCGTTGCTAGTGTCCCTACCGGGATAACTGCAATCTGTGCTCCGATCTCGCAACCGAAGGTCATATGATCGCCTTCAATTTGCGGCGGACAGGCAGAATGAGATTCCGGCATTTGTTCGTAATAGCGGGTAAGTTCATCGTTCCAGTCATAGCCGCCCATAGCCAGTAGAACACCTTTGCTTGCTGAGACCCAGAAGTCATTGCCTTCACGTTCAGCAAGGACACCGATGACAGTATCGTTTTCTATAACCAACTCTTTTACACTGGTACCCAGATACGCGGGAATTTGGCGGTCGATCATAGCGGCTTTGATGAAATAGGCCATCATCCCAGGCCCGAAGGTGCGGGAACCTTCTGACATGCGCTGGCCCAGCAGGGCAAAATCCCATTTGAGCATGGAAGCGCCGCCACCCCACTCGAACATCTCTTCGGCGGTGATGCCGCAGGGCATGTGAGGAGTCAGTCGCGAAAGTGGTTCCCACTCTCCTAGATCGGAACTTTTAAATATTTCGGTTTCGAGGTATCTGCCTTCCTTTAGAGCACCTTCGCTGTGTGGATAGAAATAGTCGGCAAAATTGGGAATGGTCTTCCATCGGACTCCAGCTTTTTCTTCAAGATACTGGCAAACCGCCGGAGCCATATCTGAATAGATTTCAGCCAGTTCAGAATCAGCGAATCCGCCGGCCAGGAACTCAAGATATTGTTTGGCTTCCTCGCGCGAATCCGGCATTCCCTGACGTTTCATTACGTGGTTGTTCGGAACCCATATCTCTCCACCGGAAAGAGCGGCGACTCCTCCCAGCTTGGGAGCCTTTTCCAGTACAATGGCTTTCATGCCATCATCGTGTGCTACGATAACGCCGGTAAGTCCTCCAATCCCGGAACCTACCGCGATGAAGTCGACTTCAATATCCCATTTATCAGGTTTATTTGCCATGTTGTATCTCCTCGATCAGCAGAAGCAAGCTTCCGCGCTCCAAAACTAATAGCACATCAATAGTTCGTTGCCTATGTTGTTTTTGTAACAACAATTCGCTTTATAAGATGGTAGTCCTTTGCGATGTTCTTCTCTGTTCATAAGTTCACGTAAATGAGCTTCGAGATTACCGCAGCCTGTATCATGGAATTGCAGTGGCAGATCCATGAAATCTGCAATTACCTGGGCCTCCTGGCGCAGTTGGGGACTATCATTTTGAATCAGGTAGACGATTCGAGTGCAGTTATGAAAGTAGGTTTCCTTCAGTTCAGGATAACGGTCTAATCCAAGTCCCTTTATTACTGCGCGATGGAAGGTTCGTACCAGAAAATCAGTCAGAAAGAAAGTCCCAATTTCCTCTTCAAGAAATTGATCGTATTTGCTACCTGCGTACATTTCGTAGCAGTTTCGAGCATTTATGCGAAAGATATTATATTTATCCAATACTTCATCTAGTTTGCCTCGTGATCCACATTCGCCGTAAACCACAACCAATCGATCACACCGCTCTTGGATTTTTCCGATCCGTTTTTCAACATCCGGGGCAATGCGCATAGGAAACATGTGATCCTCCGGTGAAACACCGATTATTTCAGCGTCCCATCCTTGTTTACGGATAATGCCCTTTACTTCTAGTCCTAGCGCGCCACAGATGATGAATCCTGTTTTCATTTACCTTACAACTTCCCTGCCCGATAGGCTTTAATATAATTCATGCTCCATTCGTCTTGTCCAATAAGTGTAGATGAAGCTAACAGAGTCGCCATTAATTCTTGATTACGTACATTCACAAGGAACACATCCATCCCCAAGGCTGCCTGCATACTCACGAAGGTGCGATTGAGAAGTTTACGTAACGGCATACCGTAACTGATGTTACTTGATCCGCAGAATGTGCTAACCTGAGGTAGTCTTTCATGGATAAGTCGAAGCACTTCCAGAGAAACAAATCCGGCGGCATAATCTGCGGCTATTGCCATGACGAGTGGATCTATATACAAGTCTTTCGGTTCAAGACCAGCAGATGTAGCTCGTTCGAACAGCTTCACGGCTATTGAGCATCTGACCTCAGGATCAGGTGATATACCTGCCTCATCCATACACATCCCAACCAATCCACATTTGTGCTGCACTGCAAGTTGGAGAAGTCCAATATGTCCCTCAGTCATTTCGCCGGTAATGGAATTGATAATGGGATTTGGCCCTTTGCAAACAGCCAATGCTGCTTCCAGTGCTTCGGGACTGGAGCTATCCAGAACTAGCGGTAGATCCGTCACCCCCTGCACTGTCTGTACCATCCAGACAATATCTTCGATCTCATTTTGCCCCGGTACCGCGGCATTGACATCGAGCATGTCCGCACCGCATTCTGTTTGCGTGCGTGCCAGAGATGTGATTTTCTCTACATCATGCTCGATAACCGCCTGACGTACCGAGGGGATGGTGGCGTTGAGGGATTCTCCGACTATTAGCATGGTTACCTTGGATTAAGAGTTAATAAGGCACGCCACAGGCTGCCAGTTCTTCCTTCGCTTTTTCTAGATGATCAATATACCATTGATGAGGCTGAACCGTCGCAAGATCGTAAACCTCGGGGAATTTACATGTGTTACCCTTCACTTCCGGGGCATACTTAAGTTGAAGGTCCATCATCTTGTTGATGACTTCAATTGCCTGTTCTCTTTCCATTCCAGCCATTGCATTCATAACTTCGCCAGCGTATCGAGCTTCTATGCCTGTATTACCGGCGATCCAGCAAAAGGACATCCCGCTGGCAGTGAATAGCGTTGCCATGTTCACTGCCTGAATCAATGTGAATGGTGATTTACACAGGACACCGGAGGCACATCCACCAATACAGACTTTGATATTGCGCTCGGAAGCACGGGCGGCTCCACTATAGGCCCAGTGTGTGGGCTTTGTTGCAGACTTTCCATCCATATGATTGGTGAAGAGACTGCACAGTTGGCCATGAGCATAAGTCAACTGCCCGAGTAGATTGGCCGTAAGCCCAACCGCCGTATCAGCTGCGTTTCGACATAGACCGCCAATCATGGACATGGAACTCTGCCAAGGTTGTATTCCCCTCACCTGGCAAAACTGAGCTAAAACAAGCTGGCTCCAGCTGATCTTCATTTCAGGGATGATATGAACACCAATCTGGGTATTATGTGCTTCACGAAGACCAGGGGCCATCATAGTCATGATTCCACTGGGGCTGCTCAACGTAGCTAGCAATCCTACATGAAGACCCGGCCTCCCCGCTTTTTCAAGAGCTTCCTTGATATGTTCCTGTTCCCATAGGCCAACAACGATTTCGCTGGGAGTGCCAGCTTTGGCCTTCATATCACCAAGTTTGGCTAGCCCTGCAGTTATACCCATCGCCTTGATAGATTCTTCCTGAGCAAATGACTGGATGTAGGGAACATACCATTCTTCCTGAGCTACTCCCCATGAGCCCGCGTAGAGCGTTGGGGGGCGCTTGTCAGTACTGGCACGGTATTCGATGGTTACTTCGTCCTTGTCTTTTCCGAAAGTATGCTTGCTGGGGTTATCACTATATTCTTTGGCAGTTTTTTCGATTTCTTCTTTGGTGAGCTTGATAACTCGCTCAGTATCAAGGTGATAAATACCTACTTCTGCCAGTAGTTCCACCGCTGCATGAAATACCGCATCGGCTGTAGCGTCATCAACCACAAGCTCGTTTTCGTTATATTCAATGTTGTATTTCTTTACCACGTCCCGGATCTTCATGGCGAATTCCATATCGAATTCGTCACTCTTCATTACCGGTCCACTCAAAGACCGTTCGTGGATTTCAATTATGGGGAGCATGCTTCCTCCTAAAGTTAGTTAATACCCATTAGCCCTTTGCAGAGTTTCACTGCTTCTACGGCGTTTGGGGCCCAGCCGTCAGCGCCCATGGCTACCGCTTTTTCTTGACTGGTTTCCGTGCCGCCAATTATCACTTTGTATTTGTCCTTTATACCCATATCTCGCAGGTAATCGATTACCTCATTGCAATTGGGAATCGTAGTTACCAAAAATGCAGAAAGTCCTATGATATCTGCACTGGTTTCCTTGGCCTTATCAATGAAAGTCATTGCCGGGACATTTACCCCGATCTTATGAACTTTAAATCCATTTAATTCAAGCTGAGTAGCGACTAGACTGTAGCCGATATCGTGAAGGTCACCCTCGACAGCTCCAAGTACGACGGTTCCAGCGCTCGCCGATCCCGTAGCAGGTAAATGCGGTTCTACCAGATCCATGCAGGCTTGGCTGACCTTGCCGCCCATCATAAGTTCTGCCAGGAAATACTCCTCGGTTTCGAATTTCTTGCCCACTCCCTGCAGTCCGGGAACGATACCGGAATTGATGATCTCCGGCGGGTCAACGCCCTCATCGAGAGCCTGCTGCACCAGGGATAGAGCTTTATCTTTTTCGAGTTCTTCAACAGCTTGAGAAATTTGATTAAGATCCATCTTCTCCTCCCTTAATTATGAACCTATCTTTGTTATTAATTGCATTATACATGTTTTTGTTAAGAATAGGCAACCCTGTGCAGGTTTTACGCACACTACTGATGCGTCTTCATGTATGCGGCGTATCTTTTGATTCATAATATCGCTAATACGTGAACCGTATGAACAATATTGTAAAATGAAGTCTGATAGGGGATTCCAGGTTATCTCAGTCTACCAGCAATATGGCTTAGAATACTGTCTAAACAGTATTCAATTCTTAAGCTCGTTTTCTCCCGAAAAAGTGAAAGAGAACTTCTTTATCTTTAGATATACCATTGTCTCGGCGCTTATCAAACCATGAATGTCACCAAGCTCATTCCTAATGAATTGCGATAAATCCTCTGGTTCTCTAAACATTACTATTGTTATTATGTCATACCGGCCAGCAGTAATAATCACAAAAGGAACATTTGCATAGGATGCAAGCTTATCGGCAACGTTGTCTACCTCGCCAGGCTGAACTTTAATTCCCATAGTTGCCACTGTCTTGTATCCCTGCGCTTGTGGGTCAGCTACAGCAACGATCCTGATGATGTCATCATCGATAAGGGCATTTAGCTTCCTGCGCGCTGTAGCCTTGCTGGTACCAATTAGTCTGGCTAGCTCAGCATTGGTCTGTCTGCCATTGGCTTCTAGCTCTTCGATCAGTTTTGTGTCTAACTCATCAAGATTGCGGAATGAACTGTCTTTCATATTATACCTACGGATTCATCATTATATGTTTGTACTTGAACAGTCTGGTTGATAGCACACAGATTTTCTATTGCTATTTACAGGGTAGTTGAAAGGGATATAGCCAACCCAACTACTCTATTCCTGGGGGCTAAAGTTAGTACTTGCAAGATACGTAAAGGATGCCTTTGTAATCTTCAGGTTGATCATAGTCTCAACGCTCGTCAAACCTTCAATATTGCCCAGTTCTTTTCTGAGGAAATTGGATAGATCTTCTGGTTCACGAAACATCATCCAGGCAATTATGTCATAGCGTCCTGTGCTAATAATCACAAAGTGAACATTCTTGTAAGCAGCGAGCTTGTCTGCTACAGCATCGACATCTCCAGGACGCACATTAATGCCCATAGTTGCTACAGTTCTGTACCCGAGAGCAGGTGGACTGGCAACAGCCACTACTTTAATAATACCATCGTCAAGGAGTCTTCTCAGTTTCCTGCGAGCTGTGGCTTTGCTAGTACCTATCTTTTTGGCGAGGTCCGTGTTTGTTTGTCTGCCATCAGACTCCAATTCTGTGATTAGCATAAGATCCATTTCGTCGAGATTGTCAAAAACATCGCTTTTCATAAAATAATTACCTCGCTGTCAGATTTGTGAAGAATTTGAATCCTTTCATGCCCCTTATAATACCTACTTGGGCTATAATACGATAATCTTCGCACAAAAGGAACATCGGATAATATATGCTACATGATTTATTTAAACAGGTCAATGACTTTTACCATTTTATAGCTGACTTTGGAGAAACTAGCAAATCCCATCGTACCAAACCTCCCAGACGGATCAAATGTTTCACATTGAATATCAACATGGGTTCCCAAGGAGGATAATGCTGACCATAGAGATGGTTATTCTGTCGCGAATTAAAATTAGGCTGACATCATAAGGTACACATACTCGACTGGTAATACAAAACTGAACTGGAGTAAATGAGGTTTGTTGAGGTAAAAAAAGAGCTGGTTATTTAACCAGCTCTTTTTTGGATTTAACTACCACGGAATGAATATGGATGCAGCCGATAAAAGAGTATAAATTTCTCGATGAAGCCAGCTACTCCTCTTGGTGCCATCTTGATGAACATCATTACACCAAACCCACCAAAAATATATTTCATAGCGATGTGTATTTGTGCAGACCATCGGGAAGGCATATTATCAACTGCCCATGGAGCAGCATAGTCCATTACAATGATATCCATCCCATCAAAAAATATCACTCCAGAGAAAACAGCGCTTATAGATCCCGTTCCACCAATTACTATCATCCCCATATAAAAAATAGAATGTCCAATGTTAAACTGGCTTGCATTCACTCTAAGTTGGAAGTATGCCCACAGCCAACCAGCTACGCCAGCAAAACAGCTGGCAATAAAGAAAGCCAGCATTTTGTTACGAACCAAGTTTATCCCAGCTACCTCAGCCGCTAACTCATTGTCACGGATGGCTACAAAAACCCTGCCAGTGTTTGACCTCTGAATGCCCAGTGTAATGAAAGTTCCGACTATCACAAATATGACAGTCAAAATATAGAGTTTTGTGTCTGAGCTAAAATCTAGTGATCCTAAAGTCAGAGGTTCAAGCTGTATCCCGGTGAATCCTCCAGTGTAATCCCACCAGGAATTATCTGAACCTTTTGGGCCAGGAAACCGAAGCAACCACAAGATAACCTCTTGAGTAGCCCAAGTTGCTATCGCTAAATAGAATAGTTTCAATCTGACAGTAATGAGACCTACGACTAAACCTACTACACCAGCAGCCAGAGCTGACAACGGCAGACAAAGCCAACCATTGATATCCCACTGTGATGCCAATATTGCAACAGTGAAGGAACCTATCGCCATAAAGCCTGCTTGCCCAAGAGAAGCCAATCCGGTAAGTCCAACTAGGATATGCAACCCAAGCAACACTATGATGTGTATTCCAATTATTATAAGTTTTGTCAGCCAGTAAGGAGAAGCTATGTGAGGAACAAGTAACAAGAAAACCAGTAGAACCACCAGTAATAGCAACCACTGAGTCGGCGTTTTGAAAACCTTCAGTTCTGATGCATACTTGTTACTGAAAACTCCGCCTTGTAACATAATTAAATTCGCCTTATTCCTTTCAGCCCGAACAGACCATGCGGTCTAATAACTATTATCACCAACAAAAGAACATATGGCATGATGGCTCTGAACTGTGGGATGTAGGGATCAATATAGGCACCCGAAAGCTGTTCTGCCAATCCCACGATTAACGCTGCAAGATAACATCCACCAATAGACTCCAAGCCACCAAGTATCATTACCGGCAGAGCTCTGAAGAGAGCATAGTTACCCATCCCGCCGCTTTCACTATATACAGCGGTTTTAACGGCCAGCAAAATACCACCGATGGCTGCTGTCAAGGCCCCAACAACCCATGCAATAGCATAGACTCTCTTAACATAAATGCCCAAGCTTTGACTTACAACACTATCTTCAGATACGCACCTCATAGCAAGACCAGTTTTGGTGTATCTGAAGAGGAGAACAAAAATCAAGAATAATACTGTGCCAGTTATAAAAGCACATAAAAGATCCCATGGAAGCTGGTAATTACCTACGGCAATCGTGCCTTCAGGGAAGATTTTGGGCATTATTTGTGATTTACCCTCGAACACTAGGACGCAGAGTCCATGAAGTAACAGGAAGCCAAAAAAGACAGATAACATAAAGATCATCAGGGGATTTGCGCCAATCATCCCCCTAAACACTAGACGATCACTACTCAATCCAACAACTACTGCAGCTAAGACTAGAATAAATAATCCAACAATGCGTAACCACCAATAGGTGAGATGGTCACCACTTAATCCTCCCCACACAAAAATAAAGGCTCCTACCACAGCACAAATCCCAAATGTTATCCCGAATTGCCCAAACTGTCTCCTATTGGAAATCCTAAGAGCCATGACAGCTATAACAAGGCCCAAGGTAATAATCACAAAGGATTGGTTATCCCCAACTGCTAATAGCCACCAAGCCAAGAAGGTGAGGAACATCAGCATCCCGCCCGCAGCCATATTAAGGACCCTGGTGGCCTTATAAACCACTACCATGCCTAGAGCCATGATAGAATACATGCCTCCCCACATCAGACCACTTAAAAGAGCCCCGGTAAGTTTGTCCCTTCCATCGCCAGTCAGGACTTTGAAAAGTCCCGGGACGCCACAATATAGGATTACCAAAACAATAGCAATCACAACAGCTATTGCCATTGCTGCTATAAATGCGCTATTCTTCGCCTTTTCAAGGAGGATACGTATACTTGCTCCAGGCAAGCCAACTAATCTTCTTATGGCGTATTTTTGAGCATCCATCTTTACTACTTCTCTAATTGGAGAAAATGAGCGGGGTTTCTAACTCACTCACTACCACTTTTGTCATTTGTTCATATCGACTTATGCTATCCGTCAAATCATTGCTCTATTCTGCAATCTCCGGGATCGTCGAACACGACACCTTCTTCAATTGAAGCAAATATTTGCTTCAGATTTACTCCTATAGAGTGGAAGAACCTGAGAGTCTCCGGAGCGACTATTCCTCCGGCTGCATAAGCAACTTTTGTTCTATCCAATCCATGTTTATCTCTCAACGCTCTAAATACAATATGTTCCCAAAACAAACTAGCTGATTCAATTATTGGGTTTACTCTTTTCCCCTTGAGTAAGGCATCGGTCTCTCGGAATCCATTTGACAACCCTCGATTGAAAAACATTCGTTTTAGTCCGGTTCCACCAGCCATGTTTGATTGCATGGCTACCGAGAGCTGATCCCACATTTGCGAAGGGTAGGCCAGACTATGCGGCGATATTTCCCTTAAATCCTCTTCAGCAGTCTCACCACTCTCAGCAAAATTAAGCCTTCTCCCTGTTAATAGTGAAATACCGAAGCCCAGTACTTGTTCAAAAAACCACCCCGGATTCATAACGCACACATACTCGTTCATATCCCCAACAGGATTCGAAGAGAGGGCAGTCTCGCCAGATGAAATGATAAGATTATGTGATGCTGACAATAGTTCAACTGTATCAGAACTCTTCCACACACAAAGAAGCATTGCAATATCATTGCCATTTAACTGATTCAAACTTCCTTCGAAATTTGTGGCGGAGTTTTTGGAAGGTTCCTCACCCTGTCTTACGAATGTGTCAAAGCTTATAAGACAAGTGTCAGGATAATGGTTAAGTCCTTTTTCATTCCAATAAATAATCTTTTCAAGTGATGGAAGTTGATGTTTTATTTCCAAGAGTTTGTCCACTTGTTCCTGATCCTGTACAAATGCAAATTTCGGTTGTGCACGTTCCATGATGAGTTTTGTTTGCTCAGTTGTACGAACCGGATTGACGCCCACTACTGTTCCACCACATGCTTGAATTGCTAGCTGGCATTGGAACCACTCTGGGGCATTATCACCTATGATGGCAACCATTTCGCCAGTGTTAAGACCTAAATCCAACAGTCCATTGAAAACAGCCTTCACCCTATCACAGCAGTCCTGCCAACTATGCTCTTTCCAAACTCCCTGTTCCTTCTTACGCAATGCAACACGATTATAACCCCAATGCTTGCAGTTCCGAATGAGGAGTTTAGGAAGCGTATCCTCGTTTCCTCTAGACAGTTTTACCGGAGTCTTTTTATTTCGCATTACAATTTACTAGTCAAAGCTACGCTTTAAGGGGAAATTACTATTCTGTATCACCCTAAGAATTGCACATGATATATACTATTTTGTTTTTTAAGATAGGGAAACTCAACTTTTCGAAACTATGTTCTTTATCTGTATTCTTCTGCTTGTCAAATTCCGGTGGCAAGGCAGGAGGCCGAGGTCGAAGTGCAACTCTGAGGTCTTCATATTTTGGGCGATTCTAACATTCTGCCAGAGTAATTGTCAAGTCAATCATTGTATATTTTACATAATGATGCAATCAACCGTTTTATTTCAACAATTATATAACTTCTGTGCTGAAAATCCAGTTTTGGGGAATTATCAAATATGCGGTAAAACGCCTATCAATTTTGGGATTCTTCTGTATGGTTTGGTTTTAGCCGTAATTGTTGAACCTCATCAGTTTCGTGATTACTTGACTGGGATATATACAAGACGTAGTATATAGTGAAATAGTCCCAAAACTTAATTTTAGTTCGAAGGTAGTGAAAAATGAGCAAATTCAATGAAAAAGTGGCCCTCGTTACAGGAGCAGCTGCAGGGATAGGAAGGAGCACTGCATTGGCATTTGCACGAGAAGGTGCCAAGGTTGTGGTGGCTGATTACGCCGTTGATGGTGGTGAGGAGACAGTCCGACTAATCAAGGAGGGCGGTGGTGAAGCTATGTTTGTCAAAGTTGATGTATCCATAGCATCCGACGTTGAATCAATGGTAAATAAAACAATTGAGACATATGGCCGCCTGGATTGTGCTGCTAATAATGCCGGGGTGAGCGGTCCAATAGTTGCCAGTATTGATCTGGATGAAAAAGATTGGGATCAAGTTGTAAATATTGATCTCAAAGGCGTTTGGCTTTGTATGAAATACGAGGTTCCTCACATGCTCAATCAAGGTGGTGGATCCATTGTAAACACTGCATCAATGGCAGGTATTGTTGGGTTTCCGGCTCAAGCCCCCTATGTAGCCAGCAAACATGGTGTTGTCGGGCTTACCAAGTCAGCAGCACTTGAATATGGTACCCAGGGTATTCGGGTAAATGCTGTCTGCCCGGGTGTGATTCATACTTCGATGGTCGAGTCGGTAATTGAGGTTATCCCCGATATTATTGATATTTTGAATAACCAAGCACCGGTTGGACGAATTGGTCAGCCACGGGAAGTAGCCGAGTGTATTATATGGCTTTGTTCTGATGATGCATCTTTTGTCACCGGTCATGCTTTGGCCGTTGATGGTGGCTATGTAGCTCAATAGATAACTTGTCACAAAAAGATCACAGTTTTTGAGAATCTGGAATGAAGCAGTATGATATCTTGTTCCTGCCATCCGGACGTAGAGGCCAAATTGACGAAGGGACAACTATCCGCGAAGCAGCGCAATTAATCGGTCAAGGTATTGAAAGTATTTGTGGTGGTAAAGAGTCTTGCGGGAAATGTAAAATCCGGGTTCTTGAAGGTAGCGAACACGGCATCGTTTCAACGGTTGACCACCTATCTGCCCTGACCGATATCGAGAAACGATACGCTCAAGATTTTGGCCTGCGCCCAAATGAACGGCTCGCGTGCCAGGCTCGAATACATGGAAACCTGGCCATTTTTGTTCCAGAGGAAAGCCGCCCAGGTGAGCAGATTGTCCTTAAACCATCAGGTAACCAAACTGTCAATATTGTGCCTGCCATCCGCAAGTACTTCCTTGATATTGCTCCTACCGAGATCAATAGCGCAGAAAACTCAAAAGGCAATCTATCGGCTGAATTAGCGGATCGATTTAAACTACACGATGTAATTGTTGATAATTCTGTTGTAGAGACTCTCTCAAATCTATCTCAGAATAATGATCGAGGAATTACCATCACGGTCTGGGATAACACAGAAGTAATCCGCGTTGAGTCAGGACACCATGAGAACGCATACGGCCTGGCGATAGACATCGGGACCACAACTGTCGGAGGGTATCTGTGTGATTTAGTCACTGGCGAGAACCTGGCCACTGAATCGATGATGAATCCTCAAATCCAGTTCGGAGAGGACATCATGACACGCATCAGTTACGCCAAATCCCACACTAATGGCCTCGCTGAACTCAACGACTGCATAATCGGTGCACTGAACCAAATGATTGACAACATTACTTCTCAAGCAGGATTGACCCCTGATGATATTGCGGAAACAGCAGTTGTGGGCAACACTGTGATGCACCATATCTTTCTGGGACTAGATATTTCTGGGCTGGCATTTTGGCCATTCGAACCAGAGATAATACAATCAGTAAACAGGAAGGCTCGCGATCTCGCGCTTGGAATCTTACCTTCTGCCAACGTTCATGTCTTGCCAATTGAGGCAGGTTTTGTTGGAGCTGACAACGTAGGTGTACTCATCGCTGAGGAACCTTATAACCAAGATGAGATCCTGTTAATAATCGATATCGGTACCAATGGCGAACTTGTTTTAGGGAATCGTAAGCGGCTGCTCTCTGCTTCATGTGCTACAGGCCCGGCATTCGAGGGTGCGAATATCAAATTTGGAATGCGCGCTGCCCCCGGAGCGATCGATAGAGTTAGAGTTACTCCGCAGACATTCGATTTGCGATTCACTGTTATCGGGTCTGAAAAATGGAATACAGAAATGCCAGCGGAGGAGAACAATGCGCGTGGAATTTGTGGCTCGGGCATCATAGATGCCGTGGCTGAATTATTCGTAGCAGGGCTTGTCAAGAAAGATGGCAGCTTTGACAAGACGTTAAATTCACCACGATTACGACTCGATCAGGATAGAAAACCTGAGTTCGTCATTGCCTGGGCTCACGAAACCGCAATTAATCAAGATATTACAATAACCCAGAAAGATGTGCGCGCTATTCAACTTGCTAAGGCTGCTATCAATTCAGGAGCACAACTGATGCTGCGTCGACTGAATATCGATCGGCCAGACAAGGTAATCCTGGCTGGGGCATTCGGCACGGTAATCGACCGCGAAAGGGCATTGGCAATCGGCATGTTTCCAGAGGTTGACATAGAGAATATCTATTCAATCGGTAATGCTGCCGGTGACGGCGCTCGAATGGCACTGTTAAACAAGGAAAAACGACAAGAGGCCGACAACGTGGCTCGCGGGGTCGAGTATATTGAATTGACGGCTGAGCCCGGTTTCCACGATACTTTCATCAGTGCTACGCATTTCCCATCGAGACAATAACCCTAT
>CAZWIP010000034.1:0-5167 GCA_964634125.1 uncultured Dehalococcoidia bacterium
ATCCCAAGATTGCCTATGCTACCAACTGATACTATTTAATTGCCGGAGTAATATGAAAACCGGCAGGCTGGAAGTCCGAGATGCAGGATTGCCATATTCCTGATATCTCACATCTGTAGAGACTTCCCCGGTGGGGCGTCTTCTTGCCGGATTGAGAGCAGCCATCGAGAATAGCGGAGCCCCATTTTCAAATAGGACAATTGAGACGTCCCGACAGGATCGCCTCTACAGTTTTTTCACTCCATAGTTTAATGGTGGGTTTGGGTCGACAGAATTACCTTGTTCAGCCCCTGTAACTGATGCTACAATGACTCTCGGATGTGGTAATTTCTTTATGCGTTGCCACCGGAGGTCCAAATGGTACAGGAATATGAAATCAATGATCTGGCCAAAGAAGAATCCTGGCGTATGTTCAGGATTATGGGGGAGCTGATAGAAGGATTTGATGATCTCTCCGATATAGGGCCGGCAGTCACGATATACGGATCGGCTCGGCTAAAAGAAAGTGATCCCCTCTACTCAGAAGTAGTGGAAATTGCCAGTCGGTTGGGAAAGACAGGATTTGCGATTATCACAGGGGGCGGTCCTGGCGTGATGGAAGCAGCCAACAAAGGAGCGTTCGAGGCTGGGGCCACATCAGTGGGATTGAATATCCAGCTTCCAACTGAACAGTTTCCCAATTCTTATACCACAAGATCAATTACATTTCACCATTTCTTCGTACGTAAAGTGATGCTGGTAAAATATGCAACAGCCTTCATCATTATGCCTGGTGGACTGGGCACAATGGATGAGCTATCTGAAGTACTCACTCTCATACAGACATTTAAGATACGACCATTTCCGGTGATATTGTTCAAAAGTGAATACTGGCGGGGTTTTTTGGATTGGCTGGTGGACACAGTACTAGCCAGTGGGTTTATCTCTGAAGAGGATATAGATCTATTACGGGTTTGTGATGATCCTGAAAACGTGGTAGAGATTGTGCAGAGTTGGTACCTCAAGCAGGAAATCGTGGGGATGAAGGCTCTGCGGCAGTGATGATTTATCAAGTCCCCCTTCATGGACCGTGTGCTCCAATCTGTAGTCCCTACACATCTTTCCATCGAGTGTGTTACTAAATTTGGTTTGGAGAATTAGCATGCATGTAAAATTGAGGTTTCTAGGGGCTGCAAAGAACGTTACTGGTTCCAGGTATTTGCTGGAAGCTAATGGTAGCAGGTTTCTGGTTGATTGTGGGCTCTATCAAGAACGGGACTTCAAGTCGAGAAACTGGGAACCGTTTTCAGTTCCTCCCGATACCATAGATGCTGTGCTGCTTACCCATGCCCATGTTGATCATGCTGGGCTCATACCGAAGTTGGTAAAAGATGGGTTCAAAGGTAAGATATATTGCACATCTGCTACCTCTGAAATTGCTCAGATAGCACTGCTGGATTCGGCCCATTTGCAGGAGGAAGATGCGGCTTTCAAAAAAAGAAGGCATGAACGAGAAGGAAGAACAGGTCCACATCCGGAAGATCCTCTTTACACAACAGAGGACGCTAAGAAGGCGATAACTCTGTTTTCACCGGTGGACTATCGTGAACCAGTTCAGGTAGCAGACGGGATTGAAGCCACTTTTGTAGATGCGGGTCACATCTTAGGGGCATCGATAATAAAAATTAAATTTACGATCGATGGAGAGCAGCGCATCGTTGTATTTTCTGGAGATATAGGGAGGCCGGATAGACCAATTCTGGAAGACCCTACCCTGGTGGATTCAGCCGACTATGTTCTTATCGAGTCTACATATGGTGATAGGATCCATCCGGACGCGGAGGACATACCTGAGAAAATTGCTGAGGTTGTAAATTCCACACATAAAGCCGGAGGCAACATTGTTGTTCCCAGCTTTGCTATCGAGCGCGCTCAGGAAATATTGTACTATCTGAATGAATTGCTAATCCAGGATAGAATTCCGCACATACTGGTATTCTTGGATAGTCCCATGGCAGTGAGAGTGACGGAAGTATTTAAGGCTCATCCGGAATACTTCGATGATGAAATGAGCAAGCGACTGCATCAAGGGATGTCTCCCTTTGATTTCCCCAGTTTGGTGATGGTGAAGTCAACTGAAGAATCCAAGGCTATCAATCATATTAAAGGGACGTCTATGATTATTGCTGGTTCCGGCATGTGTAACGGCGGCAGGATCAAACATCACCTGGTTTCCAATATCTCACGAAAGGAGAGCACCATACTTTTTGTAGGGTATCAAGCCTTTGGGACAGTGGGTAGGCACATAATCAATGGAGCACGTGATGTTCGAATATTAGGGAAGAAACGCAAAATTAAAGCTAGAATCGCTCAGGTCGGAGGTTTTTCAGCTCATGCTGATAAAGAAGAGTTGCTTGAGTGGGTAAAAGCTCTAAAGAAACCACCCAGGCGCGTTTTTGTGACGCATGGCGAGGCTGACGCTGCCCAGAGCTTTGCAGATTTGATTTCGGAAAGGACCGGTTGGGATGTAACTGTGCCTGAATATCAAGATGAGGTGATCCTCGATTAACCAAAGATAAGGAGTAGAACACTGCCATGTCTAAACTTGACGAACTATGCATTAACTCGATCCGCTTTCTAGCAGTCGATGCTATCCAGAAGGCGAATTCAGGACATCCCGGTGCACCGCTAGGGATGGCTCCGATGGCCTATGTGTTATGGGATCGATTTCTAAAGCATAATCCATTGGATCCCAAGTGGCCTGATCGGGATCGGTTTATTCTGTCAGCGGGGCATGCCTCATCAATGCTTTATGCGCTACTTCATCTCACGGGATATGATATCTCTCTAGATGACGTCAAGCAATTTCGTCAATGGGGTAGCAAAACTCCTGGACATCCGGAGTATGGGTTGGTTCCTGGTGTGGAAGCAACAACGGGGCCACTGGGACAGGGATTTGCTAATGGAGTGGGAATGGCTATCGCTCAAAGTATATTGGCCGAGCATTATAATCGTACCGGATATGAAATATTCGATCATTACATCTATGCCATTGTCTCAGATGGAGATATGGAAGAGGGTATTACGGCAGAAGCGGCTTCAATGGCAGGGACATTCAAACTCGGCAGACTTGTGTATCTCTATGATGACAATGATATTTCTATTGAGGGGAATACCGATATCACCTTCAGAGAGGATGTAGGGAAGCGATTTCAAGCTTATGGCTGGCAGGTGCTGGGTCCTGTTGATGGCAATGATTTGGATGCTATTGAGAATGCGATTCAGGAAGCGAGGGCGGAAATCGATAGGCCCAGCTTAATTATATGTAAGACAACAATCGGGTATGGGAGCCCAAACAAAGCTGGAACTGCTGGAGTCCATGGCGAACCGTTGGGTGAGGAAGAAGTTCGCTTGACTAAAGGGAACATGGAATGGCCGAGTAGTGAGCCATTTTTTATTCCTAATGAAGCACTCGAACGTATGCGAGAGGCACAACAAAGAGGGAAACGGCAGCAGGAGGAGTGGGAAAACAAACTTCAGGCATACGGTAACAAATACACTCAAGAAGCTGAAAAGCTGGCGGGTGAATTAAAAGGTGATCTTCCAAAAGGGTGGGATCAGTCTCTTGGTGATATGTTTGTGGGGCAGGGAAAGCCGATTGCTACACGAGCTGCTTCAGGACAGGTACTCAATGCAATAGCTCCTAATCTTCATGCTCTCGTAGGTGGGTCTGCCGATCTATCGCCTTCTACCAAGACTGTAATGAAAGATCGAGGGGAATTCGGTGAAGATAATCACGCTGGCCATAATATGCACTTTGGGATTCGTGAACATGCGATGGGTGCGATAGCTAACGGGATGGCTCTCCATGGTGGGGTGATACCTTACGCCTCTACTTTTCTAGCATTTTATGATTATATGCGTGCGCCAGTGCGTCTTGCTGCTTTCATGGGATTAAGGGTGATATTTGTATTCACTCATGATTCGATCGCAGTTGGCGAGGATGGACCGACACACCAACCCGTTGAACATATTGTTGGTCTTAGGTCGATACCTGGTCTAGTGACAATTCGACCGGCTGACGCAACCGAGACGGCTGAAGCTTGGAGATTTGCATTAGAGCGTAAAGATGGCCCGACAGCCATGGCACTGAGCAGACAAAGCCTACCGATATTTGACCGAAAGACACTTGCTTCAGCAAGTGGGCTAAGACGTGGTGGCTACGTGTTGTGGGAAGCGTCCACTTCGCCTGACGTAATTATCATCGGTACCGGGAGTGAGGTTCATATCGCGTTGGAGGCAGGGCAACTACTACAGGAAAAAGGGGTAAAAGCAAGGGTAGTATCGTTACCTTCCTGGGAATTATTCGAGGCACAATCAGAGGAGTATAGAAGAGAAGTGCTGCCCTCTCATATCACGGCAAGGATATCGATAGAAGCAGGTGTGCCGTTGGGATGGGATCGATATGTCGGTCCTGAAGGCGTTATTATTGGTATTTCTCGATTTGGTGCTTCTGCTCCCCAGAAGGTTGTATATGAGCAGTTTGGGTTTACGGCACAGCGTGTAATGGACGAGGCGCAAAATCTTGTGCAAAGTAAAAAAGCCTAAAATAACATGCGGATAGTCAGATTCTCTTCTCAGGGCAAAGCAAAATACGGTGTGTTGGATGGGGACATTGTAAAAGGCTTGAAGGGTAGTCCTTTCTCAAAGTTTAAACGTTACGATTCATCGTTTGTATTTGATGACAGTGTACATAATCTGAAAGAAGTGAAATTGCTCGCTCCGTGTAAGCCCTCTAAAATTGTGTGTCTCGGATTAAACTATCGTCGTCATGCCGAAGAAACCAATTTGCCTATACCCGAAGTACCGCTAATCTTCCTCAAACCCTCCACAGCAGTAATTGGTCCGGATGATGAGATTGTTTTACCTCCGGAATCTCGTCGTGTGGACTATGAAGCCGAACTGGGAGTAGTTATCGGAAAACGCACCAAAGCAGTAGCTGAAAGTGAAGTTGCTGACTACATATTCGGATACACGTGTTTTAACGATGTATCCGAACGTTACAATCAGAGAGATGATGTCCAGTGGACCAGGGCCAAAGGATATGACACGTTTGCTCCATTAGGACCATGGATCGAAACATACCTGAATGGTGAATTGAGGCAATCTGCTCGAACAAGCGACCTCA
>CAZWIP010000034.1:5267-11279 GCA_964634125.1 uncultured Dehalococcoidia bacterium
ATCGAAACATACCTGAATGGTGAATTGAGGCAATCTGCTCGAACAAGCGACCTCATTTTCGCTGTACCTGAGATTGTTAGTTTCATTTCTGGGGTAATGACATTGCTCCCGGGAGATGTGATTGCAACTGGAACACCTTCCGGGATAGGTCGCGTGAGTGCTGGTGATACCGTTGAAATCACGATCGAAAACATTGGAATCTTGCGAAATTCGGTGGCGAACGTGCGCTAAGGTATTGACAATCGTACCACGAATGTATTATCCTTCACGGAAAAGGAGGTGCACGAATGGAAGCATATTGCATGAAGTGCCGGGCCAAGAAGGAAATCAAGAATCCCAAGAAGATCACCATGAAGAACGGAAAACCGGCTACTCAGGGTGTTTGCCCTAAATGTGGCACCAAGGTGTTTAGAATCGGTAAAGGCTAGAAGTAGCATCATCATTCCACGTACCGCGCATCTAGCTCGGGCGGCATTTCTTCATAAGGAGTCTAATGCCTTTTTTTGATGTATATATTGCCGTAGATTTTAGCGGGTCCAAGGATACTGTGAGACAGAAGTCCAGCATTGCGGTAGTTGAGGCCCAGCGTGGTACGACCCCCGATACCATTAAGGACCGCTTCACCAGGTTTGAAGTGGTCCTTTTTCTTTTACAACGTCTCCTTCACCACAACGCCAAGGGAAAGAGAGTATTATGTGGTTTTGATTTCTCCTATTCCTTTCCAAAAAATTTCTGGTATACGCTTACAGGACAGCCTGAGATATGGTCAAGTATGACCTCAGGTCTGGTCAATGGCATTGCCAATTTGCCTCCAATTACGGAGAAGCCAGAGCCAAATGCTCGCGATTGGGCGGGCCTGGTCAATAAAAAACTTGCCTATAGTTTGGGTACAAGTAGTGGCCCTTTCTGGGGACCGGGTTTTGCTCAATCCACTGATCCAAAATTTCCATTTTCGAAGGCTGATTTTAATGAGTACCGTTTGACAGAAAAGAGAGGGTCGGGTTTGAAGTCGATTTTTAAAATTGGTGGAAATGGGACGGTTGGACTGCAGAGTCTATGCGGCATACCTTACCTGTTTCAAATCCAGACAACCTGTGTTCAGCAAAAGGTCCCCCTACACTGTTGGCCTTTCGATGGATGGGAACCGGATGGTTCTACGCACTGTCTAGTTGAATGGTACCCCTCTCTCTATAACAAAAGTGAAAAGTCACATGAACAGGATGCTCTGGCTTGCGTCAACTGGGCAATGGCCATGGATGATCAGGATAAACTTCACGATTACTTTATCCCTGACCTTTCGGATGACGAGAAAGCACAAGCGATAATAGAAGGCTGGGTGATTGGAATTCTGTAGATGTCGTCTGCAAGTCTCGATTTGGAACAACGTATCGATTTGCTGGCACAGTGGATTGTAGAAGCACAGCATACCGTTTTATTTACAGGCGCTGGTATTAGTACAGAGTCTGGTTTGCCTGATTTCAGAGGGCCGGATGGAGTTTGGACCAGGCGGGATAAAGGAATGGGTCCAGTTGAGTTCGACTGGGCTGAGGCTAAACCGAGCGCATCACATTTGGCCATTTTTGAATTACAGGAATTGGGCAGACTCGCGTTCCTCATTTCACAAAACGTCGATAATCTGCATCTAGCATCAGGAATTCGTGACGAGTTAATAGCAGAGCTTCATGGCAATGTCACCAAGCTTAGATGTCGGGGTTGTGGGTTCAAGTGTGATAATTTCCCCGATCTTCACACCTGCCCCATATGCGAAGGGATTTTAGCTTCCAGTGTTGTAAATTTCGGCGACTCAATGCCGGAGGAAGAAGTAAGAGAAGCAGAAAGACATTCACAACTCAGTGACCTGTTTGTAGTTGTGGGATCAAGTCTGACAGTCTTCCCGGCTGCTGATATGCCCCAAATAGGTCTTGCGGCAGGAGCCAGGCTTGTAATTATTAATCAAGGTAAAACTCCACTTGATACTCGGTGTCATCTCCGATTTGAAGAAGCTATCGGAGAAGTGCTGCCGGTGGTGGTAGCTAAAGTAAAACAATGTCTAACGAGCCCGCCACCAGATTGACCTTCGCTTTGATAACGCTGATTAAGTCTAAATTGAGACTGTAGACCCTCCTCAAAAAAGAGATTTTTAGTCATAATGTACCATTACTTAGGTCCTGCATGTTTACCCCTAACAGATAACCCTATCCATCCTTCAGTTATTTCTCCTGTTTCACCCTACTGAAATCCCCCGTGTATTTTTGGGTAAGGACCACTATCTTATTAAGTGTTGGCCACGTTCTGTTGTTGAGCACTAATCCACTACACTTGAAGTAAGCAGGAAATTAGTGAACAACCAGAATGTTGCCAGGGAAACCAGCAGAGCAATCACTCGCAATTCATTTCCAAAATTTCTTTCATTATACGTGTATTCATGCTTAGTAACTTATGGTTGATAAAGGGGAAAACTTGATGGGGACCAGTGGAAGGGACTCAACGGTAAGCTTTAGAAGTTTGTTGTGGAGAGAATGGCCCATTATACTTCTAGCGGTAATATGTTTCATAATAGCAACGCCGCACTTTGTTGCGGCAGAGATAAATGAATCCTTACCTCCAAACATACAAGCACCATCGGATGTTGAAGCCGACTTTGTAGTATTCGGTGATTCTCAAGGAAGTTTCGGGTATGTATGGCCGGTGGCTCCCGTATTTGATAACATGCTGCGTTTAATTAACGAAATCGATGTGCCAATGGCGTTCCACGTGGGCGATTTTTATGTTGGGGATAGTGCTTTGGCGATGGATGTTGAAGATCAGGCCGAGTATTTCTTGAGTGATATGGAGGAACTGAATATAACATGGTGGCCTGTGATGGGTAATCACGATGCAGCAGGTAAAGGATGGGAAGTTACCAAGGACATAATATTTGATACTGCGGACACTTATTACTCTTTTGAAACAGCGGATAGCCATTTCACAATCCTGGATGGCTTCATGCCGGGTTACGAAGGCCGAATCTCTGAACAACAAATGGCATGGCTCGAAAATGACCTCGGCGAAAACAACAAACCACATCTTTTTGTGTTTGTACATGCGCCTCTATACTCTTTAGACGATCATTTAGGCAGTTCGATGGATAGAGATATTGAACTGAGGGATAGGCTTGCTAATCTTCTAGTTGAAAATGGGGTAGATGTTGTGTTTAACGGTCACGAACATTCGTATGCCAGCTTTGGTTATCGTGGACTGATGCAAGTCACAACGGGCGGATCAGGTGGGCACCTTCGCGGTCTTGCGGATTTCGATGAGCTTGAAGAGGAATGTGGATATAACATTGGAGAAGTCACTCGTTATAAGACTATTAAAACACTACATTATGTTTGCGTAAAAACCACCGACGAAGAAATAGAAATCACAGCTTACGATCTTGAAGGTAATATCATCGATCAGTTCAGCGTGCCTGCTTAGCTAAAACGGTATCCAACTGATGATATACTCAATATTCCCCATATCTTTAATTGGCTTTTGATCTTCCCACTTTCCCGCAATACCACTCTCTTGAGCAGCAAGCTCAAAGTGGCACATAGCAATTCCCATATCGATCATCTGTAAGTCTGCAACATTAAGTGCTTTATTATACCCTTTGGTTCGCTTCAAATATAAGTGGAAGATATCTTTGTCGCTTTCTTTAATGATTCGCCAGGGTTGAAAATTGGTAGCGGAAGGCGCCAATCGGACGCATTCAAGGACTGTTGTATATTCACCAGCTGAATCATTTGAGAGGGCAGAGTTCATATCACCATTGAAAAACAAATCCGGCCATGGCTTCCTCGTATCCCCCTTTGCCATCCGACGGAGTGCCTTATCTCTGAGGGTTCTTTTATCATGTGCATAACCGATGGGACTGACAATCGGGACAACCTCGTCAGGGGAAACGTTGATCTGTTTGGAGAAACTGGCCCGTTTGAACGTACCTCCCATCCAGCACGTCCCCAGTCCGATGTTCGTTGCCGAGAGGATGCTTTGCTCAAAACAATAACCAACGTCGACCATTGCTCTGGCACCCTCTTTAACAGCACTCACAATAAATAGTTTTGCGCCATTTATGAATCCATAGGTTCCGAGTGTTTTCACCTCTTTTTGCTGCATGGTGTCGAGATCAATGAGTTTGAACCGAACTTTATTCCCAAACGGGCCGTACTGATCCTGTTGGAACAAGTCAAGTATTTTCTCTCTCTTTTCCTTTTCGATGGGTTGGTCGGTATAAGTCCTGACGGATTTACGTTTGTGGATGGCTTCAATCATCGATTCCATTACATGTACCTCACATTTGTCTTTTCAATTCGAGAGTATCTTTCCAGAGTCCAAGAGCTGGCCTGGGGTTACCGTCCTCATCATAGAGTCCGGTGTCTTTCCATAGCCGAATAGTAGGTGCGATTGGGTTATCTTTCAACTGAGCTTCCCAGAATTCATCGAAATCCCTGGTGAAGAACCAGGTGATGAAAACAGCTTTTTTGTCAGTGGATTCTTTGATTAAACGCTCAACGTAGGCAAGTTGTGCTGACTCGCTTCCCTTAATGATGACGGGGTACGGATCGCTGATGTCTTCTGCCGGCCATGCGGTCTCTGCTATAGCGAAGGGTTTCTCTGGTGCGAGATCAGTAATTGCTGTGAAATGGTCGGATGCGATAGAATCGGGAGAATCACCGAAGATATATGGGTATGTGCTGATTGCAATGAAATCGGTATAAGGAAGTATCTGGATAAGGGCTTCTGATTGTACTTCGGGATACTGATGGAAGATATCAGCCTGAATGGTGATAAAAACCGGAAGGGTTGGGTAGGTGTCCTTTATTTCTCCATAGACAGTAGCGGCCAGTGTAACAAACTCATCCCATCGTTCCGGATCATTGCTATGGAACATATTCGCCTCGATGGCGTATGCGAAATAGTTTGGAGAAAACGTTTCGATCATGCTCTTTGCGTGGTTTGTATAAGCTGTGATGACGTCAGGATCGTCAAGTTTGGATCGCCACTGAGTATCCTCGCCTCCCTTGTGGTCAGCGATATCATTCCTTTCGAATGAGAGTGGAGTTATAGCGAGGTACACCAAATGACCTCTGGGTATGAGAGCCGTCTTACTTTTAAGTTCATTACTGATATCAACAGAATAGTCTTGTCGATCAAAGGCGGCCTGCCAGGGCACTCCATCGTCGAAGTGCATCACGGCAAGGTCAGCGTCGTTCCGGATAATCTCGTAACCTTCTTGGTATGCTTCAGAAGTTGCAGCGTAAGGGAAATCGGTGAATCCAAGAGCGAAAGATCTGGTTTGCCCCGGAAATGTGGGCGACTGATCGATCAATGTGGGGGATTCCTTCTCTTCGCAAGCTGTTAGGATTGCTGTAGAAATTATGAGAACAACGATGATGAACACAAACTGCTTCATGATATTCCTCTATCCTGTATCTTCAACACGGTTTTCCTCCACCAAATTAACAAACCTAATCCAATAATGCTAACGGCCAGCATTCCTTGAGCAAATCCGGCCAAAGGACCAAATATGAGGAAAAATAGAACAGAACCGGAGATGAGAGTAATTATATGCCGTATTGACAAGTTATCATGAAAAAGTTGGAATATCATAAAGAATATTGCACTCGCAGCCAGTAACATTTGAAAAGAAAGTGATATTCCAGCATGCACATCATTATCTGCCAGTGCATAAGGAACAATTAGGTTGAGTGCTTGGAAGAGAAAACCAGCGATGCCAAAGATAAGCGGGGAAAGTAATTTCATATTGCCAGTTAAAATTCGGCTATTTCGGTAATTAAAGGCCAGCCAGATGAGGGAAAGTACGACCAAAAAACTAAATATAAGGAGCAATGGATTGGGGTAATACGGAGTTATATCGCCATCTTCTTCAGTCCCGGAGAAAATCATCCCCAGAATAGTTATTAAGATAAGGCCAGCGAATGCAAGTTTCAGTCCTCTATTTCCGAGTAATGGCTTGCCTTTATACTC
>CAZWIP010000034.1:11289-19340 GCA_964634125.1 uncultured Dehalococcoidia bacterium
AGAGTGACTCAGTGATTGCGATGGGAATCAATGTGCTTATCGTAGCATGATAGATCGTAAGCATAATAGTCCAAGCCCATTGAACACCCAAAAATTCACCATACTCAGATAAATCGTTCAAATCCATCCATTCAGGATTGAAAAATGATTTTACCATGAGGCCTTCTTCGATTATTCCATAAGCGATAGCTAGAAAGACAATGCTCCATTGCAATCCCCACCTTGCTTTCGCCTCTCTGATAAGTAGTGTGCCGCAACCATACAATAACACTAGTATTAGCAATACAATGGGATTGAAGAACTCAAGTGGTGGAGCTGAACCGGACATTAACTCTCCCATTGCAGGGGAAAGAAACAGAAGGAAAAGTGCGATCTTCGTTTCCTTTTTCATCCGCTGTTTTACTAGGGCTTGCGACATATAAAATAGGCCCTTTCACTTTCTGTATTCAGTTCAGTCAGGCCTGTTTCATCATGATACCCATGAACCAAAATATTCTCAAATCCAGCAATTTCAAGCGCTCTGGTAACCTGTTCTTCCGAATAGCACCGCTGAATGAGAGACAGGTCAGAGCGTTGCCAAACATCATGCAAACGAAAAATGGTAACATCAAATTGTGCACTTCGTTGCTCAACATCATAGTTTGAATGCACAATACAAACATGATCATCTTCGACTACCTCGAATGTGCCATCTTCCCAGTGGTCCAGATACCCACTTTCGGTGTTCAAGTCGAATAGAAACCATCCTCCCGGTTTGAGCGAGGAAATTACATTTTGGAAAACATCGATCAGTTCTTCCTGGATCGTAATAAAATTGAGACTGTCATAGGTTGATACAATCGCATCGTAACTCTCAGGGTAGCAGAATTGACGTGCGTCCTGCACAACGAACGTTGCATTCGGTGCGTTTCTTCGGGCGAACTGAATCATTGCATCTGAAGAATCGATCCCGGTTACTTGATAGCCTCGGTTCGTAAGTAAATTTGACAATTGTCCAGTTCCACAACAGAGATCGAGGACGCTGGCTTTTGGTGGTAACCGCTTCAGGAGCAAATCATCGAGAACCTGAATGGCCTGGCTAGCGTAAGGTCCCCATATTTTGTTGTAGACCCAGGCGAATTCAGCGTGTGCAGAAGGCGGAGGCATTGTTTTTATTCTCACAGAGCTAGCAATGATTGGTCGGTTATCTCTGAGATAGATATTGATATTATCGAAGTACCCGCTCGTCACCGACGCGCCGGGTTACCTTCTGTTCATCGAGATGTTCCATAAGCGCCAATGCGTATTTGCGACTGGTGGTGAACATGTCCCTGACTTCGGCTATGGTTATTTTCCCATTTGCTTTAAGGTGGTCGATAACGCGTGCAACCATTTCATTATATGCAGAGGCATCAAAGATAACATTATCACTCATTTTTACAACAAGCTGCTTTTCAGCGAGTGCATTCAACAGTTCCGGTTCCGGTAGCTCTACCCCGGTTGGAGAATATGGATTTTGCTTAAGGGATGCCAACAGAGCATCAACCTGGCTTTGTTGCTTTTGGGATAGCATGATTTCGTGTGATGGGAGTTTGACCAGAGCTCCTTCTTCGACCAGGATACCCTCGCTGGCTAGTTTCTCCAGAACGTCGTTGAAGCGCTGCGATGCGATCTTGAGTCGACTTCTGAGTTCCTCCTTGGGCATACCGAGTCGTAGAGGGAACTGAACATGATAGGTCTCGATTGACTTATGAGTCTCACTTATTAATCGATTCCATCCACCAATCGATACAAGCAGTGATCGAGGCCCTTTCGAGCCAAACATCAATACACGATTATCTATGGTCAGTGTTTCAAGTGCTTTTTCTGATTCCTCAGGTGAGAGATTGCACAAGGTAAAAAGTGATCGAAATTCGGAAGGTTCGTTAGCTTCAAGAGTGGCTAAGAGTATCTCGTCGGAGGACCCTTTCTCTCTGGATTCCAGGCTATCGATAACGCTTTGCTGGAAGCGGCGGTGCCGTCGGGCTTTGGTATCTATGATGGTTCCGCCACCCAGTGTGCCTGTTGACGAGCGGATGATGAATAGATCGCTTCGTGATACTGCCACTGGTGTGGTGAGAAGTAATTGTGCCCAGCCACTTTCTCCGGGGATGAGTTTGTCTTTATCTAATAACCGTATTTTACCAGTCACTTCGCTTGCGCCCGTGTGGAAAGTAATAGATTTGTTATGAGTTATCGGTTGTTCTAGAGCGGAGACAGCGCGTATCCTGACATCGATGAATCGAGTGGGGGCGAGACATCCGGTTGTTGTAAGAACCATTCCCCTTTGCAGTTCCTCAACCGCAATACCTCCCATATTAACGGCAACTCGGCTACCGGGTAGAGCTGTCTCTATTTTCTGTTTGTGTGTCTGTAATCCCCGAATGTTGACTCGTTGGCCTTTCGGCAAGATTTCCACTTGCTGACCTACGGCAAGTTTTCCATCGATGAGCGTACCGGTGACTACAGTGCCAAAACCTTTCATGGTGAAAACCCGATCGATCGAGAGCCTTGGTTTGCCGATGTCCCTGCGTGGAGTGGTGGATTCGAGCAGTTCGTCGATGGTGGATACTAACTCGTCCAATCCTTCTCTAGTTTTGGCGGAAGTGATGACGACTGGCGCACCTTCCAATACCGTACCCGAAACCACTTCCTCGGCGTCCATTGTAACCAGTTCAAGCATTTCCTGATCTACCATATCTTTCTTGGTGATGACCACGATGCCTTGAGCGATACTGAGGAGATCGAGAATGGCGAGGTGCTCCCTTGTTTGAGGCATTACACCTTCATCAGCGGCGATGACCAGTAGCGCAAGATCGATTCCCCCTACACCAGCCAGCATGTTCTTCACGAATCGTTCGTGCCCAGGAACATCAACAACACTCACTTCTTTTCCACTGGGAAGCTTAAGCCATGCGAAACCAAGGTCAATGGTCAGACCGCGTTCTTTTTCTTCCGTCAGGCGATCGGGATCGATGCCGGTAAGAGCCTGAACAAGAGTCGATTTCCCGTGGTCTACGTGTCCTGCAGTGCCCAGAATATACATAAAATTCCTTAAACGATCTATTGCCTAGATTCTACCTTGTGCTATTACGGTTCGCAATAAGCGATATCTGTGGAAGTTGCGCTCCCTGATGTTCAAGAGGTATGATGTTGCTTAAGTCGCTGTTTTGGTTGGGTACAAGTAAGTGATATCTACAGATTGACAACAAAGGGGCCGTAAGGAAATGAGAAGCGAGAAAGAGATCAATAAAATCAGGGACGAACTCGTGGAGATTGTGGATTTCATCGTGGATTCTGGTACTGAAAAAGAATCCGAAGATGAAGATGTCGACTTTGCTCATGACGTACTGGATGTGCTCGATTGGGTTTTAGGGGAGATATCGACCGATGACTTCAAGGTCGAACCATATCTAAATATGGCCAGGCTGGAGGAGATCGTTTCAGATATTGAAGGGCGAACAGGGGGAGGAGAAGAGGGGGAGGAAGAGGAAAACTGAGACTCCCTCTCTTTCCAGGTGATTGCGGATACGTACGATATCTGCTTTAAAAAACACTAGCGACCGTTCTAGAAACACCAATTATCGGCTCACCGCATCTGGCACAATTTTTCCATTCTGGATTTAACATGTCCCCACACATGTGACATTGACGTATTGAACCAACCTTATCTGGAATAACCTTCCCGCAGTGCGCGCATTGTGTTGCGCTGGTGGAGATGAGTTTTTGACAGTATGGGCATCCTTCGAGTTTTTCGCCGCAATATTGACACACTTCCCAATGGGTTGCTACAGGTTTGTGACACTGAGGGCAGTGGTTTCCGCTGACTATACTCTGGAGTTTTCGAGATTTCGCGGCAACGTCAGCAATGGAGTATGGCCACGATTCAAGGATCTGTGCTTTGTTGTCTTTATCGTCTTGGTCTGGGTTAGGCACAATCATCCGAAAGATATCGAACACCACAAGTAGAGGGATTGTGATGAGTACCAGGAATGGGCGAGGTGTGAATAGCTCTCTGTAAATGAAACTGGTTCCTCTTAGGTACAAACTGATAGGGAGCCAGAATGCATTATAAGCAGGAGTATAGATTACTGCCAGTCTTCCGGAAGTGACGCGTAATAGCAGACGGTGCAAGAAGGTCATGAGTTTGTCTATTGGCCATAGAACAAGCCTTGGGATGGTCAAAAAACCTTTAAGAATCGAGCTAATCATATGTCCCACCTACTTTTAGAATTGTGGCGATCAACAGGTCGACCACAGAATTTTACGCGGTTGAAGTGCTTGGATATGTATTATATTCCGATGTCACTTGATTTTGCAAGCCCGCTTGAATCGCCATTTAGCTTCAAAAATGGGCCCCTATTATACTTATTTCCTAGTATTATCGGAGTGGCCTCTTCAGTTGCATTACTTATGTGTTGGGACTAATTTCCCATATCGCTTGTGTACTGCTTATGTTAAATAAAAGTGCTTTATTGTGATCCGTGTCAAGCGGTCTGAGCCAAGTCCTGAGGCGTTTGAAAAATGGTGAAATATGTGAAGAAAGTTTTGTTCAGTCCGATTGTAAGGTGAATAGGCCCTGTTGTTATATTTTGGCGAGATGAGTGGTGTATCCAAATAGAAATCGCTGCATGACAGGGATGGGGAAACTGGTATGCAAGTTGGGGTGCTAATGAGCCTCTACAGAGACTGAACCGTATGGATCTGTGGTCTCATCGCTAGCGATCAATTCATTCTCTAAGAATATCTCTACTATCAGAGTCCCTTCTTTGGTGTTCTTCTCTACTGAGCACCATACTACATCTGCTACCAGTGTGTACTCAACAGGCACGGTGTCTTTTATTTTCTTCGAATCTCTTCCGTCACCTGGCTGGCTTCCACCAGACATGGTGCCACCATATTCCCCTGTAAACTCAACGTCGTCAGTACCTGATATTCGAATAGTGTATTTATCGTTGTCCCATACACATCCGCTGGCTAGAACTGAGATAGCAAGTAGTAGTATTAATCCAAGGGTTAACTTAGACCTCATCCATAACTCCTCATTAAACTCAATAGCAAAATGATTAAATAACAAATCTTACTAGAGTTTCGATTATATTATCTATTCGAGAATTGTGACGAGCAAGCAAAACGTAAGACATTTGAACGATAGGCCTCAAATACTAGGTGATCTCACGTGACTTGCTGTATATTAATTATAACAAAGTTTGAGTGATACTGGATGATGAGAGGGATTGAAGAGGTGTTGGCGCAAATAAATGGTAAAAACACCTAGTTTTAGCCGAGACTTTGTTTTGCTTCGAGGTTATCTGGGTGGATTCAGCTTTTGCTGTTCAGCGGCAGTCAGAGGGATTTCTCTCTCCCATAATTTCCACCATAGAATCTTTGTCAAGTGGGCTTTCGCATATATCTTCGCTCCGACTGAAACGAGGGAACGATGGCGTGCTTCGTTTTGATCCCAGACTGTATTTCGTACTATTTTTATCCCTTTATCGAGCAAGTAGGGATCACGATTAAAGAGTACGTTGTATTTATGCAGTCTTGTACCTCGATATTTGATGTTACTCCAGCTACCTTGAGTATACGTTTCTCCGGCTGAGAAATTTACTTTCTGACGATAGGGGCTAATTCTATGTATGGCTTTTTGACTGGTGATGATCCATTGTATAGTGGCGAGGTCTTTTTCATAAAATCCACAGAAAGCTATTGCTCCTTCGTCTAATAGCTTCCAATAGTATTTGAGTTTTGTGTTGTCAAAGGTTGGATACGAGCGAAACATGAAACCCTCGGCTTCAAGTTTTTCAGCTTCGCTGTGAGAAGTAACAACTTCAAACACAAAATCGTCAATGGCTGGTCGATAATCATCTTCACATAATCCATCCCTAATTTCTATGTCATGTTCGTATAGATAGAGGGTCTTGCGCCAGAAGACAGGCAGTAGTAAGTATGAAAAAGTTTTCCTTGGTAAAGACAGAAGACCTTCTGACTCTTTTATATCTTTAGCTCTTTCTATCAACCATGTTAGTTTGCCCACTATGTTGTCTCCTAGTTTATGTGTGCTATTCACATATCATGACAATCACGTCTCGTATCTGTCAAGAGGGTTTCCCTGTATTTATTTTTGGCAGGCACAGGAATGTTTGGCTTATCTGCAACTTTTAGAAATATTGATTGACAAGGCATAGGTAGCGGTCAATGCTACGATGTAAAGAGAGTCTAGAGGCGGGTGTTGAAAAAGTCTATTGAAGGTTAGATTGATTGACTTCTAATTTCTTCAACCATGTCAATTATCTCGCCGTCTACGGTATCATCGAATTTTCTTGCGAAAAGCTTACCTGATGCAATGAGTGTATCGAGGTCTTCTTTTCTCAGCAAAACCGGATGAGCCATGTTCCATCGCAGGTAGCGGATATCATCTTGTAGTTCCCGGCCAGTTATCTTGCTTACTGCATTTTCAGCAAATGGAGAATTCATTATAATTGTGGCAAAAAACATTTCATCGGGAATGTGCGCGCGTTTGTAGAATCTCACGAAATTTGGGTTATTTTCGATGAAATCAAGGACGTATTTCACACATTCATAGGTTAGGCACCACCAGGTTGAACCTCCATATGCCGTGAATCCCATTGGAGGTTTACGTTTTGGGAGGAACCAATGGGCTAGTTTTCTCAGGAAGCGGCCGTATCTCACTCCGTCAAAATGATATCTTTCTACGCGCCATATTCCTCCGGCAGGAATCCAAAAAGGAGTGGGCATTTGGGCATAGCTGATGAATTCCTTGCCCTTGTTTGCCTCGAGAAAGGTCATAATATCCTTGTTACTTTTCAGGGGATAGTCTTGGGCAGTCAACAAGAATAAGTAGTCTAGGTCCTGTTCTGAAGCGCTGGAACGGATCTGTTGAAGTGAATTAAGTGTGGCTTGCGTCAGGCCAAATCCACCCCAGTTCACTTCAGCCCTGTTCTGCACAAAGTGGACGTCTTTGTTTTGATCCTCGGGCATTATGTCGTAGAAGGGCTGTGGATCCACTTTTCGATCGATATGGATATAGAAAGAGACATTAGGGTACCTTAGGGCTTCCACCAGTCGCTTGACTTGGCCCGGATTCTTATATGCCGGACAAATATAGGCTATCTTCATGGGCTTTCCTGCCAACTCCATAAAAGTATCAGCAGTAGCGCTATATGAATGATTATAACGTTCCTGCTGGGGAAAATGTACACCCTTCAAATCAATGTGTCAAGTGAGTTTCATTTCCTCTATAAAAGATCGAAGGGCATCTTGCCAGGGTCTCATGTCATCCATTCCCATCAGTCTGAGGTGATAGTTGTCCAGTGATGAATTATAAGGTCTTTTGGCTTCTTGAGGATATTCATCGGAAGTTATGGGAGTAACAGAGGTGCTCAAACCTGCCATTTCGACTATTAGGTTGGCGAACTCGTACCAGGAGCAATTCCCTTTATTCGTGATATGAAAGATGCCATAGAAATCTGTGGCTATCAGTTCGGTGATTTTATGCGCAAGATCCACTGTGTAAGTTGGCGAGCATATCTGGTCATTAACAACTTGCAACACGTCTTGCTCTTGAGCTAGTTTCAAGATAGTCTGAACAAAATTACCGCGCTTTGCACCTTTCCCGCGAGAACCCGCAATTCCAAAAAGAGCGGAACACCTGACAATGAAGTGCCTGTTGCAAAGGTGCTGAACGAAGTTATCGCCTTGCAGCTTCGTTTTTCCGTAAGTATTTGGGGGAATAGGAATATCGAACTCAGTATAGGGGGCCAAACGATGCTCGAACTCACCACCAAAGACATAGTCGGTACTGATATGTACCAGTTTTGCTCCTGTTTCCTGACATACCACAGCTACATTGCGAGCGCCCAAAGCATTGACCGCAAAGGCCTCATCTTGCTCTGTTTCACACTCGTTTACTTTGACATAAGCTGCGGTGTTAATGACTACATCAGGCTGATTACTTTTAATATTACTCCGGCAATTAAATAGTATCAGTTGGTAGCATAGGCAATCTTGGG
>CAZWIP010000035.1:0-19271 GCA_964634125.1 uncultured Dehalococcoidia bacterium
ACTGTACGGTTTTAGTGGCCTTTCATGTGTCCCATTTTAGCTGACGGTCTACACTACTCCCCCGGAAAACCGGTTTTCCAACAGTCTCGTTAGCCCGCCCGAATAACTATAGCACCATGCCAACTCAATCATCTCGCGCCATTAGCCCGCCCGAGCGTTTGCCTGATATAGCACCTGTTTTTAGGGAGAATATATAGTTGATAATTGAGGGGTAAGAGTGACTGAATTGATAAGAGCGATGATACTGGATAAGATCAGCATCATACTAGCACCGGGTGCAGCGATGAACACCTATGTAATGGTCTTTTCTTTGTATAACGGACTATCGTTTACTTCTCTCATACATAAATTAACCAAATCCATCCAGGATGGCTGGAATACCCTGGTATTCCCCGCTTCCGAGGGAACCATCTCATGGTAGCTAACATTCTCACTGAAAGCTCGGACGGGCTAACTATAATTATGCGGAACTTTTAGTTCCGCATATCCACATAAGACTATTCCATTTAGCTATAATATGTGTTCATATTGGAAACAGCTATTTTTGCAAAAACGTTTACATTCCGCATATCCACATATGTATTGCCTTTTTCCGGTTCTTCTGATAAATTACATTCATCTTACATAACCTCAAATCTATAGTCAAGGTGATTTTATGGCAACCAAACCGGAAACCCTGCTCGATAAAGTCAGAAATGAAATTAGGCTCAGACACTATTCTATCAGGACTGAACAGGCCTACGTAGCGTGGATCAGAAGGTATATCCAATATCACAACATGAAACACCCTCGCAAGATGGGTAAGCGAGAGATCAAAGCATTCCTGTCACATCTGGCACTGGAAAGAAAGGTATCCTCTTCTACCCAAAACCAGGCATTCAATGCGTTACTGTTCCTCTATAGAACAGTATTGGAAATCGATCTTGACGGAAACATTGACGCTTTTCGTGCCAAAAAATCCGAGAGGTTGCCCACGGTGATGACAAGGGAAGAAACGCTCAATGTTATTGATGCGATGTCCGGGAAGCATAAGACCATCGCCATGCTGCTCTATGGGGGTGGGTTACGAGCTATGGAAGCTATGCGATTGCGCGTTAAAGATATCGACTTCCGTCAAAACCAGCTCATAATACGCGATGGCAAAGGGGCAAAAGATCGGATCACCGTATTTCCTGATGCAACAAAACGTCCCTTGAAGAAGCATCTGAAGACTATCGAGGAAATTCATCAGGAAGATTTGGAAAAAGGATGTGGCAGTGTATGGCTGCCCGATGCATTAGCGAAGAAATACCCTAATGCTGATCGCGATTGGGGGTGGCAGTATGTTTTCCCGGCAACAACCCTGTCGGTTGATCTTCGATCGGGCGAAACCAGGCGGCATCATTTGAGCGAAAGTAGTATTCAAAAGGCTGTCAAAAAGGCTGTGAAGAAGGTAGGAATCAACAAGCCGGTTAGTTGCCATACCTTTCGACACAGCTTCGCCACACATCTTCTGGAGTCTGGATATGATATTCGAACGGTTCAGGAACTAATGGGACACAAGGATGTGTCCACAACGATGATTTACACACATGTTTTGAACAGAAACAAACTGGGGGTTCGAAGCCCTTTAGACGGTGTATAAGTGAATACAATCAGAGGGCATAAATCTCATTGCCAAAGGTTGTAACCCAGTTCTTTTTCAGAACCTCTACAGCATCTTCGGTACGGTCCACGCCCATAATCACGATGGGCTGTCCGCTTTCCCCCCTACCCAGGAAGGTGTACAAGTACAGCACATTGATGCTGGATTCTCTCAGCGGTTTGAGTACGGCCTGGAGAGCGCCGGGATGGTCGGGGATTTCCACTGCCAAGACATCTTTTACCCTTACGGTATGGCCGTGGCTCTGCAGGACGTTCACTGTTTTTTGAGGATCATCGGTTACAAACCTTACCGTGCTGACGTCTGAGGTATCGGCCACCGAGATGGCCCGGATGTTTATTCCTTCATTCCCTAAAAACTCACTCACACTCAGGAATTGTCCCGGTGTATTGTCCAGCGTAATGGATATCTGTTTAACACTCATGATCCACTCCCGATCGAATTAGCCTTGGTGGTCCGTTCGTGGTGAGTTAGTCGAACCATGAACGGTTGCCTTTGTTTATCCTTCGACAAACTCAGGACGAACGATTAATGACGTACTATTCCCTGATTATATCCTGCTAATAACTGACTACTGATCCCTCAATCAAAACAGGTCGAACCCCATCTTCAGAGCTTTCTTGTTGATATCGATCAGTTTCGGTTTCTTTTTAAAACTGTCTTCCAGACCCTTCAATAAACTATCCAGAGAAACAAGATTGCTTTTTTTGATGAATGCTCCCAGCATTACCGTATTGACACCCTTGGGATTCCCCATCTTTTCTGCCATTTCGCTTGCCGGAACCTCGATAAGCTCGATATCGCCTCGGGTTGTCCTGGCTTCCGTAATGGATGAATTTATAAAGAAAAGTCCTCCCGACTGTATCTGATTCTGAAACCTGACCAGTGAGGGCTGGTTTAAAGCTACTACAAACTCCGGAGAGGAAGCTACCGGAGAAGCGATCTCTTCATCTGAAACAGTCACCGTGCAGTTGGCAGTGCCACCACGAACTTCGGCTCCATACGATGGAAGATAGGTCACTTCTTTACCTTCTTGCATTGCTGCCTGTGCCAGGTTGAGCCCCATCGAAAGAACCCCCTGACCTCCGAAACCGGCAAAAATGGTCTTAATCAGCATCTTTATCTCCGGCAATGTCCTTGATCACTCCCAACGGGAATTCCTTCGACATCACCTCGTCAACCCATTTCCACGATTCGATTGGTCCCATTTTCCAGTTGGTAGGACAAGGTGAGAGTATTTCCACTAATGAATAACCAAGGTTATCGATCTGCGTCTGAAACGCTTTTTTAATAGCTTTCTTTGTCCTTTTGATATTTGCAGGTGAATTTACTGCCGTTCGTTCGATATACACCGCTCCTTTGACCAGGCCCAGCATTTCACTTAGTTTTATAGGATAACCTTCGAGATCAGCATCCCTTCCATATGGAGAAGTTGTGGTTGTCTGCTCCAGAAGCGTAGTTGGGGCCATCTGCCCGCCAGTCATTCCATAGACAGCGTTATTAATGAAGATAGCGGTTATTCGTTCCCCTCGATTGGCAGCATGAATGGTTTCGGCAGTGCCGATGGCAGCTATGTCACCATCTCCCTGATAAGTGAAAACAATCGATTCAGGATTGGCTCTTTTTATCCCGGTAGCAACGGCTGCTCCTCTGCCATGCGCCGATTCTGCCATGTCTACATCTAAATAGTGATATGCAAAAACCGAGCATCCCGGCGGCGGGATACCGATGACTTTATCCTGAAGTTTCATTTCATCGAAAACCTCACAAAGGAGCCGGTGAACGATAGAGTGACCACATCCCGGGCAGTAATGGAATACAGCTTTCTTAAGTGATTTGGGGCGAGTGTATACCTTCTTCATTTTGCCTTCTTAAGCCCTTTTTGGTGATATAGACGTGATATAACTCGATGAACCTCACTGGCAGTGGGGATAACCCCTCCCGGTCTGCCATGGAACGTTATTTCCCGTTTGCCTTCCAGCGCCAGTTGTACATCTTCCAGCATCTGTCCCATATTCATTTCAAAAACGAGAAACTGCTTGGTAGTTCTAGCTACTTCTTTGATCTTATCATAAGGAAATGGCCAGAGAGTTATTGGCCTTAGCATACCTACTTTCAAACCTTCTGCACGTGCATTTCTGATGGCGCCTTTTGCGATTCTGGCCGATGCCCCAAAAGCAACCACTACCAGCTCGGCATCATCGACCATATAGGTCTCAAATGTAGTTTCGTTTTTCTTGATTAGCTGATATCGTCTGAACAGACTCCAGTTGATCTCCTCCATCTCTGTTGGTTTGGAGGTGAAGGTCTTGATAATCCTGCTGGGTCGTCCTTTTGCACCTCGTACTGCCCGCTCTCGAATCGGCAATTCTTTGGGTGCTTCGTGCTTAAACTCTATCGGTTCCATCATTTGTCCCAGCATGCCATCTCCGAGTAGAATGACAGGGATCATGTATTTATCGGCAAGGTCGAAGGCTTGATGGGTAAGATCGGCCATCTCCTGTACCGATGATGGAGCCAAAACAATGGTTCGATAATCTCCATGGCCTCCGCCGCGAGTCGACTGAAAATAGTCCGATTGAGCAGCGGAAATACTTCCCAATCCGGGACCGCCTCTGGACATATTGACGATAACAGCAGGAAGTTCACAGGCTGCTAGATAGGAAATTCCTTCTTGCTTCAAGCTGATCCCCGGGCTGGATGATGAGGTCATAGTTCTAGCGCCAGCCAGACTTGCTCCATAAACCATATTAATAGCTGATATTTCGCTTTCCGCTTGAACGAAAGCACAGCCTTTCCGTCTGCTCAGATGGGTAGCCATGTATTCGGTAAGTTCATTTTGAGGAGTGATGGGATACCCGAAGTAGCACTGGCAGCCTGCCCGTATGGCGGCTTCCCCAACAGCAGCATTTCCATACATGAGAACTTTAGTCACGGTACACCTCTATGCATACTTCAGGACACACCAATGCACAAATGGCGCAACCGGTGCATTCGCCTTTATCATTATAGCTGGCGGGAAGGTAGCCTGCTGCGTTTAACTTATCTGCTGGAGAGATCGATTTTTTTGGACAGAATTCCATGCATATCTGACACCCTTTGCAAAGTACCTGATCGATCTCAATATAGCCTTTCTTCATCCTGACCTTTATCCTAAATCCAAATAAACACCTTTACTATTGTATGATGAAACGATCGATGTCACAAGTCCCTAGCTATAAATAACATGTTTTTTGCTTCGAAAAGTACAAAATAAGCCGTTCGATAGGGGTTGATTCAGATTCAGCTAGAAACTAATCTCCCTTTGAAGGGGAACACAGGAAGATGTTATTCCCCAATGAGGCTTTCCAAATGATTCCCAGATTGAAATCCTAAACGATCGTTTCCAATCTCGCGGCAAGGCGTTTAGCCAGCACCACAACCGTCCACGCTGGAGGTATCCCGGGCGCCTCGGGAAATACACTCGTATCACAACAATACAGATTCTTAACGGATGTTTCCAGATTGGTGTCCACTAACTCGCCCACCCGGACAGTACCACTGGGATGGCCCATAACGAAGCTGGAATAATGGATATCGTTCGGATCACAACCTGCCTTAATGAGAATACTCTTGTTGATCCCTCTGCTGTATTCGAAACGTTTCTGATCCTGTTCGGTGAAGGTCTTGCTGATCTTTCCATTGGGCTCTACTTTCCCTTTGCCATCGTCCGATACTTTAGCAAACACGCTTAACACTTTACCGAATCGATGGAACTTTGATAGACTCCTTATCCCTTCATCCTGCAGAATTTGTAGGTGCCATGCCGGGAAGGGACTGATCATACTACAAAAGAGGACATGGTTCTCTTCATCATGCCAACCCATCGTCATATTATGTTCGCCGCTATTGCCCGAACCGTCTTTTATGAATCCGAAGGTAAAGAATGTTGGGTCCCCGGTGAACCAGCTTCCCGCTGTAGGGAAACCGGAGCGTTGCAGGATTCGGGCAGTGTGCATCCCTCCGGCGCTGCAAACAACCGTTTTAGCATTGATCTCATATTCAGTGCCATTTTTTTTGGCCCTTACTCCTCCAGCCACACCGTTTTCCATAATAATTTCTTTGACTTCAGTATTTACAAGTACCGTGGCCCCGTTTCCAATTGCTTCGTTGGCGAATTCTTTGGCCGTCCATTTAGCATCGCGACAACAACCATTCACGCAAACCTCGCATCCCTGTTTGCATTTGGAATAGTCGATATGCCGGCCTTGCTTTTCGAATGGTATTCCGATCTCATTGGCCGCTTCTTGAATACGCTTCGCACCTGCACCAACGAATTCATCCGGCGGAAGAGTAACCCAGCATTCCTCTCTTGCCTCATCGATCAACTTTTGATCGAGTTCTATTCCATGTTTTTTCCAATACTCTTTGTCGGGCTCCGCGGCTGCTCCGGCATATAGTAGCGTTCCCCCACCAAGGCAATTTGCCAATATGACAGTATCGCCCTCCTGAGTTTGCTTGAGTGGGACAGGTAAATTTATGCTCTTCTCCAACCGAAGAAAATTGCCCAGCACAGACCCGATCAACCGATTATCGTCCCCGCCTTTCTCAAGAAGCACTACCTTCTTACCTTTCGAGGAGAGTTCTTTCGCCAGTGTGCAGCCCCCGGGGCCACCTCCTATGATGGCAACGTCTGTATCAAGTTTTTCTTTCTTACTCATCAAAACCTCGAATGCAGGGTATTTTGTTTGTCGTTATTAAAGAATAATTACCAATTCCCCATTACTCTGTTCCACGGAATAGCGCTTTAGCGGTTTCGGGGCCGGTCCAGTCAGTTTGTTACCATCGAGGTCGTAGGTAGAATGGAAAACGCTACAACACCGGATTTTATTCTCTCCGGGGACCGGGTCTAGTTTTCGGTGTCCGAAATGAGAACAGCGGTTCTCGAAAGCAAGGTATTGATCATCCTCAGATCTCATGAGGAAAACCGGCCTGGAAAGCCCCTTGCCTTTGAGGTAGGTAGATCCGCCATTTGCCAGGGGTGCTGGCATCTGGTAGAGTTTCACTCGAATTTTGCCATCTTCGATGGCCCAGAAACTGTCACTAAGTGGATCGGTTTCACAGATCCCCAGTGCAGCCTTGATTAGACTCACGACGCACCTCCTTGGATTATCGTACTAATCCGTCAAGCTCTCCAACACCAATTCGGAGATATCTTTAATAACCAGTTCCTCATCAAGCTGTTCGCTTTTGGCAGCATCCTCAAGCATCAGCAGGCACACCGGACACGATGTCGCCACAATTTTTGCTCCAGTCTCATAAGCCTCACGAACCCTGGCATTGCTGGCCTGATCCTTTCCTTTAGCCGAAATACCGGTATAAAAATTGGCGCTGCCGCCGCCACAGCAGAAAGCGTTATTCCTGTTCCTTTCCATTTCCACCAGATTCAGGCCTCCAATCGCATTGAGAACTTCTCTGGGGGCATCGTACTCTGCGTTGTGCCGGCCCAGAAAGCACGGATCGTGATAGGTGACAGTTGCCTCGAATTTCCCGGGAATAGCGAGCGCGCCCGATTCGATCAAATCTCGAAGCAATTGCGTGTAGTGGAATATTTCAAATTCACCGGCGTAATGATTTTTAAAAGCATTGTATGAATGAGGGGAAAGCGTGATAATCTTTTTCACCCCGGCCTCTCGGAACAATTCCGCGTTCTTCTCCCGCTGATGCTCGAACAGTCCCATTTCTCCCAGCAGGCGTACCTCATTTCCGTCACATTCCTCTTTTTCCCCCAATATCCCGAACGAGACCCCGGCCCGTTGCATAACCTTGCCGAGCGCTTTAGCAGCTCGCTGGCTACACGTATCATAGGAACCCACGCATCCCACGTAATACAGGTACTCGTCGCCCCGCTCGAATTGCTTTATTCCCAACCCTTGCGCCCAATCCCCTCTGGTTTCTCTCGGTTCCCGGTACGCATTCCCATACAGGTAAACGTTTTCGAGGAATTTTCTGATCATCTTGGGAACAGGGAGTTGCGTTTCGAGCACCTCTTCGCGAACCGCTATGAAGTTATTCACTAGATGCTCACCAAACTCGAACCGGCAGGCCTCGACGCAGTTGCCGCACGTCGAACACGAATACAAAATCTCGGAAAGGTGCTCGCTCCATTCGATATCGTTTTTGATCAGCGCCGCCCGTATGAGCCAGTTCAATCCACTGGGAGAATACGTTTCCAGCCTAAAGCGATGGTACATGGGGCAGTTGAACCCCACTGAAGCGTAGTCGTAACTCAACTTGCAAAAGCCGCACCGGAAGCAGCGATGTATTATCTCTTTATAATCAACGTCGGCCATTACTTACTCCAGTTCCCCGGATTCATTATTCCATTGGGATCAAGCGTCTCTTTGATCCTTTGAATCAGGTTATAGCTATTAGGATCCATCTTCCGGGATATCAATTTCTGGGCTTCGATTTCAGCCTTCCAGGGGATGCCATCCATAGCCATCACGGCCTCGTTGGTATCCCGTATGGCCCGCCTCACCCGTTCCATGCTTTCTTCATCAGCACGGTTGAAGGGATAAACAAAGCAGAAGTTAACGCTGTGGCAGTAGCCCATTATCTGTGTGCCGGTGAGGAAATTCGTTCCGTGTTTTCGGGCCAGTTCGACCCCTGTCCGCCATGCCTGCGGCATCTTATCAACGGTGAGAATAGCCCCACAGTATCGAAAACCGCCACCCTTTTCAAAGTCGGCTGTAAGCGCTGGACTGACATACGGAGGCTTCTCGGTGAATCGGCTGGTGAGCATTTCGGGCACCGGATACAGGAATTCGACTTTTCCGGGGACGGCTCGTTCAAACTCCTCGGCGAGCTTTTGGAACACCGCTTTCTTGTGTTCGATCTCCTCATCGATATCGCCGGTAAGACACACGGTGATATATTGGGGCGATTCCTCGCTGTCGCCAAAAACAAATCCGACCACAAAGAGATTATCCACCATATCCGTCTGCGTGATTCGCCAGAGCAAATCTGGTACCAGTTCCACGTCATGGACAGCATATCCCACGATGTCCATAATTTTGCGTTTAGGGAAAAGCTTCAAGGACAGTTTGGTGATAACCCCCGTTGTGCCGTTCCATCCACAAAACAGAGCAGAGAGGTCCGGTAGAGGGCCTTTGCAAAACGGAAGCCCAGATACCGAAAACGACCCTGTTTTGCATATCTCGCCGGTGGGCAGCACCACCTCCATTCCATTTATCTGGCCGGAGTTATTGCCGTATTTTACAGCCAGGTAGCCGTGCCCGCGGATCACGATGTTCCCCACGACGGTGGCCACTGGGGGAGCTTCCGGACGCGAATGCTCCAGTTCGGGGCAGTTCTTTTCGATATACGTTCCCAGCCGCCCCTGGGTCACTCCCGCTTCCACCACCACATAACGGGAGAGCTTGTTCAATTCGATGATGCGGTCCATCCGTTTCATATCGAGTACGATCCCGCCGTTGACCGGCAAAGCGAGCCCATTTAGCGTGAGATTGGCGCCCATCGGGGTGATGGGAACCCTGTGCTCATTCGCCAGAAGCACAATATCCCGAACCTGCTGGGTGGTTTTGGGCATGGCCACATAGTCCACCTTGCGCGGCCCCTCGGTGCCCGATTCAACCGAATACAGGTACAACTCTTCCGGTTGATTGGAAGCGTAATCCTCGCCGACTATTTCGACAAGCGCATTATAAACGCTATCGTTTCCCATAAGACTCCTTTCAGCTTATCCGGCCCGCACGTAAGCTGTGAAAAATGCCATTTGCTAGATTAGTTCGAATGCTACAATAGCCTCACACATATCGGGACATTATATCAGCCGCAAAAGCACGGGCGCGCTCGATACGGGCTGCGTCCGGCTGCCCTTTACTCGTAGATGCCCCTTTCGCCAGCTTTTGCATCTGTGGATCATCATTTTTCAGCATAGCATCAAGTATGAAATCAGCCATTTCTCCCTGGCAGTTAAATGCACCCACAACGTCAGTATCGACTGCTGCGTTTTTGCAATTTTTAATCCATTCCTCGATTTCTTCAAAGTCCTCAGGCATAGCATGGGTCATGAACAGAGCAAGTTGCTTGTTCCGGCAATGATTGGCTAAAAAATCTTTCGCCTGGGCGGCCGGGGCAAATGCCTGGATGGGGAAGCCGACAAACAGCAGGTCATACCCATCCGTACTTTCGACTTCGGAGAGTTCTCTGATCTCCCTTTCACCTTCGATTGTCTCAAAGATGGCCTCAGCCACTTGCTTAGTTTTGCCCGTCTGGGAAAAGTAAGTAACTAATGTTTTCATGGACTCCCCCTTTTCTGGCAATGGAACGTAGCGCGACCCTTCAGGGTCGCTTTAAGCGAGGCTTAAGCCTCGCGCTACTTTTTAGGCTACCGATTCCTCCACTATGCTGACTGTGAGTGCTTTCGTAGGACAAACATCTTCACAAATCCGGCATCCAGTGCACAACTTGATGAAAGATGGCATTATTGCCCAGTCGCCGGCTCCCTTGCCAATTGCACGTTTATCCCTCGGGTACGTCATGAACACGCCTTCAGGGCATGCATCCATGCACTTACGGCAATCACGCGGATCATGACATTTGCTATCGTCAAACAGTATGTTAATCATAAGATCACCACTCATTCACCAGCGCGGGAATTGCATTGCGATCAAGCAGAGTGATTGCATCGTTTGGACATGCCGCCCGGCACAGTCCACATCCAAAACAAGCCATCTGACGCACCATGCACTTCTCAGAAGAAGATGAATAGGTAATTGCGCCAAAATGGCAGAATGCCATACAATCACGGCAACCAATACATTTTTCAGCGTCAATGGCCGCCACATATTCCGCTTTAAAGAACGGTCTTTGCCCTCCATAGAAAAGGCCTCTCATGCTTAGGCAGTCCATTGGTGTGCAGTTGCAAATCGCTCCCAGGAAAGGAGAACCGAAGGACCATACCGAGTGAATGAGACCGGCTTCATCGAATTTGAGGAAATCCTTCTTGGCCTCGTCAACGGTAACCACGTCCAACTCTGCAGATATGTCCGGCCATTGATCAAACATCTTCTTCCAGAAATTCGACGGTGTGGCAACCACATGATAGCAGGATCGATGCTCTTTCACCCCATGCAAAGCCAATCGACAGGGGCAGGGAATCCGAATCATGTTGAGCGACATATCGAATATCTTCTCCACGTCCTCCAGCGGCAAAATCTGTCCATAGTGTTCTTTCTTCATCTCCTCGAATCCGATCTTGACAAGTTCACCGGGATCATCGACAGCATTGACCGCCGCCCAGCTATGGGCTGCCCAGTTTTCCAGGTTTTCGTAAAGATTTTGGGGGAATTGTCTCTGCTCTTCTGTTGCCAGCCTTTCCTCCAGGTAGTTCTCAAGTCTCAGGTACCATATCTTCCCCTCGCCATGTTGGGTACAAAACTCACACAAGATTCACCTCCTTTAGGCGGTTTCTTCGGGGCGTCTAACAAATTGTATCGAATCGGTGGGACAGGTGGGGAAACATACCCCACAGCCAAGACATTTATCGATATCTACAGTAGCGAAAACATCGACTGTGATAGCATCGACCGGGCAACGTTCGGCGCAAACACCACATGCCGAACATGTCGAATCGTCGATACGGGGAATGAACTCAGAATGCTGCAGGACCTTGGCCCCGGATACGCAATGGCCCATCAACATTACGCAACAATCATTACAACAATTGCAGACGAACTCATTAGGATCGTGGGTATGCACCAACCCATCTTCATTACATTGCTGAAGGATCTCAACGGCCCTTTCATAAGTGATCTCCCGGCACATGTTGCGCTCCAGGCCCCATTTAGTCATCTCGCTGGTGAAGAGGCATACTTCCAATGGAAATTCACAATGATCGCCGGGGGTGGCAATCCAGTGAGGCAATCGACACGAACAGGTGGAGACTCCCCATGGGCCAGATTTTTTCATCATTTCAGCCACGTTCTCTTCCGGTTTAGCATCATCCGGCAGTGCAGCAGGCGTTAGCCACACCCTGGTTACCGGGACTCCCACAGCCGGCAGCCATTTGGTGGCAAATTCCTTTTCAAATTTGTGCAGCGCATGCATAAGAGGCACCGAATGGGGATACTTGATGTTGCCCCAACCACCGGTTTCGACAAGACCTGGACCTGCGAGTCCCATAGTTTTGTATACCGGGTTCTCTACACCGGGATCGATCCACACCGTGCCTTTATCAGCCATCGTTTCCAGTATTTTCTTGAGCTTGTTTTTCTCCATACCAGTCTTCTGCTGGAGTTCATCCAGTGTACCGCCACTGAAATCCACTTTTACGGCCAGTTCGGCCTCTTCAAGCGTAAATTGTGCCTGCAATAATTCCATCATGGGGTTGGCTATCATATGAACATTAAAAATACCGTATAGCTCATACAAGTCCTGATATGCATCGCGTGTGGTCATTGGTCAACCTCCGTTTATCTTCTTTTCGATGAACATCCTCGCCGATTATGGCTCTTAAGAAACGATTCTAGTGTATTGTCCCCAACGTTTCTGTACATTGGTCTCACCTTTTACCAAGGCTTGTTGGCCCGTTCGCCCTGAGCTAGGTCGAAGGGGAACGGGTTCATGCTTCGACAAGCCGCTTGCGCGCCAAAGCTTCAGCGGCGGCACGCTCAGCACGAACGGAACTGGAGACAGATGTACAGCTATCTCCGGGACACAACACTAGGATTATCGCTCCAGTAACTTCAAAGCCTTCGTCAGATCAGTTTGGGCAGCCTTCAAATATGTATTGTATTTTACTGCGTATTCCGGATTATACTCTCTCTCTTCTATCTTGGCAGCATACGCATTTACCCGGTGCACTTTGGCATACGTTTGGGTTAATGGATCGATGGTTTGTTTATCGAGATGAGCCAACCCTCCACCACCGATACTGGCCAACCAGGCAATCTCGGACATTGGGATCATCTCATGCAACTGTTTGCCCAATGGATCTGTGGCACCTGAATCAAATTCAGTGCCAGTTTGGAGAACCTCTTCCGCTATACCCAGATTTAATCTGACCTCGGATTGTAATGCTGCCAGAGTTGTTTGTTGAGCGTGTCTGAGCTTGAAGAATACAATAACACCAAAGATAAGCATAGCCGCCACGATCACACCCAGGAATCCGGTAAGCACTTTCAACATGAACTGCACCTGATCAAGGCCTCTTTCCATTTCCCATAGAATTTCTGCAAGGTCTCCCATTATTACGCCCCCTTATCAGAATTCCAGGTTTCGATACCAGTTCGCAATCGCCTCGCCGATTTCATCGGGGGAATCTTCCTGGACAAAGTGTATTCCTTGAACGGTCACTTCTTCTTGATTCGGCCACGTGCGGCAGAAATCCAACGCGTTACCCCGGATAGCTGCGCCCGGCTCGGCTCGAACGAAGAGTTTCGGAATCTGGTTTTCAGACATCCATTTTCCGTATGACTTGACGATTTCGACGACGTCTGCTGGTTCACCATCGAGCGGTATCTGCCTTGGCCAGGTGAGAGTAGGCCGTCTGTCCTCTCCCGGATTCAAAAAGGGGTTCCGGTAAGCTGCCATTTCTTCTATGGTCAGCTCTCGTAATACCATTTGGGGCAACAATTGCTCGACGAACATATTATCCTGCAATATCATTTTTTCGCCCTCAGGGGAACGAAATCCTTTGAATACAGTCTCGACCAGCACTACCAGTTCCTCAGAATCCCCTTCGCCAAGTTCCCCGGCTAGTTGCCTGGCAAACTCAGCCATTGTGTACGGTTGAACGATACCCTCCATATAGGCGATTCCTTTAATGATCTCCGAGTGGCGACGGGCCCAGTCGAAACCGAGTGCTGATCCCCAGTCATGAACAACCAGAACAACATTCCGATTGATTTCTAATTGTTCGAATAGGGCATCTAAATACTTTTGGTGTTCGACGAAGCGATAACGTTCGGGTCCGCTATCCGGGAGCTTATCTGAATCTCCCATACCGATAAGATCAGGAGCAATACAACGTCCCAGCCCTTCAAGATAGGGGATTATATTCCGCCACAAATACGAGGAGGTAGGATTGCCGTGCAGGAAAACGATCGGGTCCCCGGTTCCCGCTTCGACGTAGGCCATCTCAATATCGAGTGCTTTTATGCGTCGTTTCTCGTAATGCATTACCGGGTCAATTACCATCGCTTCGTCCTTTTATTGATAAAAACCGATCCTGTCCATGATCCCCTGAATTGCCAGCACGCTGGACGAGTTCTCGGGGAGATTCATGATTGGCTTTCCCAGTGAATCATACTCTGCCAGTGTATCGTCGTCCGGGACGAATCCGAGGATTTCCAGCCCGGCTTCCTTTGCCATCCCCGTTATCACTTTGTCTTCTCCCCTGGACTTATTGATGACCAGCCCCGTCCTGGTGGAACTCATATCTTTTTTTACTACTTCATTGATGGATTTGGCAGCATGCATCCCACGAGTTGAGGTATCCGTGACAATGATCAGAAAATCCACACCGTTTACTACCCTCCGGTTTACCTGTTCCGGGCCAGCTTCACAGTCAATCAACGTTATATCGTATTGCTTGGAAAGGCTATCAATTCCATAGCGAAGAAGCTCGTTAGTGCCGCAAAAACAACCTGGCCCCTCCGGTCGACCCATTGACAGCAAATCGAATCCCTTCCCTCTCTCAACGATATCTACCATCACGTCACGGATATGTCTGCTTTCAACTTCCCGCCTCGCTTGAGGGTCTTCGATAACTTCGCGCCGGATTTCGGCTACGGTCTTGGTCACATCGATTCCGAGCGCATAAGACAGGCTCACCGAGGAATCCGCATCAATGGCCAGAATTTGCTGGTTTCCATCCTTGGCCAGCAATCCTGTCATGATGGCGGTGATGGCTGTCTTGCCGCTGCCGCCTTTGCCGGTTACGGCGATCTTTTGTGCTTTCATTGACATTTAAGCCCTCTTTTAGGCGATCACATGGGATCGCCCCTACTGCCCCCTACCCTTCTTGTTTTCCATAACGGTAGTCATGAAATTGTCCAGCATACCTTTTATGGTCTCGGCGGATGTAATTCGAGGGTCAAACAGGTCCAATTGTATATTTAGCACCGGGACCCCTGTTTCATCCTGTATGCGGTCTTTTACCATCTTGGCGATGGCCCAGTTTGATTTACAGGCCATATGCCCGGCAAAAATGGCCCCATCTGCTTGATAATCCTTGCACAGCGCCATTGCCGCATTGAGGTAGTTCTCCCATGGGCCTCCGCATTCCTTGGTCATGGGGAGATTTTCTATCTTCTGGGCCCATCCTTTCAGAATACCGTCCAGCGTCGATATATCCTCTACTGGATTCATAGTCCAGTTATTGTTCATGTGGCTGACGGATACTGCCCCATACTCCCTTTCCAGCCAGTTGAAGATGCCCATATCGAAAGTTACCGCACCATAAATCCATACAAGTCTGTATTTTTCTTCGGGCAAATGCCCCTCTCCTTTATCCACCTTCTCCTTTGCCCACTTATATTTCCGGCTGAGGTACTCCACCAGCTCAGGGGTTCCGGCCATATTCATCAACAGTCCATACTCTGTTATCATGTCCAAGCTGGGATAGGGGGATGGTACCTGCTGCCGAATATGATTAAGCTTAAGGACATACTCCTGAGCCTGATTCGAATATTCCATGACCTGCTGAAGTTTGGCAAAATCCAGCTTTCGTCCCGTGATGCCTTCCAGGACTGGTATCAGCTTTCCCAGTTCTCGGGCGGTGTACTCGATGCTCCGTTCGCCCCGGAAATAGGGCATGTCGATGAGATAATAGGGATATCCAAAATGTTCGGCCATGTGCGGATAGGTGGCCATGTTGGAATCGCAGGGATGTGACGGGTGTACCATGATAGATGGCAGGGGAACGTCTCCAGCCAGAGCAGCCCCAAGTAGAATCTTATTATTTGAGCACAGGTAATCAGGAATGTGCTGTTCCGCGATGTCAATGTATTTCATGGCCTCTCCAAGCCCGGATATTGCTCCGGTCAGGGAATCGACCACGATTGGCGTCATATCCATAGCCCAGAATAGCTCCGGCATCACTCCGAAATTGATCCAGGCCAGTTTGTCTCCGCTTTGCTGCGTTGCATTTGCTTTATCAAAGTATGGTCCCAGGTATTCGAATACACTGACTCCGTCCGATTCTCCTTCCAGGAGGCCCTTCAATACCGCGAAGTTATCCGATAGTGACTGGATAATATCCTTACGTTCTTCCATTTCTTATACCTCCAGCCTTTCCAGAAATGCCTGAATCCTGGTCTTGAGTTGCCCTGTGGCGCTTGTTCTGTATTCCCTCTCCAGTGTCAGTAATGGTATGTTTGCTTCCTTCATTTTCCTGGTGATATCAAGCTGTTCCCCTCCCCAGAGGTCGCAATATCTGAGCCTCTGGAACACAACTCCATCGGCTTGGGATTTTTCAACCATTTCCTTGATGGAGTTGGTTCTTTCGGCAAGCTTTTCGGGCATTCGTGGACAGGAGGGACGATTCAGGTATGATCTGGCAAGAGCGGCCATAGGGTCATCATCGACCTTTACCGGCTCCATGAAAGTCCTACTTCCAAAGCAAATGGTGTCATTCACTATCAATCCGCCGAGATCCTCCATGATCTGGAAATACTCCGGATCGTCACATCCGCCCCCGCCGGCTATTACCAGCCTGGCCCTGTAATCCGATATTCCTTCTCGTTCGCGCAATTCTTCCAGTAGTTTCTTCAGAAGTTGATTGTATTGCTGCTTGGGAATGACGGTCCCTGCCAGCACAACACTCAGAGCTTCTGCCCCTGTCAGCGGAGGATTCTTGGCTTGCCTGAGGTCGTACAGTTGCCTTAACAGGTTCCTTGTTTCGTTATAGACACTGATAGCCTCTTTCAATTTATCATCGGTGATTTCTACTCCATACGTTTGCTCCAGAGCTTGCTTAAAACTCTCCAGTTCTTCGGTGAAGCGGTCAATTGCTGCATCGGTGGTTTTATGGGGAACATCGATGAAATGAAGCAGTGGAAAGGTATCTGGCCTGATCTCCCTCAATATATCGTATACGCGGCGAAGGTTATCGCAGCTCCAGACAAAAACCAGTCCATCCAGGAAGCTGTATTTGTCTTCTAGCGCAAACTCCAGGCAGGATCGTGAAAAAGTGCAATTAACCTGAGCCATGTACACATCGGCAGAGGAGGTCTGTTCGCACCCCACAGCCCTGACCCTGTAGGGAAGTATGCCAGCCGCATGGATAATCTCCTCAGGCACGTAGGCGCAAAAGAAACCAACTACCTTCCTGCTTTGATCTTTCCAGTCTTGAATTGACGGGTTTGTGAGCCTGTTGCCTATTTCAATCAGTTCGTCTAGAGCACTCATATCTTGATCTTTCTCCTTCCTTCAATCGTTTGAAATAATTTGTTAGTATGCTAATGATAGTATGCTAATGATATACCATTTTGGCCAAGTTTTGTCAAGGACTTTTTTTGTTCTGATAATAGTAAAATTGTACGAATTTGAGATTATCTTCTTTACATATTCCAGATTGTCAGTATAATAGTAACGATTCTAATAATAGTATGCTAATAATTGTTTACCAACACCTGTTGAGTAGTCGGGGATTGTGAGGTATACATGATGAAAGAAAAATACCAAAACGAAAACACAGACTACAGAAAATATGTTCCTTTCATGAATCGAGAATACAACCTCCTTATGCTTGCCGGTTTGACAGTTAATGCTATTTTAAAAGCTCGTCAGAATCAGGTGAAGGAACTGGGCCTCACTACTTCACAGTTTCACCTCCTCCTATTAGCTTCCGAATTAGGTGAAGAGGCATTCCCTGCAGAGATAGCCCGTTGGATGATGTTGAAACCTCCGACAGTATCAAGTCTGTGTAACCGAATGGAACGAGATGGGCTCATTGTACGAAGAAGTTACAAGAACAACAAGAAACTAAAACGAATTACTATAACGAAAAAGGGAGAGGAAGCTCTAGCTCATCTCTCCAATGAGAAAGATATTCTAACTACCATCATGAGTTCTCTTTCTCAAGAAGAATATCGGCAGTTATGGATTCTGCTTGAAAAACTGAAAGGTGTGGCACTTTCTCTGGCAGGTGAAAGTGATGATGTGCGAATTGAGAATATACTCGTCTAATTCGTTGCTACCGGTATGTTACGGAGGTGAAGGTATAGAGTAGTCCAAAAAAGCGAAATTTGCCGGGTTTTGATCAGGACGACATATGACAGTTGAGCGGTATGGGCTCGGGAAGACAGGAAGCTCAGCAAATCTGGGAGGCGAAATGACGAAAACCGTAAGAAATTTGGAGATTACCATTCTGACCATCCTGTTGTTAGTGTTACCTTTAGTTTCTGCTTGTGATAGCAGTAATGGTGACGATGAAGTTACCCCAACCAATTCCCCAACACCAAGCATTACCCCCACATTGGAGCCAATTGAGATCACCATTGGTAACCTCACAGACATGACCGGCGTATCCGCAAATGGAATGGCTCCCATAAATATGGCATTGGCCGATATGGTTAGGTACTATAATGAAAATAACCTAATCCCCGGCGTCGAACTAAAAATTGAAAGCTATGATGGGCAGTATGATCCCTCTAAAGATATTCCTGGATATGAATGGCTTATGGAGAGAGGCGCAGACCTCATTTTCACCCCAGTTCCACCTACACCGGCTTCGCTCAGAGCCAGAGTAGATCAAGACAAGGTTGCGCTGTTCACAGCAAGTGGCAATCTGAATGATCTCATACCCCCGGGATATGTGTTCAGTGCTGCCTCAATTCCTCAATGGGAAGCTCCCACACTTCTCAAATGGATCGCAGAAAACGATCTGGATTTTCCAAGTGGGAGACCGGCAAAGCTTGGCGGGGCCTCATGGACTGACGGTTACTCCATTTCATTCTTTCAGGAGATGGAGGCTTATGCGAATGCTCACCCAGATCAGTACGAGTGGGTGGAGGGACGTCTGACCAATTTCTCTTTCACCTGGGGACCCGAAGTGGAGGCGCTTAAGGACTGCGACTATGTATTCCCCTGTATCATAATGAACACGTTTGTTAAAGAATATCGGGCTGCTGGGTGTACAGCCAAGCTCATTGGTGGTGATCCACACGGCGCTTTCCTCGATATGCTGGGAAAAGAAGGGCTTTGGGATGCTGTTGATGGGATGTATGCTGTCAGGTGTTATACATGGTGGAACGAAGATGCCCCGGTAATAAATCTGGCTAAACAATTACTAAACGATTATCATCCTGACAAAGCCGAATCGGTCATTGAATCTGGTGTTTCGTATATAGCTGTCGGACCGATATATGTAGTGCTTGAACTTGTAAAAGCGACAGTCGAGGCCGTAGGCGCCGAGAATTTCAGTTCCGAGGCTCTATATGAAGTCGCACAATCGTTCTCAGTAGATGTTGATGGGAATATTCACGGTTTCAACGATAACAAGAGAGTTTCAACTGGCGGAGAGACGATTTACGAATATCGTGCTGAAATAGAGGACCTCGTGAGGGTTGAGGTAAGCTGAAAAAAGTGGACACCAAAGTCAGATAGAATAAAAAGGCGG
>CAZWIP010000036.1:0-19040 GCA_964634125.1 uncultured Dehalococcoidia bacterium
ACGCCATAACCGGATACTCGATATCCAGCATGTCGCATAGTTTAGTATGTAGACTTATTGCCATTCGTATCTCCCTTCTGGTCTTGTTTGTTACTTATTCTATTTACCGGTAAGTTTAGGGAATGATCGCAGATCTGGAAACCAGACCTTTATCCTGAGCTTCAAATGCTTCGTTGATCTGTTCTAGAGGGTAGGACTTGGACAGAATCTTGTCGAAGGGATATTTGCCTTTGCTCCTGCTCAGGAAATCAATCGCTTTCTTTATAGCTTCTTCACTATAGTAAACCACGCCATGAATACTCTTGCTTCCACTGACTAATGCAGATGGATCCAACTCAAATGATTTGCCGGGACTGATATTTCCAATTTCCAGATACCGACCGCCCTGCCCCAGCATACTGATTCCCTCAGGGATCGCCGCCGGAATTCCCACAAAATCGGCTGCCACATCTGCTCCTTTGAATTCGGTAAGTTCCAGAACCCGCATCATGCGCTCTTCCGGCGTTTTGAACTCTTTCATATCTACTATTTCATCTGCTCCAAAATCTTTAGCAAGTGCAAGCCGGTCATCGATACCGTCAATAACAATTATCTTTTTGGCGCCCATATCCTTAGCAACTGCGGTTGCATTGATGCCCAATCCTCCGGCTCCCTGAATGACGATTGTTTCACCAAAACTGAGGTTTACTTTTTCCAATCCATAAATAACTTCAGACAAAGCACAATTAACCGGCGCTACCATTTCATCTGTTAATTCATCCGGCACTTTGATAACGGTTTGATTTGGGCGAAGGTAATAATACTCTGCATATGCACCAGTAAAATGAGGCCACGGTTCAGCTGATTTGAATGGGTCGAGGAGGCACATACCACATGCAGCATCTTCTCCCCTCAGGCATGCTGGACATCGGCCACAGGAATTAAAATACCGGTATACTACACGGTCCCCTACTGTCAGGGGTTGACCGGCAGAATCAGCGGTGACACCTTCTCCCAGTTTAGCAACTTTCCCGGTCATTTCATGCCCGATAATAGCCGGCAATTGTATGCCAATGTGATCTACCAGGTTAAGCTCTCCACGCCACATGTGCAAATCAGATCCGCATATGGTAGCCATCGTAATCTTGATGAGGATAGCCCCAGGTTCAGGTTCAGGCACTGGGTATTCCCTGATCTCAAAAGGTTGCCCCACACCCACGTATACTGCTGCTTTGCCCATCTCTGTCATCGTAATTTCTCCCTTTTTTAATCTAGTTTTTGGGTTATTGAATTGACCAGCGACGTCGAATTTCTTCTGCCTCGCTAATCATTGTATCGATGAATTCTTTAATGGTTGGAATCTGATTAAGAACACCGACCGCAAGTGACCCTGGCACGGCTCGGAGCACCTCCGCTTCCAGTGCATCAGCAGTTGCTCCTTCCGGTAAGGTCCCACCACTCCCCATGTCATCGATCATGGCCCGTTCGAGATTCCATAGCCATTCATGTTCCGGCATGGAACCTTTCTTGGACATCACTTTGGCCACTTCGTCCATATTCGGCGGGGTCAGGCACTTGGCACGGATGGTGGGTTCAGTCGGATCGGCATCTGTTAAAAACTTTTTGTACTTTGCCGATATGGGGCATTCCTGCGTCGTCATGAACGCCGTTCCCATATATACCGCCTCAGCTCCAAGCATGAGAGCCGCCATGAATCCCCGGGCATCTCCGATGCCTCCAGCGGCAATAATGGGAATCTTTATTTGCTGTACTGCCCAGGAAATATTGATCATGGTGGTAACCTGATCCATGGATTTGAAACCGGCGCCTTCCAGCCCGACAATTACCACAGCATCGGCTCCCTGTCGTTCGGCTGACAATGCATGATTGACGCTACCCACTTTGTGTATCCATTTAATTCCGTGTTCCTGTAACGGTTTCCCCAGGAAGTCCGCTCGCATGGGCGCTGTCTCAACCGCAACTATTCCGCCTTCTTCGATGATGACATCACGCATACCCTCGATTTCGGGGCACCCCATAATTGTCAGGTTTACCGCAAGGGGCTTGTCTGTCATCGACTTTGCTTTCTTTAGCTCTTCACGGAAGTTTTCAGGCGTTCCAAATCCACCTGCTGTAATCATTCCTAATCCACCGGCCTCGGAAACCGGAACGGCGAAATCCGCATTACCAAACGTCCCGAATGCACCTTGAATTACCGGGTACTTTATCCCAAACATCTCAGAAATCTTGGTTTGCCACATATTGTCCCCTTTATTAATTTGATGAAAAAGTCTCAATTACCATCTATCTTGCTATTTTCTAATGTGCCTGAATAAGAGGAATCCACTCAGGATCGACTCGGATAATCGTTTCTTCGGCGCCAACTGCCTCATATATCCCAACTTTGTCACAACCGAATCTTTTGGTATCAGTGAATGAAAAACGTTGAATCCCATCAATGATCAGCGCATAAGACTGCGCGGCATCATAGAGGGCTTGCGAATCGATATTCTCAGGCCCCACTGCTTCGGCGGCCTTTTGGATAATCTCCAGCATAACCAAGTCCTGGGATACTACCATATAACTCACGCCTGCTCGTTTAATTTTCTCGGCTTTGTCAGGGTGATTATCGTTCAACAGCTTTTTAACAAGGTCAATAAACTCACCTTCGTCATTCCAAAATTCAGATTCCTTGACAAAAAGCATTCCGTCGATCTCCTCCCAGAGCTGCGCATCACTGATCAGCGAGAAAAACGCGGCATGAGGATCAGCTCCAAAAAACTTACCCATGCCGCCACTCGACGTGTATTCTTTGACAAAGGTGACAAACGAACCAACGGGCGGTAATACATAATCACAATCCTTCAAGGCATCTACTTCATGAGCCCAGTTAAAGCCCATGTCTATCAAATATGATCCTACCCACTCAAATTTGTCAGGGTTTTCGGTGCAGTACCCTTTCATTCCGTCAGCCATTGTCAAATTGATAGCTGTTGTCCACCCAGCCGCACCAATCTTTGCCGGTCCCTTGTTTACGTAATCCCAATCATTCTCAGCTATCCAATCCAGAAAAGTGTAATACAGATCCACAGGATATGAGCCTGCGGTAAAAGCATACCCAGGTTCGCCTGTTAAGACCTCCTGAGCGTTCGATGCAAATGTCAAAATCCGGTCTTTATCTACGCGTGATTTAAGCGTTTCGATGGCATTCGGATCAGAAGAATAAATAATGTCCGCTCCTTTTTCTTTAAGCCACTCATAGCCAGGTATGTGTTTCGAAGGATCATATTGAGCATCATAATGGATGACCTTCAACGTAACACCGGGGATGAGATTGTTGTCATTGAAATGATCGACTAGGTCCTCCAGTGCCATATCCATATATACGAGCGCATTGGCTATTGGTCCACTTTTATCCGTAAGATTTCCGATAGTGATGACTACATCTTTGGATTGAGGTGTCTCCTTTCCTTCTTCATCACCTCCACCACAAGCAGTCAGCAGCGGTAACATGAATAATGTTGCTAATAGAAGCAAAATGCCTGTTTTACCCGGTTCCCTCGTCATTTGACCTCCTCAACTTGGTTTCGTAAATCACCCTTACAGTTTCACCATTAATGATAGTGAGAAACGATTATGCACCACGTACAACAGGTTCGATGGATGCCAAATGATTCCACGAAGCGCCTAAATTCAACTCACGAGACTTAGCCCATTCGAAGTAAAAATGGAGATCGTAATCAAGGTCCATCCCGATACCACCATGAAGGTGCTGAGCCGCATAAGCCACTCGCTGGCAGGCATCACCGGTCCATGCCTTGGCTATAGCCACCTCCCTGCCGGCATGCCGCCCCTTGTTCATAAGAGACACTGCCCGGTAGGAAGTCCATCGGGAACCCTCGACATCAGTCAGCATGTCCGCCAACCGATGTTGCACTGCCTGGAAGCTGCCTATCGGTCGGTCAAACTGAATTCTGTTTGAAGTGTATTCAGCAGTCATGGCCAGCGCTTGCTGCATCACTCCAACAGTTTCCACACATTGCAGGGCAGTAGCCTTGCGAAGTGTTGATTCAACCAGTGCCCAGCCATCACCCACCTGACCAACAACATCTTCCTCTGATACCTTCACATTATCAAACGTAACCTCAAACTGCTTGTCCGTACTGACTGTGACCAGTGGAACGTATCCAATCCCCTCAGTCCCTTTTCTTACAAGGAAGACGGTAATGCCTTTGCCGTCGGCGGAAACTTCACTGGTTGCGGTTACTACTAAAATGTAATCGGCCACATGAGCATATGGAACAAATAACTTAGTCCCATTGAGAACATAGCCATCACCATCCTTAACGGCTTTGGTCGTAATGAATTCCGGTTTGTAGTCCGCCTCGGGTTCGTTGAGTGCCATGGTTAGAATTGCATTGCCATCGGCAACCTTCGGAAGCAATTCCTTTTTCTGGTTCTCGTTTCCTCCCTCCAACAACGGGAGAACGCCGAAAACAAGCGTGCTGAAAAGCGGTGCAGGACAAGCTGTCTTCCCAACCTCTTCAAACAGGATAGCAAGATCGAGTAAATCACCACCCACACCTCCATGTTCCTCCGGTATTATCAGGCTTAACCAACCCAGATCCGCCATTTTCCTCCATACCTCAAGAGAGTATCCGGATTCACTCTCTTCCAACTCTTTTACCAGCTTCTTGGGATATTCGGCATCAAAGAAATTTCGGGCTTCTTTTTTAAGAAGTTCCTGTTGTTCACTAAATGCAAAATCCATAATCAAGCCTCCTCCAAGATCATTTAATATTGGTCGCTTCTCTAAACTTGCGAATGTACTCGAGGTAATAAGAATCGTCCCCTTCCACTTCATCCCTCACCCAAACCGCATGATCTTCCTTCAACTTGCCCTTCACTTTGGCCGGTATCCCGGCAACCATCGATCCATTAGGTATCTTCATTCCCTCAAGCACCAGAGCACCTGCAGCTACAATGCAGTTGTTTCCAATCTCAACCCTCTCTAAAACAGTGGAGTTCATGCCTATCATTACCCGGTTTCCGATCTTTCTTGCATGAACCACTGCACCGTGCCCTATAGTGACGTTTTCGCCGATCTCCAAGAACGATCGCTGATTTCGCTCCCAATCCTCACACGCCCCGGCATGAAGAACACAATTATCTTCTATGATCACACAGCGGCCGATTTTGATGGTACCCATATCACCGGCAATAGTTGTCCCCGGCCAAATAATTGACAGCTCACCTATTTCAACATCCCCCCGAACATGCGCCGTGGGATGAACAAATGCAGATTCAGAAATACGCGGTGTTTTCCCGTCAAAGCCTTCTATCATGTACTTGTTCCTATAATCTAGGGACTTCACCCTCACCAAACCTCTCCCTCGAAGGGAGAGGGAATTCTGTCTTGGGCTGCGTCAGTATTACTGACGCTTTTTTCGGCAGTACGGCTGCCGCACTCCATAACTCTTATCTCGATTTCATTAGTCCCAGACCCAGCATGGCGATAGAATCACGGAGTACTTCATTGGCACCACCTGCAAATGTCATCTGCAGGCAGCTTTGCGATTCGCGCTGGAGCTTTTTAACAATTCGCTCTGCCCCCGATCCATCCTTCAGTTGTCCGTACCGGCCCAGTATCTCCAAGCAAGCCTGAAAAACCCGCTGGATCTGCTCAGTCCCGAACACTTTTATCATGGCCGATTCGACGTGTGGAGTGACTCCCTGCGAGATCATCCACGCTACCCGATAATTGAGAATCTTGAGCACTTCCGTTTCGACCGTCATTTCGGCCAGTTTATTTCTCACCCAAGGCTGATCGATGACGAATCCCCCCTCATAACGTTTTGCTTGAGCCCAATTAGTGACATCGCCAATATGGCGCTGAGGCGCAGAGTGAGGGACCATAGCAATCCGCTCGTGGGCTAACTGGGTCAGCATATACTCAAATCCTTTATTTTCCTCTCCGATAAGGTTTTTCTTTGGTACTCTGACATTATCGAAGAACTCCACATTCACCCGATATTCGCCCATTAACTGCATCGGCTCAATGCTTATGCCCGGGCTTTTAGCATCTACAAGGAATATGGAAATACCCTTATGCTTCCTTTCAAGACGTGGATCCGTTCGGGCAGCAATCCAGAAATAGTCGCACACATGTCCCCACGTGGTGAATATTTTCTGCCCGTTGATAATATAATCAGCACCATCGGGAACCGCCGTTGTCTTAAGTGAAAAGATATCCGTACCCGCTTCGGGCTCAGTGTATGCGATGGCAAAGACCACATCGTTCGATAGAATCCGGGGTAGATACTCCTTTTTCTGTTCGTCAGTACCCAGAAGCATCAGAGTCGGGCCAACCGTCATCAGGGAAAGCACCGGAAGCGGGATTCGAAAATAACCCATCGCTAGATCAAAGAAGATATACTGTTCCAGAGCCGAACGACCCTGCCCGCCATATTCTTTGGGCCACCCGATGCCCATCCAACCATCTCTGCCAAGCTGCTTCATAAACTGACGACAAAGTGGCCCTTCTCCCTCAGGGTTTACGTCCAGTTCCTGCCGCAGTTCATTAGTCAAGTTTCGCTTCAGATAATCATATATCTCGCTTTCCAATTGCTGCTGCTCATGTGTTAATTCAAGGTCCATTCTTGCCCCTCTCTGGTCTTTAAACTATCCTATCTCGATTTCATCAATCCCAAGCCCATCATGGCAATGATATCGCGCATCACTTCATTCGTACCGCCACCGAAGGTGATGATCAACTGCATATTGGCCTTCCGTTCCAACCATCCGTCTGCCGGAGCCCATTTCGATCCAATTTTCAGCTGTCCAAATGGACCCATAATATCCTGACAGGCCTTGGCCATTCGGATAAAGTGCTCACTGCCAAACGATTTAACCATCGCCGATTCGACATGCGGAGTTTCACCCTGGGTCAGCATCCATGCCGTTCGATGGTTAAGCACCTTCAGCACCTCACCTTCCACTGTCATCTCCGCCAATTTGTTTCTGACCCAAGGTTCATCAATCACCAGTTTCCCATTTCGCTTCGTCTCTCGTGCCCATCTGGTGGTATCTTCGACCATTCGAAATGACATTGAGTGAGGCACCAGATTGATTCGCTCATGCGCCAACTGGGTTATCATATACTGAACACCCTTATTCTCTTCGCCAATAAGGCTTTCCTTTGGCACCCTCACATTATCAAAGAACTCCTGATTTACCTGAAAACCGCCCATCACATGCGTAGGCTGAATCGTGATGCCGGGGCTCTTGGCATCAACCAAAAACATGGAGATTCCTGCATGCTGTTTGGACGCCCCCGGATCAGTGCGAGCCGCCAGCCAAAAATAGTCGGCAAAATGCCCCATGGAAGTGAATATCTTTTGCCCATTGATGATGTAATCGTCACCATCCTTAACCGCTGTAGTTTTGAGAGAAAACAGATCGGTGCCAGCCTCGGGTTCGGTATATCCAATAGCAAAGACAATATCCCCGGTCAGAATAGGGGGCAAAAACCTCTTCTTCTGCTCTTCACTGCCTACTCTCATCAATGTGGGACCAACCGTCATCAAAGTCAGCATGGGAATAGGAATGCCAAAATAGCCCAATGCCAGATCAAAGAAGACGTACTGTTCGATTGGAGTGCGGTCCTGGCCTCCGTATTCCTTTGGCCAACCGATACCCATCCAGCCATCCTTACCCATCTTTCTGACGAACTGTCTGCAAAGAGGGCCTTCACCTTCAATGTTATTGATCAGCTCTTCTTCGAGACCGGGGGGCTGATTATCCCGCAGGTAAGCAAATATTTCCTCTTCAAAGTGCTGTTGTTCGGGTGTAAACTCAATATCCATATTGAAGACTCCTTATATAAACCAGGATACAACTCCCATTTCATCCCAAAGCTTTATCAAACTGGCATTTTATTCCCATTGGCTTCCAAATGAGAAGACACTAAATACATGAAAGACATTTTCCTTAGTTCCAGAGCTATCATCGTTTCGGTGGATGAAATGCCAGGAATATTTGATAACTCTCCCATCAGGAAAGTGGATAGATCTACAGGTGTCTGGAAGTTGGTCTGGATTACAATGTCATGCTGACCAGCGACCTTTGCCACAGTATGTACCACTGCAAGTTCACTGAGCCTCTCAGCAGCAGCATCGATTTCATTTGGTGAAACTTTAATACCAATCAAAGCAAAAACGTTATATCCCAGAGTAAGAGGATTAGTGAATGCAACAATTTTGATAAGCTGTTGGTTCAGAAGTTTTTGCAACTTCGCGCTGGCATATGCCCGACTTGTACCAAGTTTCTTGGCTAAGTCTGAGACGGATTGTCTTGCATCATTTTCCATTTCCTTGAAAATCATCAGGTCATACTGGTCAATTCCGTCTATTACCTCCTGCGCAATCGGCTGTACAGGAGGAATATTTTGTTGCTGTTGATCTCCATTAGAAGCCATACCCGATGCCGAAAGGAAATCAAAGGATTGTTTCTTCATCTCCAGAACTATCATTGTTTCCGTGGAAGTGATGCCTGAGATACCGCCCAAATCGCTCCCTAGAAATGTTGATAGATCAGTCGGAGTCTGAAACATTGTCCAGATAATAATGTCATGCCGACCGGCAGCTATGATTACCAAGTGCACATTGGGAAGAGCACTAAGCTTATCTGCCGTCTCATGTATTGCTCGCGGTGAAACCTGAATACCTATCATTGACACAGTGCGATATCCCAGAACTAGCGGATTAGTAAACGCAACAATACTGGTGATCTTTTGCTCTAGTAATCTTTTAAGCTTCCTGCTCGCATTGGCTCTACTGGTTCCAAGTTTCTTGGCCAAATCAGATACAGGTTGCCTTCCGTCCGCCTCCATCTCTTTCAGGATCATCAAATCAAGCTGATCCATTTCATTGTTTTTGTTCTGTGCCATGATCACCTCATCGCATCATTACGATAATTTCTATACCATACTTTTCTATCTTGCATTCACAAGGCTTGAAAAATGTCAACTCGTGCCATTATTATTCAATTTTTTATCGTTATGTGCTGAATAGTACCATATTCAATGACGCTTTGCAACAGCATTAATGATGTATATTGACATTTTGATACCCTGATGATAGAATCCAAATAATCGAGATTTGCAGCAGAATCTACAACTTTGTTATATTGAGTCCTCTATGCCAAAGCGCCCTTATAGATTCTGCACCAAAATGTCAACAAAACAAATATTATTTTGCATTAGTGCCACTATTTTATAGATAATGAGAACCATTTAGTAAGCAATAAGTCTGATAACCAGCACAAACTGACGTTGACAAAGTGTTTTCCGGTTGCTATCCTCAAAAAAGTGTAACTTCAAAATTCGACATCAATTTGCATAACAAATAAAGGAGGTATACATGGCCGAAAGAGTGGGCATCGTAGCGGTAGCTCAAACCAAATATCACCCCAACCGATGCGATGTAAACGAAGAAGAACTGGCATGGGAAGCCATTAAGCCGGTTCTGGAAGAAACGGGTCTCTCCCTGTGGGAAATTAAGTCCGCAGTCACTTGTTCGCAGGATTTCTGGGAGGGCAGGACAATATCGAACATGAACATCCAGCATGTTGTGGGGGCACACCTGCAACATGAAGATAAGGTGTGCGAGGATGGGCTTAACGCCGTATACGTGGCAATGGCCCAAATCCTTTCCGGCCACTACGACGTGGTGCTGGTAGAATCGCACATGAAGGAATCACAGGGCGAAAAGAGCGCCATTGAAAACGCCGCTTTTGACCCTGCTATGCTGAGAGTGCTGGGGCTGGATTTCACCTCAGCCGCGGCCATGCAGGCCAAACGGTATATGTACAAATATGGCATCACCGCGGAACAGTTAGCCAAAGTCGCTGTCCGAAATCATGCCAATGCAAAGAAGAACCCCTTTGCCCAGGAAGCAAAGAGCATCACTGTGGAAGATGTACTTGGATCAAAGATGGTTTCGTCGCCAATCAGGGCTCTTGACACCAAACCGATATCCGACGGCGCCTGTGCTATGATCCTGGCCAATGAGAAAACAGCCAAAAAGCTCTCCAAGAATCCGATCTGGATTATGGGAGTCTCGAATTGTTATGAGACCCATTATCTCGGAGACAGGGAACTGGCCGATTGTGACGCACTTGCTAAGGCAGCCCAGAAGGCATACAAAATGGCCGGTATTAAGAATCCGCTCAGAGAAATTGATGTCGCAGAAATCACCACCGAGTATTCCTATCAGGAAGCTCTCTGGCTGGAAGGACTCGGTCTTTGCGCCAAAGGAGAGGGCGGACGAATGGTCGAATCCAAGACCTTCTCCATGGGCGGCAAGCTGCCATTGAATCCTTCCGGCGGTGTTCTGCCGGGCATTCCCAATGGTGTAGCAGGAGCCGCTCGTGTTGCTGAAGCTGTATTACAACTTCGCGGCGAAGCGGGCGAAAGACAGGTCAAGGGAGCCAAAACAGCGCTGGCCCACGGTTATACCGGAATCTGCGGACAGCACCAGGCTGTGATGGTTCTGGGGAACTCGTAGTTCGGAGGAATAATATGGCTAATAAAGTAGCAATAGTAGGAATCGGACAGACCTATCATAAAAGCAATCGCCCTGATGTGAACATGTCTGAAATGGTTGGTGAGGCTGTAAGAGCAGCGCTTGAAGATGCCGACATGAACATTAAAGATATTGAAGCCACGTTCCATGCGAATATGGAAACGTTTGAGGGAATATACATGCCTGATCACATTATGGCCGCTGAAATGGGAGGGTTTGGTAAGCCTGGTCTAAAGGTAGCCACCGGTGGTACTAGCGGAGGCTCAGCAGTTTGCGAAGGATTTTATATGGTTGCCTCCGGTCTTCAAGACGTGATTATGGTCATCGGGTATGAAAAACAGGACTGCGGCGATACGACGGCTGCCATCACCGCTGCGCTGGTTCCCTCATGGAGCAAAGGCGCGGCGACGGGCGCTATCGGGGAATTCGCCAAGCAGGCCCTTTCATATATGGAAACTTCAGGAGCTACAGAGGAACATGCCGCCATGGTTAGGCTGAAGGCAGACAAGGGGGCATGCCGAAACCCGTACGCTCACCTGAAACTTGGTCTAACAAGTATAGACCAGGTGCTGGAATCGGGGTACCTGGTATGGCCCCTCAGATTCCTGGATTTCTGCCCGCAATCATGCGGAGCCTGTGTTCTCATCCTGGCTTCTGAAGAGAAGGCAAAGAAGATCACTAAGAAACCTGTCTGGATCGCCGATGTTGAGGTAGTGCATCAGGAACCGTTCCGCGCCGGCACTTTTGGTGATCCCACCGGCACCGAGACTTATACGCAGCATGTAGCCTGCGAGAATATATACAAGCGAAACGGAATAACCAATGTCCGTAGAGATATCGATCTGGCGGAGATCTACGAGCCCTCCAACTGGGAGGAAATGAATCTTTATGAGCACTTCCACTTCTGTGAAAAGGGCGAGGGCTGGAAACTGATAGAGAAGGGCGTAACCGAGATGGATGGAGAATTCCCGGTGAATCCTTCCGGAGGGGTGATAGCCACCAACCCGATAGGGGCTACGCCGATCATTCGTGTCGCCGAAGCAGCTTTGCAGATTCGCGGCGATGCTGGTGAACATCAGGCCACCCGGGATGTCAAAACAGCTTTAGCTTCCGCACTCGGAGGCCCGAACTGGACGACACTGGCATTACTCAAGAGAGAGATGTAAGGAGGTATCAAAAAATGGCGAAAGAACCGGAATATATCATCGTAAATATCGATACGCCTCGTAAATATAACTGGTCAACCGGCAAATACCTGGGGCACGTTTATGCCGAAGCCAAAGAGAACAAGAAACTGGTTGGGAATAAATGTCCCAAGTGTAAAGCAATCATGTGGGGACCCACTATCGTTTGTCCAAAATGCAAAGTAGAGACGGGCTGGGAATGGGAAGAACTCCCAGAAACCGGTACTTTAACCCAGTATACCTATCTCGTCTTTCCGCTCTGGGACCCGCACTACGGAGAGAGGTGGGCCAACCCCCATCCTTCCGGCACCATCCTTCTGGATAACGGCGTCTATCAGCGACATTTCCTTGAGGAGACAGACCCGGAGAAGCTGAAGGTCGGAATGAGAGTTCAGGCAGTTTGGAAGGAAGACTACGACGAGCGCGGCCTGGGAATGCAGGACGTACCATTCTACAGGACGACCGAGGAGTAGGAGGCAAACATGCAGACAACATCTGAAAAAATAGAAGATATGGATGTCTGGATTTATCATGGCCAGATATACATCCCAAACACATTTTCCGCCGGTGCTACCGGCAGTCGGTTTCTAACCACCATAAGGGACAAAAACAAGATCACAGGCACTCGATGCAAAAAATGTAATCGTGTCTACGTTCCAGCTCGATCCGTTTGCAAAGACTGCTTTGCCCAGCTAAAAGAATGGGTGGAAGTGAGCAATAAAGGAACCGTGCTTACCTATACGATCGACAGCGAATCGAAACCAATCCATCCAACCGACGCACCGGTCATCTATGGAATAATCCAGCTTGACGGCGCAGATACCGGATTCGTGCACATGATCGGCGGAGCCGATCCCGAACAACTCAGGGTTGGCATGAGGGTTCAGGCTGTCTTCAAACCCAAAGAAGAATGCATCGGAAGCGTTCTGGATATTAAACATTTCAAACCGCTGTAAACAGGGAGATCATTCTGAAAGAGCTTTGCGACTGAAGAATCTTATCGGAATGTCGAAGAGATTCTTCGCCGCTGGCTCAGAATGACGTTTCCTTGTATTTGGGAAGTGATGAGGAGAAATTATGGCAAACCCAACACTACGCACGGAACTGTGCGATCTGTTAGATATTGAGTATCCGATAGTCCTGGCTGGCATGGCTGAACATGCCGGAGTTGAGTTAACCGCAGCCGTCTCCGAGGCTGGTGGTCTTGGAGTACTCGGTGCCCTTCCAATGAGTCCCGATGAACTTGACGAGGCCATCCGGGAGATTAAAAAGCGAACCAGCAAACCTTTTGGAGTCGATACCATCGCTCCTCTGGGGCTGGTAGAGGGAGAAGAAGACACCCCAATAGACTTAAAAGCTCTTCTGGCAGGAGATGAGGGTGAACTTGCCGAGACGCGTGACTATATCGCTGACCTCGGCCGACGCGTTGGCATCAAGGTTCCTGAAGGTATTAAACTTGGTATGAATAACCAGGGTTTCAACTGGTCACCAGGTATGACTAAAAAGCAACTTGAAGTCATATACGATAACAATGTTCCGGTTTTCGCTGCAGGTCTTGGTAGTCCTGAGTTCATGATTCCCGAAGCCCGTAAGCGAGGTATGAAAGTTATGGGTGTGGTGGGAACAGCCAAACAGGCTAAAAAGGAAGCCTCTGTTGGGGTAGATATCGTAATCGCCCAAGGTACGGAGGCAGGTGGGCATACCGGAAGAGTTGCTACACTCCCCTTGATACCGCAGGTAGTGGACGCTATCTCTCCCACACCAGTTCTGGCAGCTGGCGGGATTGTCGATGGCAGAGGATTAGTTGCAGCACTTGCTTTAGGCGCTGCCGGAGTATGGTGCGGTACTGCTTTCCTGGGCACTTACGAAGCTATGAGCCATGATGAAAACAAGAGGCAACTCATCGCTGCAGGAGAAAGCGATACCACCATTACAAAAACGATGACCGGTAAAACTGCCCGCTGTATCAAAAACCCGATTCAAATCCAGTATGAAAAAGAAAACGGACCGCTGCTGCCCTTCCCTGTTCAAGTCCTGGCAGCCAGTGATTTGATTCAGTACATGAGTGAGGAAGATGATACCCTCAAAAATTACTGGACCTTCGCCGGACAAGGTTGCGGACTAGTCAAAGCATTAAGACCTGCTGGAGAAGTGCTCAAGAGTATGGTCGAGGAAGCGACTCGTATTCTGGAAGAAGGACTTTCCTCTAGGGTTAAATGGAACAGATAATACCGTAGGGGCAGACCTGTGTGTCTGTCCAGGGCAATCATACCGGATCGCCCCTACATTAATCATCAAATCAATTCCCACGGAGAAAACATTTGACTTCAGCACTCAGTGGCATAAAGGTACTTGACCTCACCGGGATGGGACCATCCTCGTTCGCAGCCGGGATGCTAGCAGATATGGGAGCTGATGTTATCAAGATAAGCACCCCTCCCGGAGCCTCCGATAAGGGAGTTGGCGCTGGTATTGAATTCATCGAAGGTGTGGACGCCCCGGCGTTTTTCGATTCCCCTCGTAACAAGAAAAATATTGGAATTAATTTCAAAACCGATTCTGGTAAAAAGCTTTTTCATCAGCTTGCCGAAACCGCTGATGTGGTTCTTGAAGCCTTTAGGCCAGGTGTGATGGATCGCTTGGGTATCGGCTACGAAACCGTCTCCAGGAATAATCCCCGAATAATCTACTGCTCAGTCTCCGGATTTGGCCAAACTGGCCCGTATAGAGATCTCCCGGGACATGATGCCAACTATGCTGCAATGGGAGGGGCTCTGGGACTGGTTGGACCCGGTGAGGACTCTCCGCCGGTTATGGCCGAAAATATATTGGCCGATATGACTACGGCCGTTCTACAAGCGGTAATAGGTATTCAGACAGCAATCATCGCACGTGAGAAAACAGGACGAGGTCAACTGGTAGATATTTCCATGACTGATGGGGTTCTTTTCATGTTGAGTTGCACCCCGGAAATGGGAGAATACCTCATGAATGGAACCGTCCCTCAACGGGGAAACACTCTCTTTGGCGGTTCGCAACCTTGCTACAACGTATACGAAACCGAGGATCACAAATATCTCTCAATTGGCACTCTGGAGCCACATTTCTGGAAAAAATTGTGTCATACTCTCGACAGGGAAGACTTGATCGTCAAACAATACGCTCCGAGCCCTGTTAAAGAAGAGGTCTTCGCCGAATTGAAAAACATCTTCTTGGCCAAAACGCGTGATGAATGGTTCGATATCCTCACCAAGGCTGATGTGCCGGTGGGTAAAGTTCTAAGTATCGATGAAACCTTCTCCGATCCTCACATGAACCATCGGGAGATGATTATCGAGGTAGATCACCCGAGATGGGGGAAGGCAAAACAGATTGGGTTCCCAATCAAGTTCTCGGATACCCCATGGGAACTTCGAATCCCGGCCGCGCGGTTGGGAGATCATACTGATGAAGTCCTATCAGAACTGGGCTATTCGATGGAGGATATTGAGAAGTTGCGACAGGAACGGGTCATTTGCTAGATATCTATTTTAACTGTCCATTCGTACTTCGACAGGCTCAGCACGAACGGGATCGTTACCCAAATGCGCTCATCTTGAGCTTGTCGAAGGGTGAGCAATCGAAGTAGATTGTAAACTGTGGAGTGCGGTAGTCATACTACCGCAAATAAGAGCGAAAGTACAAATGTCGCACCCCAAAAAAGATGATGACTGAGTCAGATAGTCTATTAGAAGGCTGTCGTATACTTGACCTGACCGACGAAAAAGGTCTTCTGGCAAGCAAGATTCTTGGCGACTTCGGTGCAGACGTCATCAAAGTTGAGAGACCCGGCGGTGATACAGCCCGAAATATTGGGCCTTTCTACAAAGATATTGAGGACCCGGAAAAGAGCCTTTTCTGGTTCGCCACCAACACCAGTAAAAGAGGAATCACCCTCGATATTGAATCTCCCCAAGGGCAGGATATTTTCAAGAAGCTGGTCAAAACTGCTGATATCGTCATCGAATCCTTCAAACCCGGTTATATGGAAAATATTGGACTTGGATTCTCGGTGCTAAAAGAGCTCAAGTCTGATATAATTGTGACCTCGATAACCGGTTTCGGTCAGACCGGTCCCTACTCTCAATATGAAACCACCGATCTAATTGGAACAGCCATGGGAGGACTGGCACGTATCCTCGGTGATCTGGGGACTGCTCCGGTGAGAATGGGTTATGTCTCGCAGGCCCATTTTCACGCCGGTATTCAGGGTGCTCTCGGTTCGATGATGGCATATTACCACAAGGAACTGACGGGTGAGGGCCAGCAAGTGGACGTTTCCATGCAGGATGCCGTATCACTATCGCTCATGAATGCAGTAGAAATATTCGAACTCCTTGGCGCAAACTTGGTGGGGATGGGACAATTCTTCATATCAGTCAGGCCAGAACCTGCTGGCATCCTTTTCACCAGAATGATCAATCCCTGCAAAGATGGTTCGGTCCTATATATGTTTGGTGGAGGCGCTTTTAGCGGAAACGTCGATTCCTCGAAAGCTTTTGTGGGATGGGCCAATGAAGAAGGACAAGCATTGGAACTCAAAAACTATGACTTCACCCAGTGGGACGCATCCAAAACGACCCAGGAAGAAACTGATGCTCTCAATAAGCCAATTCAGGATTTCGTCAAAACCAAAACGAAAGCCGAGCTTTACGAGCAGGCAGTAAAAAGAGGCCTTTTACTCGCACCCTGCAACACTGCGGAGGATGTTACCAACGATCCTCAATTGAAAGCTAGAGGATTCTGGGAAGAAGTTAATCACCCGGAACTCGGTACATCCATAACCTATCCGGGAGCCCCGTTAAAGATGGAGGGTGCACAGTGGAAAATCCAGCGTCGTGCACCTTTAATTGGCGAGCACAATCAAGAGATATATGAATCGCTAGGGTTTTCCGAAGAGGAAATCAAAGATTTTAAGCTAAATAGAATTGTCTGAGCAGGAAATGGCAAAACAGATTTTCGAAGGTTTGAAAGTGGTAGACTTCAGCTGGGCCGCTGCGGGACCGCAGGTTTGCCGAGAATTGGCCGAGCATGGGGCTACGGTAATTCGAGTGGAAAGCCACGACAAACCATGCCCATTAAGAACCTTTGCACCCCACAAAGATTCCAAACCCGGCATTGACCGCAGCGCTTTTTACACTGCTTACAACACAAATAAGCTGAATATCAGCCTGGACCTGACTCATCCCAAATCCGGAGAAGTCACTATAAGGCTGATTGAATGGGCCGATGTGACCGGAGAAAGCATGACTGTGGGTACAATGGCCAAACTGGGACTCGACTACGAAAGCTGCCGAAAGATTAATCCGGGAATAATATATTTCAGCACTACACAGCAGGGAGCTTACGGGCCTAACAGTAATTTTCAGGGTGTCGGGCATCACGTTAACGCGCTTGGGGGGTTTTGCCGATGCACCGGCTGGCCCGACAGTGATCCCACCATGATATTCACAGCATATTCCGATTATATTGCACCATGGTATATAATAATGGCAATAATCGGAGCGCTGCTGCGGCGGCGCAAGACAGGTGAAGGGATGTATATCGAGCAGGCCCAGCTTGAAGCAGGACTCACATTTGCCGCACCGCATATACTTGACTTCATGGTCAATGGCCGCAGTGCCGAGCGCAGGGGCAATCGAGATAATTACATGTCCCCGCATGGAATTTACCGGTGCGCCGGTACAGATCGATGGGTGGCTATCGCTGTGGCCAATGAAGACCAATGGGCATCCTTCTGCAAAGTCATCGGGAATCCTGAATGGACCAATGATGCCAAATTCGCCATACTAAGCAATCGAAAAGAGAACGAAGATGAGCTTGACAGATTAAGTGGGAGAATGGACCAAAGATTACGCTCCCGAGCAGGTAATGGAAATGATGCAGAAAGCCGGGGTACCGACTGGTGTTGTCAAGACCTGTGAAGACCTTCTAAACGATCCCCAGATGAACCACCGGGAGCACTTCAGAAAACTGGATCATCCAGAGATCGGAGTTCACTCATATCATGCACCTGCCTATCGATTCTCCCAAACCCCGTGCGATATTTATCGGGCCGCTCCATGCCTTGGCCAGGACAACGAGCATGTATACAGGGAAATGCTGGGCTTCACTAATGATGAAATAGCTGATATGCTAGTCCATAAGATTATAACCACCGAAGGTGAATCTCTTGCAGCAAGCTGGTAAAACCGCTATTATAGAATACTCTCAACCGAGAGATACGTGGATATTGTTATATTAATCTAAAATCAGAAATATATAAATTAAAGGAGGTGGGAATCACAGAGGTTCCGGTCAATTACAAAACCCGTTACCACAAAATAACACACTTGACGGTTGGCAACATCATTAAGGGAAATGTAACCGGAACTCTAAAGAGATTCATAGTGCAATACAGGTAAATTCCAGAAAACTCATAGTAATAATAAGGAGGAGAAGTGATGAGAATCTCAAGTAAACTAGGAATTATTCTTGTAGCCGTTCTGTTGCTGGCACTACCGCTGCTTGCTGCCTGCGGTGATGATGGAACAAAAGAACCAACAGCGCCTGCGACCGAGCCAACAGTTCCCGTAACGGAGCCGACGGTACCTGCCACCGAGCCAACAGCCCCTGCAACTGCGCCAGCCGCTGGTGGCCCAACGTGGGTTCTCAACGTAAGTTATGACGGAACGTCCGAGGTACACACTGCAACCGTTGTCGGAGAGGAAGCCATTGAGGGCACCGACTGTTATGTGGCCGAATGGGCTTTTGACGTGAATCCGTTCCGCTATGATTCCGTTGCAGGGTATCCGCTCAAGACATTTGAGAGGAATGATTACATTGCCAAGGATACAATGGACAGCAAGAGAAATTACATCAAGCTGGAAGCCGCTGGGATGATTGAACTGCAAACAACCAAAACTCAAACATACACCGGTGACCACGGTCAACAGTATTCATTTGGCAATTCCTACCAATTTGAAGAGTATACCGATCTCGTACCTGATACTCTGGCGCCCAGCTTTACAGACACCATCGAAATCAACGTCGTTGCCGTTGAAGATATTACGGTACCCGCCGGAGACTTTAGATGTTACAAGGTCGAATATTCACTAGTCGTGTCCGGTCAAGACCCACCTAAAGATACTCCTCAAGTAACTCGTGCTGAGTGGTGGTCTGCTGAATATGATTTAATCACTCCAGTCAAGGCAGTGGAATATGCTACCTATCAGCAAGACGAAGTTAAGGAGCTGGCATCATACGACCCAATGCC
>CAZWIP010000037.1:0-19024 GCA_964634125.1 uncultured Dehalococcoidia bacterium
TTAAGGTATTCAGTTTCTATACTATACTGGCTCCCAGAAACAGTTTTTGGGAGAGTGAACTTCCCTTTCCTTCTTCAACGTTATAATCTCTCACTTTATACAGTAATCTCTGTTATATCGGAAATATTATGGAACAACTCGTTTCATATATGATAACTTTTCTTGACCGAACAGGTTTCAGATGGCAGGATCAAGCGGACGGCTCGCTCGTGCCACGCATAATCCCAGGCCCAGTTGATCATCACCAGTATCCGATTGCGAAAACCAATAAGATTGAACACATGTATCGCCAGCCACAATACCCAGGCAATATACCCTGTGAATTCATATTTTCTGATTCGCACCACTGCCGACTTGCGCCCGATAGTAGCCATCGATCCCTTATCCCGATACCGGAAAGGCAAAGGCTCCTGACCGGCTATTTGCCGTTTGATATTCTGTGCCGCCGCTGTACCTGCCTGCATGGCAACAGGGGCTACATAGGGCAAGGGTCTCCCATCCTTTTCTACATAGGCCAGATCGCCCACAATATACACTTCCTGATAATCAGGCACCTGCAAGGTGGGGAGGGTGTGGACTCGTCCGTCGGCAGCGATTGGTAATCCACAGGATTCCGCCATCGCATCCCCGCATACTCCTGCCACCCATACCACAGTTTCACAGGGAATTGTGCTGCCATCCTGCAACCGCAAACCTGAGCCTGTGATCTCGCTGACAACAGTATTTAATTGTACGTCGATCCCCATCTTTTTAAGCTGCTTGACGGTATATCCTTGCAAACGAGGTGGCATGCCGGAGAGGACGGTATCAGCCGCTTCCAGAAGCATCACTTTGATTTTCTTCGTGTCTATTGATGGATAGTCCTTTCGGATCGGCCCTCGAATCAATTCTGCCAGCGCTCCGGAGAGTTCAACTCCGGTTGGTCCTCCTCCGACGATAGCAAAGGTCAGTAACTGCTGCCGCCGTTCCGGGCTAGTTTCCCTCGCAGCCTCTTCCAGACAGCAGAGGATATGATTGCGTAGCGCAATAGCATCATCCAGGCTCTTTAATTGAAAAGCATGCTCTGCTGCTCCTTCGACTCCGTAGAAACGGGATCTGCTCCCTGTGGCCCAAACAAGATAATCATATGGAATACTGCCGTTCCCGGTTTTTACTTCCCTGGAGGCAAAATCAATCGATTCGACCTCGGCCATAGTGAAATTCACGTTGGGCATTTTGCGGAGGATACTTCTTATCGGGTGGGAGATATCCGATGGCTCTAATTCCGCCGCAGCCACTTGATAGAGGAGTGCGTGGAAAGTGTGGTAGTTGTTTCGATCCAGAAGCGTGACATCCGCAGACGAACCGGCAAGAGTACGGGCAGCCCAGAGACCACCAAAACCTGCTCCGATAATCACGACTCTGGGGCTATCGCTCACCATCACCATTACTGTCAGCTATGCGAATGAATTTTGTTTTGATTCTAAGTCGGCTCCCAAAAGCAGTTCTTGGGAGATTGAACCTTACCTTCTTTCTTCAATTCCTTGATTACCTTTGAGACCCCTTTGCTTTCAATCCCGAGGTCCTTGGCAATATCGCCTGGTCGAACTGGTTTCCCTTTCTTCTTCATGGCATCAAGAACTTTTGCTTTATCGTCAGCCATTTTTATCTCCTTTCGAATTTCTGATCAATTGTATCTTGCTGGAAGAGCATTATATGTGATTTATGTCACAGATACAAGCTTGCTGGTAGGTTGAACAGTTAATAGCCTTGACTTCATATACTGCCCAAGTATATTCTAGTGGACAGGTTGTGTATGAAGGAGAAAACCATGAACAAAGATGAAGTGTTTGGTTTTATAAAAACTCACCCAATATTTCAACTGGGGACAATCGATGGAGATAGGCCTCGTGTCCGCACCATATCGCTATATCGTGCCGATGAAAACGGAGTAATGTTCTATACACATATTGCGAAGGATCTACACAAACAGTTAATGGCAAATTCCCAGGTTGAACTGTGTTTTGCCAGTATTCAACCCGCTGCTGAAATACGGATAAGTGGCTCAGTTGAACCCGTGAAAGATGAAGACCTGCAAAAGCAGATAGACCCTGCTAGTCCAGATACTGTGGCGATATATAATCTCAAAAACGGCAAAGCTACCATGTGGACAAAGGACGCCGCTCTCGAACAGAAAACATATGTAGACTTGTAGGTTCTTTAAATAGCATATCGGGTTTGAATAAACACTCAAACTGCAATTTTAGCCTTAAGTAACTCCTGCCCGCGAAGATATCCAATGTTCAAATGAGTTCCAGTAGTAATATTGGCCAGAGCTTTTTCCAGATCAGATGAGTTATTAATAGTTATCAAGTTAGCCTCGGTTATAATGTCACCTTGCATCAATCCGGCTTTCTCCCCTAAAGAAGCTGGGGAAACACTTACCACAAACGCTCCCGACACATGAACTGCCTCCGATTTTTGGGCCTGCTTATTTGCATCAGTCACTTTCAGCCCAAGTTTTGGACGGCTCCCATCCCCACTTTTCGAAAGTAGTACATCGATTTTGAAGCGGTCAAAACCGATGACTACCTGCCCGTCTATCATGATAACGGGAACTCCCCCCTGCTCAGTTAAGTTCATCATCTCTTGAGCTGCTCTCTGATCACAGGAAACATCATACTCAGTGTATTCTACTCCCCGACTGCTGAGGTATTTCTTTGCCTGATGGCAGTACCCGCATGTCGGTGTCGAATAAACTTTCACATTCATAATATCCTCCATTAAAAGTGATCAGATCCATTTGTTATCATATTTCCCAAACGTAAGACTGGACCGTTCATACTGAGCATGTCGAAGCACGAACGGACAGCGGATTTAGTTCTTTCTTAGCTCAGCCAGTTCCTCAAAAACTTGTCTCTCCTTATCTGAAAGCTTTTCCGGTAAAACTACCTTGACTTCAGCGTAGAGGTTACCCTTTTCATCCTTTTTCTTCAGTTTGGGCAGCCCTTTACCCTTGAGCTTGATTTTCTTGCCGTTCTGAGTTTCCGATGGAATCTTGAGTTTTAGTTTCTTGCCATTTAGAGTAGGGACATCAACTTCTCCCCCCAGAACTGCCGTCGTGAGTGGCACTGATATCTTGGCATACAGGTCATCCCCATTGCGTTCAAACTGGCTGTGCGGTTTGATTTGTGTGATCAGGTAGAGATCACCTGCTGGCCCACCAGCGATGCCCTGTCCGCCCTGTCCTGCCAGTTTTATTCTGGAACCATCCTTAACGCCCGGTGGTATTTTCGCTTCAATAGTTCTGGAGGTCCCGTTATTTCCCATTTGCATCAACCGAGCAGCCCCGCTGTAGGCTTCCTCCATCGTTATATCGATCGTGTGTTTTAGGTCCTGTCCTTTTTGAGGCCTGGATTGGTACTGTCGGCGCGACCTACTTTCGCCCCCACCAAAAAACTGGGAGAAGAAATCAGAGTAGCCGCTGTTTCCTCCAAAGAGGTCCTCCATTTCTTCCGCAGTTACCGTCCGATATTGATGACCTGTACTTTTAGCCCCGAAACCGGACTGTCCCCATCCAAATGGCTGTCCCTGTGCTTCTCCGCCTGCTCGTTGCCACTGCTCATACTGTTTCCAGTTAGCTCCAAGCTGATCATATTTCTGGCGTTTTTCTTTATCTCTCAATATTTCATAGGCCTCGTTGATCTCTTTAAATTTGGCCTCAGCATTGGGATTATCGGGGTTGACGTCAGGATGGTACTGGCGTGCCAGTTTGCGAAACGCCTTTTTGACATCCTTTTCAGACGCTTTTTTATCAATGCCCAATATCTTGTAATAATCTTTGTAATCCATCCTTAATCACCCCCTTTCTCTGGAATGCAGAACTCTTAAGTTCCGCCTTTTCCCGGTAGGGGCGACTCGCCGAGTCGCCCCTACATGTATTGTTACACTTCCCTGAATTCACCTTCTACTGTGCCATCATCATGCTGATGAGCACCGCAATCTCCTCCTTCGCAACCTGACGATGCTCCAACTCCGGCCCCAGCGTATACCTCCTGCCCGATCCGTTGCATGGTAGCTTCCAGTTCTTCCACGGCCGACTTGATTTGGTCAGTGCTGCCACTTTGGAGTGCCGAACGAATCGCAGCCACTTTGCCTTCAGCTTCCGATTTAAGCTCGGCAGGGACCCTGTCACCCATTTCGTTCAAAGTTTTCTCGGTCTGATAGGCAACGTTGTCAGCATGGTTTTTAGTATCGATTTCATCACGTTTGTGCTTGTCATCTTCAGCATTCAGTTCGGCCTCTTTGACCATTTGATCTACATCTTCTTTGGATAGACCTGAACTTGCAGTGATAGTAATCTTCTCCTCTTTACCTGTGCCTTTATCCTTGGCGCTTACGTTCAATATTCCATTAGCATCGATATCAAACGTGACCTCGATTTGAGGTACCCCCCGCGGCGCCGGCAGGATACCATCAAGCATGAATCGCCCGATGGTCTTGTTCTCGCTGGCCATTGGCCTTTCACCCTGCAGGACATGAACTTCTACGCCGTTCTGATTATCAGCCGCAGTACTGAATATCTCACCCTTCGATGTTGGGATGGTGGTGTTGCGCTCTATGAGCGGCGTCATCACTCCACCCAGAGTCTCGATGCCCAGTGTGAGCGGCGTTACATCCAGGAGCAGTACATCTTTGACGTCACCCTTGAGAACGCCACCTTGAATTGCTGCGCCGACGGCAACTACCTCATCCGGGTTCACTCCCTTGTTCGGCTCCTTGCCGAAAACGCCTTTAACTTTCTCCACTACGGCCGGCATCCTGGTCTGTCCACCAACAAGTATTACTTCATCGATTTCACCAGCTTTGAGCCCGGCATCTTCCATCGCTTTCTTGACTGGCCCAACTGTCCTGTCAATAAGGTCTCCGACCAGTTGTTCCAGTTTGGCTCTGGTCAATGTTATGACCATGTGCTTCGGGCCATTGGCATCAGCCGTTACGAAGGGTAGATTGATCTCGGTTTGAGCCGTGTTGGAAAGCTCGCACTTGGCCTTTTCCGCTGCCTCTTTAAGCCGCTGTAAAGCCATCCGATCCTGCCTCATGTCAATACCCTGATCCTTCTTAAATTCGTCAACCAGCCAATCGATTATTTTCTGGTCAAAGTCATCACCACCAAGATGTGTATCTCCATTGGTAGATTTGACTTCAAAAACCCCCTCACCCAATTGCAGGATAGAGATATCGAATGTACCGCCACCAAGGTCATAAACGGCGATGGTCTCATCGCCTTTCTTATCGAGGCCATATGAGAGAGCTGCTGCCGTGGGTTCGTTGATAATGCGCAGCACTTCCAGGCCGGCAATCTTGCCTGCATCCTTGGTCGCCTGACGTTGACTGTCGTTGAAGTAAGCCGGAACAGTGATGACTGCCTGGGTGATTTTTTCTCCCAGTTTGGCCTCAGCATCCTGCTTCATTTTCTGCAGTACCATTGCCGAAATTTCAGCAGGCGAATAGCTTTTTTCTCCCATTTTCACTTGGGCATCGCCGTTCTTTGCCTCCGTTATTCTGAATGGCAGGATTTTTTTATCACGCTCCACATAATCATCTTTTGCTTTGCGGCCGATAAGACGCTTTACTGAAAAGATGGTATTGTCAGGATTGGTTACCGCTTGTCTTTTGGCGGCCTGTCCAACATATCGCTCCCCATTTTTATTGACGGCCACTACCGAAGGAGTCACTCGTACACCTTCAGAGTTCTCCAGAACCACCTCATCTCCAGCTTCCATTATTGCCATGCAGGAATTTGTAGTTCCCAAATCTATTCCTAGTACTTTTGCCATTTTCTGACCCTCCTTTTGTTTTTAGATATTTGTTAGTTCCTTCTTAAGGCAAGGAATTTTACCTGTTGTTTTTGATTTCATCTTTTCCAATCTTCCGATTCGAACCCCCTTACCGTTATTCAATTTTGTTGAACTTTAAAACTCTGCATTACTAGCATTTTTGATTATCAAGTACTGTGCTTTTTCTGATTCCTCCACTGTGCTTCTTTATACGTTTTCTTTTATGTTTTTTCCTTTTTGTTTCTGTGTCATTGCTCTGTCTGGGTTTTACAACCACCGGAAGATAATGCCGGTAACTACATTGCAGGCAGTATTCATACCATTCTCCATCTGTGTAATCCCAGTTTACAAATATATCTCCCTCACAACGGGGGCAGCTCTTGATCCCCTCCATCTCACATCACCTCCTTTTCGCATTGGTATACGTCTGGTTGGGATTGGCGATGGTTCCGGTGTAGTACCCTTGATCACTGAAACCTGTGCTGGACGTATTACCTTATCGTGAAACCTATATCCTTCTCTTATCACCGAATTCACTTTCTCCTGATCATCTAGTTTACCTTGCTGGGTGCATACAGCTTCGTGTTTCTCAGGATCAAATTCACATCCCTCAGCTTCTATCTTTCTAAGACCTTCCTTTTCAAGTATCGATCTCAAATGTTTCTCAATAAGTGCTATGCCTTTGTTCCAGTCTTCGCTTCCTTCCTCGATGGGCATGTGCTTCAAGGCAAGGTCGAAATTGTCCAGTACGGGCAGTAGTTTGGTGACAAGTTCTTCATTAACCATCCTGGTTCGTTCTTCACTTGCATTTTCCACACGACGCTTATAGTTAGCGAAGTCAGCCTGAACCCTTCGCAGTTGATCAATATCCACACTGGATGTTGGTGTACTTTCCATGCAATCCGTTTCGCGCTTAATATCCAACATAGCTATTCCTCACTTAATCGTTTATTGGTGACAGATTTTCCTGCCGTAGAAAGGAAAGGTCAATCCCATCACCCACTGCTTCAGATTCACTCTCCCATATCGAATGTGCAAAATAGTTTCTAAACTCCTGTTCAGCTCCGCACTTAAGGCATACTCCCATACTTACCGGGTTCTCTGGCGGATCGATTATCCAGTGATGAATGCACGTTACTTGAGCTTGCTCTTTGGCTAATTCAGGAACGGCTTTTTCCAGTAATTCTGTTGCCATTTCACTACCTCCCTTTTGTGTTCTGTTCAATTCTAGGGCTGGTTGAGTAATATGTATGTGACTCTAGTCACAAAGTTGATAAAGGCATTGTTAAGTATTTTTAGGCAAAAAAAGAGAGGGTAGCATTCCCTCTCTTTTTTTAGTTATTGATTATGGGCGATGTTTTTACGCGATACCAATCATCAGTCCGATTATAGCTCCGAAAACTGCCCCTGACCAGGGGCTTCGAGTCATTCCTCAGCCATTCCCGGAGCATTTGCCCAAATAGCCAATTACACCGCCAATGAGAGAACCTGCTGCCACTCCGATTACAATGCCCACCATTATCACCTTACACTTTAACTTTCTCTTTCTTTTCGTCTTCAATGCTGTTGCCGGCATCAGCTTGAATCGATTCTGCTGATTGAACCGACGGTGTAGGAAATGAATCGACTGTCTGGACCTTCCCGTGCAAGTAATCGATCATAGGTTGAGTGATCAACGAAACCATATCGCCAATCATGTGTGGCATCAGATTATCCATTACCTGTGGCATCAGACTGGGCATTTGTTCAGCCATATAGTCCGGCATGGGGACTCGCTGAGCTACTCTATCCAGCATTACCGGCATCACTTTGGGCATCATCATGGGTAGCAGCCTGGGGAACAGGATCGGGAACATTGGTTTCATCAGTGTAAGTGCACCCGGAATCTTACCCATGAACCGCATCATCGGGCCCATTTTGAAAGGCATAGCATCGATGAGTTCAGGCCACATTGTTCCCATTAGATCGGCAAAACCTCGCGGTGTCATGAGTGCGATCATCGCCTCAAACACCGCCCATTGTTTTTGGACCTCAGGATTCGGGTCCGGGAAATTATACCCCAGTGCTGATGCCGAGAATCGCGCCAGGTCCACAACTTCAATTGGCATTTCCTTTGCATCTGCACTCACACGAAGCTGGAATTGACAGCAGGGACACATTGCCAACACTTTCTGGGCACCAGCATCAATTGCCTCATCAAGTCGGGTCTTGCCGATATCAGCGGCCACATCAGGTTCTTTGAGGAGTGTCAGTACGGAACCGCAACAATGAGCACATTCTCTATTGTATTCCATCTCCACCAATTCAACATTCGGAATCGCCTTTACCAAGTCGCGTGGCGGCTCGTAAATACCAGAAACGCGCCCCGCATGGCAGGAATCGTGCCAGGTAACAGTTGTCGGTTCAAGATCATTTTCAGGAAACCGAAATTCCCCAGACTTGATTTTATCGCTCACTAATTCGCTATAATGTTTGGCGTTGATATCATACTCAATATTCAGCTTCTTCGCCCACTGCGGGTAAGCATGACGCCACATCATATCACATGCAGGGCAGGATGTAATAACGGTATTCGCACCAGATTCTTCCACTGCTGCAATATTCTTTTTCATGGTATCGACAAAGGCATCCCATTTGCCGGATACGAGCAGCGGAGTAGCACAGCAGTTTTCCTTCTTGCCCAGATAAGTGAAATCGACTCCCGCTTCATCGAGCAGTCTGACGCTGGCCATGGCAATATCATTTTCAACATAGCTTGCCGTACATCCGGCGAAATATACATTTTCAGATTTGTGATCCGGACCATGTTTTTCCCACAATTCCTCCGGGAACCATGCGGTGCGATTCTTCCGGTAACCAGCCCAGATATTGCCCTGGGCATAATTGGCAGCTACCATCATTTCGAATGGAGGGAATGTCATCTTCTTCTCTTCGTTGATAATTTGACCGCGCAACTTCATCCATGATTGTTCGATAGGCAGGGAAGCCGAACACCGAGTGTTGCATATTTCACAGGTGGTACAGCCGATGATGGTATCGACCATCTGTTGATTCCATTTTTCGCGTCCTTCGATGTACTCTCGAAGCCAATACCATTTTCCTCGCGGACTTTGACTCTCCCAGCCGCGGCCGTAGAATTGATCACACTCTTCCACGCAGTAACCGCACTGCGAGCAACTATAGGCATACCAGGCAACATCAGCCGGAATTCCTTTAACGGCCATTTCAGGATGTTCTCCGACTTTGGTGATTACGCGATTGCCAAAAGGCCTCATCAAGGGTTCGAGTTTTTCAGCAATAGCCATCAGAAACCCCATAATCCCACCACCGGTAACTTTGCCAGGATTTAGAATTCCTTTAGGATCCGCTTGCTTTTTAAACCTCTTGATTCGCGACAGTCGCTCTTTCCCGAGTATTGACGGTGCTTTTTTAGAGAAATACAAACCGGTAGCATAGGCCCGCCCGCCGTGTTTTTCGGCGATCTTCATGATGGTCAGGCTGAGTCCGAAAACGAAGTTATAGGCGAACTTGCGCTGGTCGCTGGGAATGAAACCGAGGATCACCACTTCCGCCCGGCCGTCATGACTCTTCTGGATAATAACCCCTTCCTTGACAACAGGCTGGTCTACCTTCGATTCGATCTCCTCCATCACATCGCCCAGGGAATCCAAGGGGATGACCACTTCTGCCGGCACCAGGCTGGGTCCGAGCCGTTTGACCACCATTAGTTTGAAGCGTTCGTGCCACTCATGCTGCGCGATCCGCTCGCTGAGGATTTCCGCCTGGCAAGGTTTCATCAGTTCATTCAGTTTTTCCCTAACCTCAACGGTATCCTTTTCCCGGAATGCCAGAGTGATGATGTAGGAAGCCGGCAGGAGAACGCGCTCTTCTGCCGGATGGCCCATGTGTTCGATGAGCGGGGCCCGGTTTTTCATCTCCGCCATTCGTGGATTAATGAAACTGACGGACCAGATGGGCAGCGCGGCATCGACGAATGACTGTAACAGCCTTTGCAGATCGTGTGCATCCGGACACCCGATGGCCATGATATTCATTTTCTCAAGCGGCATTATACGGATGGTTACTTCGCTGATTAGTCCGGTGATACCTTCAGCATCCGATATCAGTTCAATATCGGGGCCGCTGATCTCTTCCACAGCACCATCAGCAAGTACAATCTTTGCACTGACGACATTCTCGTAAAACCAGCCTGATTCAAAAGATCCGAATCCGGTGCCGCCCTGAGCCAGCCAGCCACCAGCCGTCGAACTTGGATAACTGGATGGATACAGTGTGAGGGTGAAGTCATGTTTCTGAAGTTCACGGTCCAACTTTTCCCATACAATACCTGCCTGTACTGTGGTGGTCATCGATTCCGAATCGACTTTGAGCACACGATTCATCCGGTAGAAATCTACTACAACACCTTTTTTGACTGGCAGGACACCGCCGTAACCGGACGAAGCTTTAGCGCGAGGGGTCAGCGGTATCTTTCGATCGTTGGCCCATCGAACCAGTTGCGCCAGTTCCTCTGTTGATTCCGGCTGGACCACAGCATCGGGAACGGTGCTGCCGATAAATGGTTTTATAAGATTGGGCATAGCCGCTATATCATGGCCATGCAATTTCCTCTCCAATTTGTCAAAGGTAACACGCTTCCCGAATGTCTCTTTTAGAAATGCCCGATTCTTTCCGTTCAATCTGCCCATTGCGCTCCCCCTTTTCAGACTGTGGCATAATCCAAATTACCACCGATTTTGCCATGTCATTGCGAGCCTAAACGAAGCAATCTCCTCGTAAATGGGAGATCGCCACGTGGCTCCTCGCGAAGACATTGTGACACAGCCTGTTTGGCACGAATCCGTCCGAGGCTCACGGCCTTGTTCAATCACTGCATCAGCCTCCGGGGATAAATATGCCCCGAAAGAAATCAAGGACTTTAGCAGAAAAGCTCCGCTTTCCAACATCGGCGCTCTGGCATGACGGGCATTGGAATACCGATTCATCATCATCATCCGATCCTTTGATCTTGAATTTTATCTGGCACTGCCGGCACTCATAATCACCCATTGGAACCTCCATATCCTCTACGAAGTATTCTGCTAACCAGTGAGGCTCACGGCCTCACTAGGCTTCAACATCAGCCCCCGGTTCTACCCATCTCCTGGAGCAATTCCAGAAATTCGCTGGCAGTGTCTGATTGTCGAATATCGGCGCTCCCACACTGCGGGCATTTGATCTCAGGCTTTGATTCTAAGTCCTCAAAGCTGGTTTTACATTGATTGCATTCGTAACCTTGTATATTCATAGAGGCCTCGCAACTCAACAAGTCGATCCGGATTCGGGTTGCAGAATGAATCCTTCTCCTCCAAATGCCTGTACCCAATCGAGAATATTGCCAGTCGCATAGGGCTTAGCCTCTTCGGAAATCAGAATGTCCAGACCATCCGCTGTAACAGTTTGCTCGTTTTCTTTGGGCTCGTCCAGAGCCATCCCCAGTTTGGGGCCTCCTCAGCCAACACCGCTGATAACCACTCGCAGATATTTACCAGGATTCTCCGCTAAAATAACATCAAGTTTTTCTCTAGCTGTATCAGTGATCTTAATCATGATTCACCTCCAGTTTTTTAAACGGGACTCACGGTCCCTTTAGTACCTAACATCAGCCGCCGCTTCCGGTACGCAGCACATCAAACAGATCCTGACACCCGTCTACTGGCTCTACGGCCAAACTACCACATACCGGACATTTAGGATCGATTCCATAATTCTCGGATTCCTTATCTGTATACCGATTCAAGCATCGCGGGCATTCATATTCGTGACCAAGCATAATGATCCTTCCGAAAACTATTTGACAGTCGAGAAGCCTTCTGCTTTCCAACTGTTTATGCCTCCATCCATGTTGTATACTTCAGTGAAACCTAATTCTCGCATCATAGATAAGCTTTCCCCAGTGCGTCTATCTGTGCGACAGTAGATGAGATATACTTTCTCTTTATCCAGCGTATCCAGTTCGTCACGGAAGTTCTCTGAGTAGAAATCAATGTTAACGGCGCTTTCGATATGTTCGGTATCGAATTCCTCGGGTGTTCGTACATCGAGAATGACGAAATCAGGATCACCGGTCCTAGTCTGAATCATGGCGTATGCATCATTAACGTTGATGTCTTTTAACGACTGGTAAAGTGCTTCTGATTCAGTGATGCAATTCTCACCGCATTCACCACCGCTTCTGTAAACAACAACTATGGCCAGAAGTGCTACTAATGCCAGTATTACCAGATTTTTGTAATGACCTTTTATCATCGGTTTTCTCCAAGTCTGCGCTTACATAATTTTGGCTAAATCATGATTACTTCTCAGTTGTTCAGCTATGAAACTCTGCACCAGATCACAGGCCTCTCCGATCCGAGGATTCGCCAGATCATAATATACAGTGTTGCCCTCTCTACGGGGTATGATCACTCCAGATTTGCGTAGTATGGCCAAATGCTGGGATGTATTCGATTGCTTCAGGCCCAGTCTTTCGGCCAGCTCGTTTACCGATTTCTCTCCTTCGCGTAGTTCATGTATGATCAATAAGCGCTTGGCATCAGCCAGAGACTTGCAAAACTCGGCTTGTAGCTGGAACACTTCAAAACGGATCTCGTCATTCATTCAGTAACCCCTATCATTTGCATTATTGCAATATTATTATATGCTAATATTCTAACAATAAATAATGCCCTGTGTCAATATGCAGGGCATTATTACTCCTTATACAGGATAATTACTCTATGATGTTTCCCTTTACCCCTATCACTACTTCTTTTATAGGAATATTTTTTCCTGAATCAGCCATAGCCTGTTGTGCCAGGTGAGTAAGCCCACCACAGCAGGGCACTTCCATCCGTGCTACTGTCAGGCTCTTTATATCCGACTGTTTAAACAACTCGGTGAGTTTTTCCTGATGCGCCTGAGCATCGTCCAGCTTGGGACAGGCACACACAACCGCATGATCCTTGATGAAATCTTGATGGAAGTTCCCATAGGCAAAAGGCCCGCAATGGGAAGCTAACAACAGGTCGACTCCCTGAAGGAAAGGTGCATTGGGAGGTACCAGCGTAAGCTGCACTGGCCAGTGGGTGAGAGTCGGCGCTTGCCGTATGGGCGATTGTGACCCAGTCTCACTTCCAAATTGCTGCACTGTTGTTGAGGGACAACCGCAGGGAAGCGTATCCAGCATCGGTAATTCAGCGATTTTCTCAAATTGCTGGACCGATGAGCCGGGACATCCGCAAGGAAGAGAATCCTCGTTTCTCATCTGCGCCAGATGGTGCTCTACGGCCTCCTCATCAAAATCATCGCTTTCCCGTTTTTCAATGGTGAGTGCTTCCTGTGGGCACTCACCGAGGCAAGCTCCCAGCCCATCACAGTAGTTCTCGCTCACAAGTTTGGCCTTGCCGTCAATTATCTGGATGGCCCCCTCGGCGCAGGAGAGAACACACGCTCCGCACCCGTCGCATTTTTCCTCGTCTATTTTGATAATATCTCTAACAACTTTAGTAGTCATCATGAACCTCCTAAATAATTTGGATTGCGGTAGCTGTTCTACCGCGTTAAGATGCGGCAATCAAACTGCCGCATTCCAAAGTCAGTCTTCCCCCATCAGTCTATTCCATCGTTCCTCGCCCAGGCATTCCCGTGCCGACTTGCACCAGTTAATACAGGAAGGCACTTCTTCCTTGTATACCCAGTTTCCACATTGTGAACACTTGACCTTCAATTCACTTGACCATATTTCCGTTTTTGTGCCGCAATTGGAGCACGTGTATTCATCAACTGTTCGCCATCTTGTATCCTGTCCGGGACATTTCGCAGCCATTTTTCTCGTCCCCCTTTCAATTATGGTGTAATTATATGGCACTTTTTGTGAGAGGGTATATGATTTAAATCACATTGGTTTTCTAAACAAATGAGAAGCAATATTCCAGAAGCAGGGCCAATCCACTTACAGAAACCAGATAGGTAATCAGAGTCCTATTTCCGAATTCCTTATGAAGAACGAGTAAGGTTCCCCAGTTGGTGATGGGGCCGACTAGCAGCATGACCATTCCTGCGCCGGAGGCCATTCCCTGTAATATCAGCGAACCTTAGCAATGTTGATAAATTTTGTCAAGATTCCTCATTTGCATCGTAACACTACCCTTGACAAGCAGAGAAAACCTTGATAGGATGTGTTGCGTAGGCGCACCATTTGTGCTATAGTCGCAACAGATAATTTAGGAGGTGAAAGTTATGGCTGATGCCTGGAGTTATTTCATTTATGTAGTTTTGCCGTACATTACCATCATAGCCCTCATAGCCGGGATCGTTTATAGGGTGCAAACTTGGAGAAGGATGCCCCGCGCCAAGGCCATTATTCATCCAATGGTTTCCGGAAGAATAGGCACAGTTAGATATGTACTAAAAGATATATTCCTTTTCGCCAAGACCTACAGTAGTTCAAAGCTCCTATGGTTTATGGCGATCTTGTTCCACGTAGGTCTGCTTCTCGTAGCGATGGGTCATATTCGGACAGTTACAGAAATCTCATGGCTGTGGGGATTATTTAATCTAAGCGACGAGGGAATCAAGGATGCCAGCGCTATCCTCGGAAGTGTCGCTGGAATCGCTATGCTATCCGGAGGGATACTACTTCTTATTCGACGCTTTACCCCATCTTGCCGCTTCATTTCTATATTCGAAGATTATTATGTCCTGCTCATTCTTGTTGGGATCGCATTCACCGGTATGGGGATGCGCTGGTTTGCACATATTGAAGTTGAGGAAATACACCATTATTCAAGAGGAGTGCTAGCATTCAATCCCGAACACTCAATTTATAATACTTGGTTTCTCTGGCATTTCTTCCTTGCTCAAACGCTGATCATTTATTTCCCTTTCAGCAAGCTGGTGCATCTATTTTCAAAACCGGTGACCGAAGCTTGGACAACGAGATAAGGAGGATTTTATGGTTACTGAAGCAAAAGAAATCACCAAACCAACCAACCAGGAGATGCTCGATTTCCTGGGGGCTAAACTTAATCGCAATCTGTCGATGTATTTTCAGAGTTGCCAACGGTGCGGTATTTGTGCCGACAACTGCCAGTATTACAGGGCAACCAATGATCCAAAAATGATACCGGCCTATAAGGCTGAATTGGTGAGAAAACTCTACAAGAAGCGAGGGGGCGGCTTGCGGAACCTGGTCCCCTGGTTTGGATCTAAGAACGGAGAACTGACTGAGGAAGAATTGCAGGTTTTAACCGATTCTGTCTTTGGGCGATGCACTATGTGCCGCAGATGCACCATAGGCTGTCCCATGGGTATAGATATAGCAATGATTATGCGGGCCTGTCGCGGAATGTTGACTCTGAATCATATGGCGCCGAAGGGACTACAGGATACGGTAGATATACATTTAAAAACCGGTAACAACATGGGTTTGGAGAACGAAGAATTTGTTGCCACAGTGGAGTGGATGGAGGAAGAACTTCAGGATGATCTCGGTGATTCGACAGCTAAAATACCAATTGATAAAAAGGGAGCCAAGTACTTGTGGGTATTGAACCCAAGAGAAGTAAAATACTTTCCTCTGTTGCTCAAAGCCCAAGCCAAGATATTCCATGCTGCTGGAGAAGATTTCACTGTCAGTAGCCGTTACTGGGATGTGACCAATTATGCTCTTTTTAATGGTGATGATGTGGCAGGCCGCACGATTTCTGGATATGTGATAGGGGAGGCAGATCGCCTTGGCATAAACAGCGTATTATGCACAGAGTGCGGTCATGGTTTTCGCCAACTTAAACAGATGGCTCCGATTTGGCTCAAGAGAAGCGATTTTACAGTCAAGGCCTTTGTGGAAGTTGTAGCCGACTATATTAAGCGCGGGCGAATCAAACTTGATCCCACGGTAAACACAGAACGCGTTACCTACCACGATCCGTGCAACCAGGGAAGAAGCGGAAGCTTCATCGATGAACCACGATATATATTGAGAGCGAGTGTAATGGATTATGTCGACACTGACCCCTGTGGCAGAGACAACTGGTGCTGCGGTGGCGGTGGGGGCGCTCTCACGATGAGTGAATTCCGTGATCGCCGTCTTGATGTTGCCAGAATAAAAGCCGAACAAATCAGGGCAACAGGGGCCAAGATTATAGCAACCTCCTGTCATAACTGTATCGATCAACTCAACGAGATCAACAGACATTACGAACTGGGTCTGAAAGTGGTGAACACCTGTGAACTGACCGCGGATGCACTGATAATGCCCCCAAAAAAAGAACCTGAATTGCGCGATGATGAAGGATATTTGAATGATCCTGAAAAGTGGGATTGGGAAATTGCCCAAATCATAGCAAGCGATCAAAAGGTTGGGACTCTCACAGATGAACACAAAAAAATAGTTGAATATATCAGGGAATACTTCCATACAAATGATGATTGGCCCATTGCAATACGAATTAAGAAAGATCTAGGTTGTTCAAATCCATGCCGACTCTTCAATGGTCCACCAGAAACAATGTTTAAAGTTGCAGGACTTCCCAATCCGGGGAGTTGTAACAAGTGGGGCACCATAAAATCTCAAATATGTCCGTAAAATTAGTCCCGGAGATCATATGCAATCTATCTAAAGGAACAAGGCGTCAAATGCTAGTTGGTGATCGTGTTACGAATTATTAGTTATCCTTAATCAAAGTATGGATAGGCAGACAAAAGGTAATCGATATTAGCTGGAGGTGAAAGTTATGAATACTCATACTGTAGCAACGGCTGAGGCTCCACATTTGAGTGACACGGGCAATTATCTTGATTCCGATGGCTATTTGAAAGATCCCTCTTTGTGGAACTGGGATATGGCTCAGGCCGTAGCAAACAAAGAAAAAGTTGGGGTGTTAACAGGGAAACATAGAAGAGTAATCAAATATGTCAGGAGATACTACAAAGCCCATGAGGATTGGCCCGTTGCCAGGCAAATTAAAAAGGACATAGGCTGTTCCAATCCATGTAGCCTTTTCCTCAGTCCACCGGAAACCATTTTCAAAGTTGCTGGATTACCAAATCCAGGGGGGCGTGAAAAATGGGGTACAAGAAGATTTGAGATTTGCCCTTAGTTTGGCGATATAAAAGAGTGTTTTGTACTAATCAGTTGGAGGTGGGGAAATAGCCTCTTATGCTGTAACAGTAGATATTTCTGCGCTGACACATTCATCGGATTGTTTGAATCTCCATGGCTACCTGAGTGATTTGGGTCTATGGAATTGGGACATAGCTCAAGTCATTACAGACAACGAGAGAATCGGGAAGTTGACCTTGGGCCATTTGAGAGTGCTTGAATATGTAAGAGAGTATTTCAAGTGCTATTTAAATTAGCCTTCCCCCGTACGAAAAAGAAAGACATTGGAATTAATCTTAAACGATTCTTCCATACCGATCCCGAGGTAATATTAAAAGTAGCTGGATTACCTGATCATTGTGCGAATATATCTTGGGATACGAAGAGCTTGCGTGATTGTAACTGCTTATAATTTTAGGTAGTGGGATATTCTTTCTGGGGGATAAAAGAATCCAGATAGTATATTTCTTTACCTTGCACGGGCAACATGCGTGGTGTATGACGGTGCTTCGCTGAGTTCCAGCCTTACCAGCCATTCTCCCATAATTGGCTGAGGCACACCGAATATTTTGGCCATCTCACCGATACTTTGAGTCTGAGGCCATAGTTCATATACAAAACGCCTGGGCATAAGAATACTGGCGGCAAAGTAATCGGCCAGGCGCTCGCTCAATGGCTTATAGCAATCACCGGCTTTGCTAAAAGAAATGTGCGAGTTGCTGCATACAATGTGAAATCCCTCATGAAAAGCCGTGAATCTGTTCATATTAGCTGACTGATTTGCATTCAGGTGAACGACCCATTCGTTGCCAAGAAACCATGCACATCCAAAATAAGCTTTAAGTGGAAACGGCCTTAACTCAATTGGTCTTTTAGGATCACACAGTTCGATAATATTTAATGGGATTGGTGGCTCAAATATTGCAGCGCTCTCCAAATAATCATTGGCCAAAGATTCGACTTCATCTAAAACTTTGCAGCAACAATGGTCAGAACTCATTGAGCATCCTGCCAGATGAAGCATGGGGTAATCATGTGATCTAACCTCACCGGCTTTTCGGCACCAATCACTGGTACGACACGCACAATCGTTCTCGTGCGGACAACGATTGCCCGAATAGAGGTCAACCAGGGTGGAGAGAGCTTTTTTAGGTTCTACGGCCTTCATTGAATCTCATTCTCCTTCGTTGAATGAGGTCCTCGATCATGGCTATCATATCTTCGTCAAGCTCGACGGGATACTTCTGCTGGGCATACTCCCTGAATTCCGGTAGGATGCCGGCATCAGCCTTTTGCATAGGCACCAGGTGTCCGGCCCACGCAAGCACCTGTTCCACCGGCAAAGACAGCGATTCGGCAAGTTTCTGGCAGGATTGTGGCGAAGGCGATTGTTTCCCGCTTACCCATCTGCTAAGCGTGGATGGGCTTATCCCGGCATCTATAGCCAAACGCCTAAGAGAAATGCCTCGCTGTCGGAGTGTACCTTGTATGAAATTTGATATTTTTTGCATGGATTAATTGTAGCGCGCACGCAACAGTTTTGTCAAGTGCGCACAGTTATGTTTGAATCAAATTGATTCCTGATAAGGAGAAGGATAGCATTCCGGTAGCAAGTCCTCTATCATTGCGGCCATGTCTTCCTGCGACTCGGCCGAGTATTTCTTTTTAACGTAGTTTTTTAAATCGGGGAACTCCATTGCACCTGTTTTTTGCTGGGGCGCCAGATGACCAGCCCAAATAAGAACCTCCTCTACCGGTAGCAACAGGGATTCTGCGAATTTTCTGCAACACTGTGGTGAAGGCGTCTGCTTACCACTGGCCCACCTGCTCAAAGTTGATGGACTGATCCCAGCATCAGCCGCCAGACGTCTCAGTGAGATGTTGCGCTGTTGCAGGACGTCCTGTATTGGATTCGACGCATGTTGCATGACAGGCATAAGTGTAGCGTTATCGCAACAAAATGTCAATCGTCTGTGGGATGGCGTCCTCGAAATAACTACTGCGCCGATTGGTGCCAGCCGACCCTCCAGAAACGATGTCTTCAGATATCGATGCCCAACTA
>CAZWIP010000038.1:0-18777 GCA_964634125.1 uncultured Dehalococcoidia bacterium
AATCGAGGATTATTTAATTTCTATAGGAATCACCTCGGATCAACAACAGACTATACGAGACATCCTGTTACGCGATGGGTAAAAAGGAGACACAATGACAGATGAACATAAAGTCCAAATCATAGCCAGCGATGCTGGCGGAACTATGACCGACATGATGGTGGTCGATACAGAGGGTAACTTCACCATCGGTAAAGCAGCCACCACGCCTCAAGATCAATCCATTGGATTCTGGGAATCACTGGGCGATGGTCTGGAATTATGGGGGATCGATTTAGAGAAAGAGGCTGGAAACATCCTGTCGAATATTGAGGCAGCTGTATACAGTGGCACTGCCATGATGAATGCACTCATTACCGCAACCGGCCGAAAAGTGGGGGTCATCACCCAGCGAGGCGATGAGGACGTGTTCCTCCATGAGAGAAGCCGCCAGACGTGGGCCGGGTACCCGTATCAGGATATTCTGCACCATGTGACGCATCGGCACAACCAGCCGCTGGTTCCTCGCAAGCTGGTTAAAGGAGTTACCGGCCGGATAAACATGTTCACCATGGAAGCTATCCCACTGTATGAGAACGAAACAGCGCAGGCTGTCGAGGAACTCTTGGATGAAGAAGTGGATGCCATCGCCGTGTGCCTGCTGTATTCATACATGAACCCGGCTCATGAACTTAAGGTGAAAGAGATCGCAGAAGAGATCATGGAAAAACGGGGGAGAAAAGCGCCGGTTTATCTTTCGCATCAACTCTGCCCCATCATGAGGGAAATGGGACGGCTAAACACGCTGGTCCTTCATGCCTACGCAGCAGAGCCAGGACGAGAGCAGTTGTTTAAAATCGAGGATAAGCTTGCCGCCGGTGGCTATAAGTATCCCCTTCAGATCGTGTTGGCTCACGGCGGATTGACCAATATCCGCTATCCCCGCCTGCATGAAGCGAGTTTTTCCGGGCCGATCGGCGGCCTGATGGGGGCACAGTATCTTGCTCAGGTAATGGGAACAGGCAATTGGGTCTGCTCCGATATGGGTGGCACCAGTTTCGATGTCGGACTCATCATGAGCGGGCAACCGCTCATGGAACGTGAGGTAGTCATCAACAGGCGGGTCTACAACATCCCGACCCTTCAAATGGATACCATCGGCGCGGGCTGCGGTCAATTTGTGACTATCGATCCCATCACCAACCGAATCCTGATCGGGCCGGGAAGCGCCGGGGCCGAGCCGGGACCGGTCTGCTACGAAATGGGCAACGAAGTACCCACCGTGATGGATTGTTGCCTCATCATGGGCATCCTCAATCCCGATAATTACCTCGGGGGTAAGAAGAAGCTGAACAAGGAAAAGGCGCTTAAGGCCATCAAGGAGCAGTGTGCCGACGTCCTGGGGGTTGATCCCTACTACGTTGCAGACGGTGTTTACAAACTGATCAACAGTTCGATGAAGGAGCACATCCGGGCGGTGCTCTATTCAAGGGGCTTCTCCCCGGCGGATTATAATCTGCTCTGCTACGGCGGAGCAGGCCCCATGCACGTGGCCGGTTATGCTGAGGGTTTACCGTTCAAAGGTGTAGCAACAATGCCCTGGGCAGCAGGGTTCTCCTCTTTCGGTTGTGCCGCGGTGGATATCAACCATCGGTATCAGAAATCTACTGGGGTGATCATCCCGTACGGTTCGGAAGACGATTACAAACTCATGATGGGGCAGTTGATGCTCAATACCGGGTGGGAAGAGCTGGAGAAGCAGGCCTCTGCAGACTTCGCCGAGGAAGGTCTATCATGGGAAGACGCCGACGTGCGGCAAATCGCCTACGTTCGATACGGTGGACAGATGGACGACCTGGAAGTGGTATCGCCGGTTTCGCGTATAAATAACGCGCAAGATATGGACACACTCACCGACGCTTTTGAAGAGTCCTATGAGAAGATCTATGCCGGCGTGGCCAAACACGAGCGCGCGGGATTCCAGATCATGGAACTGGGCCTTACCGCCACATTGCCCAAGGTGAAGCCCAAGCTGGCCAAACGTCCTCTGGAAGGGACGGAGCCACTCAAAGAAGCCATCAAAGGTGAACGGGAAGTCTATTACGATGGAAAATGGCATAAAACCACTATTTATGATATGGACCAGTTGAGGCCCGGGAATGAGATCGACGGCATCGCCGTCGTCGAGGCTCCGGCCACCACTCTCTTTCTCCCTCCGGGGAAACATATCAGAATGGATGAATGGACGTTGATATGGCTAACGTAAAATGAGTTATCAGTCATCAGTTGTCAGTTCTCGGTGTTCAGATTTCTGGGCATTGTTGTGATAACTGAAAGCTGAGAACTGACAGCTTACAATTTGGAGGTCAAAATGAGTGAACACAAAGGAATTGGAGATAGTGGCAGGACCCTCAAGCAGATGCTTGAGGACAACAAGAAATTGTACGAAGAAACCGGCTGTTACGCTGGTGTCACCGAACCTCATATTTTAAAAGATGATCCGGTCAAAGCCGAACTATTTCATTCCCGGCTCATATCGGCGCTAATCTCAGGCAGAGAGACCACCAAGAAGGTCAGCGGCTCCCCGTTCGTTCGGGAAGTCGCCGAACTCTGTATCGGTTTCTATACTCCTGAAGGCGATTGCATCGCCCAGTCCACAGGCATCCAGGTTCATATCCGCTGCATGGGGGACGTTATTCAGTGGATGATCGAAAACAACTACGAAGAAGAAGTGGGCATAGACGATGGCGATATCTTCAGCTGCAACGATCCCGTCATTGCCGGAGTCCATGCCGCCGATGTCTATGACTGTATGCCTATTTACTGGGAAGGGGAACTGATCGGATGGGTATCCACTGTAATTATGGAAATGGATAGCGGTGCAGTAACTCCAGGGTGCATGCCGGTACCCAATGTAGAGCGGGCTACCGATGGATTGAAATTCTGCGCTGAGAAAATAGGATTTAACAATCGGTTGCGGCGTGATTATGAGATCAAGATCGAAATCAGCCTCGGTTTGGCCGACCTCTTTTTACTCGACCGGAAAGGAGCAGTAGCCGCCGATATCCGGGTTCGCGAAGAAGTCAAAAACGTGATCCGAGAGTTCGGGATGGACTACTTCAAACAAGCAACGAGAGAGCTTATCGAAGAAGAGCGCCGTAACCAGTACAAACGGATCCGACAGAGGACGATACCGGGCCGCTATCGCGACGTAGTCCCATGCGAGATATATATGGCAGATCAGCCGGTGGCCTGGCTCCCCGGTAAAAAAGATATGATCCGCCTGGTTCCCATGCAGATGGATATCCTGCCATCGGGGAACATCGTGCTGGATTTTGAAGGGACTGGCGAGTGGGGCTGGCACCCGTTCAATGCTACCCCATCGGGATTATGGGGAGGCGTCTCCATTGCCGTCGTGCAAACCCTTTCCTATGATGGCCGGGGTAATCTGGGATCGCTTCTACCCTTTGACTTAAAGCCTCCTGTTGATTCCCTGCTCAATCCAACTGAGGTCAAACATCTGGCCACTTCAACCCCGTGGCTTCCGCTGGTAGATATGTGTAGTCTGTGGCTGAGCATGCTCGGCTCTGCCTTCTATCTCAGGGGATTCCGGGAAGAGATTTACAATTACCGCTCCGGCTCAACCCTGCAAATGGCCGGATATGACCAGTATGGTAATAAGCGCCCTATGATGGCTGGCGGCCTGGGTCACCTGGGTGCAGGCGCCAGGGGAGTCTGCGACGGGATCGATGCCGGAGGATGGATAGGCACTTTGGAAGTCGATCTTGGCGCCGACGAAGTGTGGGAATTATTTGTGCCTGAAATGGAGATGGGGAAACAGCTTGATCCCTACTCTTTGGGATATGGGAAATACCGCGCCGGACTGTCACTGCCCAAAATCACCATGATTCACGGTGCCGGTTTGTGCGTCGCTGCCGGGCTGGTGGGCTGCGCTCACGATCGGTTAATCCCCAATATAGGCATGTTTGGCGGATACCCGGGCAGCAAGCGAACTACGTTCCTGCTTCGATACGATAATTTAGCCGAACGGATGGAGAAGCGAGAACCTCTATTCCTTCATGGAATGGATCACCCTGCTGAATTCATCGATCGATTCCCAGGTGAAGTTATCCCTCTCAGTCACATGCCGGCTCCAATGGAAGTGCATGAAGGAGACGTTGTCTTTTCCGATAATGGCTCCGCCGGAGGTCTGGGCGACCCGATCGAGAGGGACCTGGCACTCCAAAAAGCAGACCTCGACAACGGTTTGGCTACCGAAGAGATAAGCAGAAATGTGTATTGCATTGCCGCTAACTACAATGAGAAGGCAAAAGAATGGACTATCGATGAAACGGAGACAAATAAACTCCGAGAAGAAAAACGTAAAGAAAGACTTTCGCGCGGTGTGCCTGTAGAGGAATATTGGCGAAAAACAAGGCAGCGAGTGCTTGAGAAAGACCTCGATCCTCTGCTGACCGAAATGTACCAGAGCAGCATGAAGCTGAGTGAGGTATTCACACAAGAATTCAAGGATTTCTGGACCCTCTCTGAGGATTTTAATTTTTAGGTGCGACAGTTACACTGTTGCCTCATTTACGGTAGCTCGATCTACCGTAATCCAAAAGGGGTGAAAAAATGGAACACAGCAAAGAAGATTTGAAAGACCTGTACGATGGTAACCTCCGTTGGGAAAAAGTCAAGGAGATCATGAGCCAGCCCAAGGACAATGACCGGTTCGATAAATATATCGAAATACTTCAGGAACGTGTACCCTGGTCAGAAAAGATTCTACTTCCTTTAAACGAACACCTTCACGTCGTTCAGAAGGATGGCGAGCGCATCGTGAAATGCGATTGCGGACAAGAGTTCGGGGACTATCGGCGTAACTGGAAGCTGAGCGCTCTAATCTATGCCCGGGATGACCGTCAAAAATTAGAGGAAATCTATCCGGGCGTCAAATGCCCTGATCCGGACCTGGGCGAAATTCGGGAGTATTATTGTCCGGGATGTGGGTCCATGCTCAAAGTGGAAAGTGTCCCGATTGGCTATCCGGTCATTTTCGAGTTCCTTCCCGATATCGATTCCTTTTACCGTGATTGGCTGGGTAGGCCTCTCCCGGATGAGAAGGAATACAAAGACTTGAGCCAAGAAGTCATCAAGGAATGGGCAACTAGAAGTTAGTTCATAACTTAGAGGTTTTTCAAATGAAAGCTGCCGTTTTCAAGGGAAAAGACACCCTTGCAGTTGAAGAAATTCCAGTTCCAGTGGCAGGCCCTGGTGAAGTAGTAATCAAGGTATCCTACTGTGGTATCTGCGGGTCAGATGTCCGCCTGTTCAGTGAAGGCTTTTTCCCCACCGGGCTGATTATCGGGCACGAATTCTGTGGAACCGTTTATGAAATTGGTGCAGGAGCGGAAGGTTGGGTAATTGGAGATCGTGTCACTGTGATGCCCACATCCAACTGCGGCAAATGCTCCTTTTGCCTCTCCGGAGCTAGACACCATTGTGTGGATCTCAAGTTGCTGGGAATGACCGAAGGAATGCACGGAGGGTTCGCCGAACATGTCAAGGTAGATACCCACATGCTTCGCCATCTTCCGGATGAGGTGACGGATGAAGAAGCTGCCAATGTGGAACCGTGCGCTGTCTCTCTTCGTGCGGTGAATCGATCGGGCCTACGCATCGGTGATTCGGTAGCCATTTTCGGCGCTGGATCTATTGGTTTGTTTACCATGCAACTCTCTCGCCTTGCCGGAGCAAGCTCAATTTATGTGATCGAGCCGGTAGCCAGCAGAGCACAAGTGGCTGGCATGCTCGACGCCGATGCAATTTTCGATCCTGGAAACATGGACATAGTACACGAAGTTACCAATCTCACAGGAAAAGGTGTTGATGTTGCCTTCGTATGCAGTGCCGCTCCTCCTGTTTTACAACAAGCGGTAGATACAGTCAAACACGGAGGAAAAGTAGTAATAGTCGGGGGTGGCCTTTCAGCAGAGGTGATCCCCGAGTACTGGATGTGGAAAGAAGTCAAAATACTGGGTTCTTTTGCATACATTGATGAGTTTGAGCTGGCACTTGAACTGTTCCGGCAGGGAAAAGTGATAGTCGAGGGGATGATATCTGATATAATCCGGCTTGAGGAATTACAACAGACCATGCTCGACTTGGCTCAACCTACTTCTCAGATCAAGGTTCTGGTTCAGCCGAATCAGAAACCCGGTTTATAAACTAGTGTTATGTCACATTTGAAATGTCATTCTGAGCGTAGCGAAGAATCTCAATACCAATTAGAGAGATTCTTCGGGCATCCATACGGATTCCCTCAGAATGACAATGCGTCAGATCAGGGTTGACTTAACACTAGAGAATCTATCTTAGGAGGTGAGGGATGGCATCCGTGTGTGGAGGAGACCTGTTTGTGCAGTCTCTCAAGCGGGAGGGAGTGAAGCACATTTTCACCCTGTGCGGTGGGCACATCAACCCGATCTATACCGCATGCATGGAACAAGGCATCGATATCATCGATGTCCGTCACGAACAAGTGGCTACGCATGCTGCTGCCGGGTGGGCACGCGCCACCGGCGAACCTGGTGTTGCGGTCATAACGGCAGGACCCGGAGTCACCGATGCCGTCACCGGAGTAGCCGAGGCGTTTACTGCTGGCATTCCTATGATCGTATTCGGCGGACGTTCCCCTCTTTTCGATTTCGATCGTGGAGCATTACAGGATATCGATCAGGTGCGGCTGATGGAGCCCATCACCAAATGGGCCAGAGCAGTTTATGAAGTCCAGCGAATACCGGAGTATGTCAGTACCGCCCTAAGAATTGCCACCAGCGATACACCCGGCCCTGTGTATCTCGAATGTCCCGTGGACATTTTGATGCAACAGGTTGATGATAGCGATGTGATTTTCCCCCAAGCGTATCTTAATCCCACTCAAGGTGGCAGCAGTCCCACTCAAATTACAGAAGCAGTAAAACTATTGACAAACGCAGATCGACCCGCAGTAGTTGCCGGTGATGGGATTTTCTGGGCGAAAGCTAATCAAGAACTTAAAGAGCTTGTCGATCTGGGGCAGTTTCCTGTTCGGACGACGGGATTAGCTCAAGGAGCTATTCGTTCGGATCATCCCCTTGCTTTGGGACATCCTGCAACGGCTATGGCAGATGTGGTTCTGGCTTTGGGAGTTCGATTTGATTTCCTCGAAGGTTATGGACAGCCACCCCTTTTCGATGCGAATGCCAAGATCATCCAGGTACACAATGATGCCGGTACCATCGGTTATAATCGCAGCGCCGACATTGGTATTACCGGAAATCCCAAAACGGTATTGCAGCAGATGATCGAGGAGATCAACAAAGGTCAACAGCAAAAAGACCGATCTGAGTGGATTGAGCAACTGAAATCACTTGGGGAAATGTTGAAATCCCAGGCTGAACCGGCCTATACTTCGGACTCGCTTCCCATTCATCCCGCCCGACTGGCTCGTGAAGTCATCGAGTTTCTCGATGATGATGCGCTCGTCGTCGTCGATGGGGGAGATTGCGCCGGATGGTTCGCCCCAGCGTTCCAAGCGAATTTCATGGGGCAGCTGCTGGCCACCGGCCCTTTCGGATGTCTTGGAGTAGGGACAGGTTTCGCGCTGGCAGCAAAGCTGGCTAAACCGGATAAGCAAGTACTCGGCTATTTCGGCGATGGGTCCTTCGGCTTGAATGCAATGGAATTCGATACGTTTGTGCGCCACAACTTGCCTATTGTCGCCGTGATTTCAAATGACGGCGCCTGGGGCATGGTCAAGCATTGGCAGAAAATGACCTGTAGTGAGGATAAATGCACTGGTATGACACTGAAAGCCCGGCAACGTTACGATAAGATGATCGAAGCTCTCGGGGGATACGGCGAGTACATAGATAAAATCGAAGACATAAAGCCAGCCCTGGGTCGAGCTTTTGATTCAGGCTTACCAGCTTGTATCAACGTGGAAGTTGATCCTGATGCAATCAGCGATACCACTCACTGGTTGTATCAATCCCTGGCCAAAACATCAGACTGAATGACAGAAAACGCCCGAATAGAGGAGGGGTAAATGTACACCAAATTAGTGGTCTTTCTTATAATCCTATTAGTGTTGACGTTGCCAATACTAGCTGCTTGTAATGGTGGAGATGATGACAGTGAGCCAACAGATGCTCCCACTCAAACTACTGACTCGAATACAAAACCCGCCGAAGAGATAACAATCACGATAGGTGTAATTTCCGATATAACTGGAATAGCTGCACAAGCATATGTACTAATCGATATGGCAATAGAAGACATCATTCGATACTATAATGAAGAGAACATCATCCCTGGTGTTAAGTTTGACGTAATTACATACGATGGTCAGTTCGATCCTTCTAAAGATATCCCGGGGTATGAGTGGTTAAGAGAAAGAGGAGCCGACGTAATTTTCAGCGCCGTCGAATCTTCACCAATTGTGCTTAAACCACGAGTCGATAAAGATGAAATCGTATTTTTCACCGGTAGTGCCCAAAAGGAAGGATTGGAGCCTCCCGGATGGGTATTTGCGACAGCCCAACCGCAGGAAGAGTCGTTCTATACATTCCTTAAGTGGATCGCTGAAAATGACTGGGATTATCAAACCAAAGGACCGGCCAAAATCGGGGTAACGAATTGGAACGTCCCACTGGATGTTATGATTGCAGGCGCGGTCGAGAGATATGCCAATGAACATCCAGACCAGTTCGAATGGGTCGGCGGTTATTTCAATGATGTCCTCTTCACATGGGGACCTGAGGTAGAAGCGCTCAAAGATTGCGACTATTTGGTTCCCCCAACAGTAATCATGTCTAACTTCGCCAGGGAGTATCGTCAAGCAGGTTACACAGCCAAATTTATTGGCTATGATGCCCATTTGGCCTACTTCGGAAATGTGGCAGATGCTAACGTTTGGGATCAAGTTTATGATGCACTGTTTTACCGGGGAGCTAAATACTGGAACGAAGACGGACCTATCATCAATATGGCGAAAGACTTGTTGCATAAATATCACCCAGATCAAGCTGATTCAGTCATCCGAGATGGCATAGGTTATACGGCCTTCGCCACCGCTTATCAAATGCTCGAAATTGTTGCAGATACGATAGAAACCGTAGGTGCAGAGAATTTCAACTCACAAGCTCTTTATGAAACAGCCGAAAGGTATTCATTGAGCCTCGATGGCCTTGACGATTACGCCAATTTTAGCCCAACCAAGCGAACATCGTTTAACTACATCGCAATCTACGAGTTAGATGCTGAGAAGGAAGATATTTTCAGATTGGAACCCGGAGTGTGGCATCGCATTGTTACAGAACCGTGATTCGAAAACCCCATGGAAGGAGGCACTGCAATGGGTAAACTGGAAGGTAGAGTAGCCGTGATTACCGGAGGGGCCAGCGGAATCGGTGAAGCAACTGTGCGACTCTTTATAGATCAAGGCGCTCGAGTAGTGATCTCGGATATCCTTGATAATTTAGGTGAGCGTCTGGCACAGGAACTCGGAGCCAATGCTACATATTTTCGTGCAGATGTAAGCGAAGAACCTCAAGTGGAAGCGTTAGTCGATTTCGCTATTGAAAAGTTCGGGCGACTCGACTGCATGTACAACAATGCAGGGATTTCAGGCGTGACTGCCCCTATCGAGACGATCCCAACGGAAGGGTTCGATAAAACGATGGCAATTGACCTCCGGGGAGTATTCCTGGGGATGAAACATGCTGTAAGGGTCATGAGGCCACGAGGAACTGGAAGTATCATCACAACTGCAAGTGTTGCCGGACTTCAAGTTGGCCATGCTGATCATACTTATTGTGCTGCCAAAGCGGCTGTTATACACTTGACCCGTTCGGTGGCCATGGATGCTGGAGAGAGTGGAATACGGGTGAACTGCATCTGCCCGGGATGGATTGCCACTCCAATTATGGGAAAGTCTGTTGGCCTTACCCAGGAAGCTGCGGAAAAAACAGTTGAAGAAATCAAAAAAATCTTCGTAAACTTCCAGCCACTGAAGCAAGCTGGAATGCCTGAAGATGTTGCCCAAGCTGCGCTCTGGCTGGCAAGTGACGATTCGAGCTTTGTCAATGGACACGCGATGGTGGTGGATGGCGGTATATCAAACGGTAGAATGTGGTCACAGTTCTTTGAGGAAACTACTCCACTGGCATCGGCCTTGGGACTAGGATAGAAGATTGAAGGGGGAAGAAGTATGGATCACCAGAAACTTAGCGAGGCTTTCAGTCTCAATGGCAAAAATGCCCTGATAACTGGGGGAGGTGTAGGAATCGGGAAGAGCATTGCTCTACGGCTCGCAGAGGCCGGAGCAACTGTTACAGTAACCGATGTAAACCTCGAGGTAGCACAGCAAACCGTGGCGAAAATCGAGAGCAATGATGGTAAAGCACAGGCTATCCAGGCTGACGCTGACAATCCGGATGATGCTCAGAAAGTGGTGCAAAAGACCGTTCAGGCTTTCAATAGCATTGATATCTTGGTGAACAATGCGGCAGTCTATCCGCCATCACCATTGGTGGATATGACACGAGACACCTGGGATAAAGTACTTAACACCAACCTGCGAGGAGTTTTCACCACTTCGCAAGCTGTTGCACAGCAGATGATCAAACAAGGCCAGGGTGGCAAGATCATCAATATCGCCTCGGTTGAAGGTCTACACCCAGCTCCTTTCCTGGGACATTACGATGCCTCAAAAGGTGGGGTAATAATGCTAACCAGGTCCATGGCCCTGGAATGGGCTCCTCACGGTATTCTGGTTAATTCTATTGCGCCAGGTGGAATCGAAACGCCTGGCCTCTCCGACTTGCTGGAATTTTTCACTTCGCCAGATGGAAACATTGACGAAACAAAACAATATCATGTAAGTCGAACTCCGTTAGGCCGGATGGGCACCCCTGACGACATTGCTAAAGTCGTCGTCTTTTTAGCCAGTTCTGCTGCTGATTACATGACCGGCAGCCTGGTAGTGGTCGATGGTGGATTCCTTCTCTCATAACCCTGCGCTGAATTCGTTTTCTTAATAAGAGGTTATCAACAAATGATAATATCTTGTGGAGTGCATGGAAAACTTATAGTCACAGTTTCTTAAGAACCACTCGAATCAATGCAAGTTTAACTAATCTTAAGACGTGGTGCGAGGCTTCGGTCCAGCTCCAATCGACCCTGAAGGGTCGCGCTACGGACAGCAGGGAGGTTACTATGGGGATAAGAACCCGGGAAGAGTACATCGCAAGCCTGAGAAAGCAAAACCCAAATGTCTACATGGACGGCGAGAAGATTGAGAACATCGTCGATCACCCCGCATTTCAGATTGGCATAAACTCAGCCGCCATAACATACGAACAGGCAAATCACCCCGATTATAAAGACCTCGCGAGAGTATGGTCACCGCTCGTCAATGAAGAGGTCAGTCGTTGGACCTACTTGATGCAGAATGAGCAGGATGCCATGGCAAAAACAAAGCTCAATCGAGGATTGGGTGATTTCCTATGTCCATGCCACTACAGATGTCTCACCAGCGATTTGCTTCACGCTGCCTGGGCTGTCAGTTTCGAAATCGATAAAAACCACAATACCAATTACCATCAAAACGTGATTGAAATCGTGAAAGAGGCTCAGAGAAACGACTGGATCATCGGTGGTGGATTGGTAAGTCCGAAAGGGGATAGAAGCAAGGGAGCCGCCGAACAATCGGATCCAGACATGTTCTTGCACGTCGTCGAGAAGAGAGCAGACGGGATAGTCGTCCGGGGTGCTAAAGCTCATGGAACTGCTGCCCCATACACCGACATGCTGTGTGTAGTCGAAATGGAATTCCTGCCCGAATATTACGTTGGCTTCTTCACCCCGGTGGACGCCGAAGGTATTACCTATATTTGCAGAGCTCCTCATGCGCCGACCGAGCCAAAGGATATAGACAATCCATTGAGCTCAAAATTCGGCGGTCATGTCGAAGCCATGATCGTGTTTGATGATGTATTCGTCCCCTGGGAAAGAGTATTTATGTGTGGGGAAGTTGAGTCCATCGTCATTTTCGGCCCCATACTTCTTTCTTCACACCTCTGGCACAAGTGTCTATGCCGGTGGATCAATATCGATCTTTCCATCGGCGCTACAGCTTTAATAGCCGATTACAACAGTGTAGCAACGGCCCCTCACATCCTCGATGAACTGAGTGAGATGGCCATGGATGCCGAGATTGTCAATTCATGTGCCGTTGCTGCCTCGGTAGAAGGTTCCACACATGAGTCAGGTGTGTACTATCCCAAGATGGCGCCGGTGGCCACGGGCAAGGTCTACGCTGCCAGGAAACTGGGGGATCATCGCTACTACATGCAGGATACCGCCGGCGGACTGGTGGGTACCATGGCAGCAGAAAAGGAATTTCTGAGCCCGGTCACCGGCAAATATCTGGAAAAATATTACCAGGGGAAAGAGGGTGTTCCAACTATGGACAGGGTGCGTGCTTTCAAGCTGATCGAGGACTTAACGGCCTCTGAGTTTGCCGGCTGGTACCACGTGATGTGTATAACAGGAGGGAGCCCCTCCAAAACACTTAAAGATATGGTCGCTATGGAATGTAACTACGAGAGATGTAAAGCGAAAGCCAAACTGGCTGCCGGAATCATTGAATAGTACAAGCATAGGGTTCGTTTGTGATCTCCGGTAAAGCATCATTAATAGAGGGGGCAGTCGAGGATGAGCAAGGACATCGTTGAAAAGAATGAGCATGGGGACTTCATCTGTCAATGGGTCGATGAGATACCGCCGCTGGGGGAGGACCGAAAAACAGTCTTTGCTCCACCTACCCCGCTGGAGGCGCTCAAAAATCAGATGGATGAGGTGGTCGCTCAGGCGCGGGCCGATATGTTTGGTTTGATGGCCGTGGTACTGAGTACCTTGGTGGAGAAATATGGAGAGGAAGTGTGGGAAGTGGCCGGAAAAACAATGTATGATATCGGCTACCAGCGGGGGCAAGAGTTCTCCCAAACGATGAAGATCGATCCCCAAGATGCCCGCAGTGTGGGGCGGATATTCGATCTGGAGGACACTGGCATTGGTATCAAAGGCGAGTGGGTGGAGACGGGCAAGAAGCGGGCAGTGAAACGGGAGTTCTACTGCCCGGTCGGAGCGATGTCAGCGGTGTGCCCCGAGATTTGCACGCGTCTCTTCGACTCAGTGGAGAAAGGAACCTTCGATGCCATTGGTGTCAAGGGGAGACTGTCTTATCCGAAGTTGATGTCGAAAGGCGATCCATACTGCGAGGTGGTATTGGAACTGGAAGACTAAAATCCGATCAACCAAATGTTCTCATGGGGAGGCATCATGGCTTTACAAAGACGAGTCAGACAAGCACCCGGAACGCAAGTTCTACGCACGGTGTGTCCACTTAATTGCGGAATTGCCTGTGGAGTGTTGGCCCACGTTAAGGACGGCAGGCTAATCAAGATCGAGCCGAGCAATCATTTGGGAACAAGTCACGTTTGTTTGCGCGGTCTTTCAGCCCAAAAGATGGTCTACCACCCCGATCGGCTTAAATACCCTCTGAAACGAGCAGGGACCAGAGGGGAGGGGAAATGGGAGCGCATATCCTGGGATGAAGCCACCAAAACCGTAGCCACAAATTTCAAGGAAATCGGCCAAAAATACGGTACACTTTCATTGGCTTTTGTGAATGACCAGGTTGGAGCTCTGACCACAACAGCTATGCTCGGCTTCGCCGGTGCTTGCGGAGGCACCTTCATTGATCCATCAGGTTGCGGAGATGTTGCCGGCCCGTGTGCTGACAAAGCCTGCTATGGCTCCACATGGTGGTATGGTGAGGACTATACTTTTCAATTCCAAAATCCCGCTTCGATTTTCGTGTGGGGGGAGAATCCGGCTGAAACCAAAGCCTTCAAGTGGCGAGTAATCCGTGATGCCAAAGAAAAGGGCGCTCGGTTGATCGTCATAGATCCCCGATTCACCACAACCGCATCTAAAGCCGATGAATTCGTACCACTTCGAACCGGAACGGACGCAGCCCTGGCACTCGGGATGATGAATACGGTCTTGAAACAAGGGCTGGAGGACAAAAATTTCATCACCAAACACACTATCGGCCCATTCCTGATACGCACCGACAATGGTCTATTCTTAAAGGAAAAGGATATCATTTCCGGGGAGTCCGATAAGTACGTGATCTGGGATACCAAAACTAATGAGGCGCGAAATCCTGAAACACCGGGATCGATCCCTGCATTGACCGGTACATACGAAGTCAATGGGATTTCCTGCAAACCAGCCTTCCAGCTCCTAGCTGAACTAATAGATCAATACCCGCCACAAAAGACTTCCGAGATCACCGGAATCTCCGCTGAAACAATCGAAAAGCTTGGGGTTCAATATGCTACAGCTAAACCGGCGGCTTCATACAAAGGTCTGGGAGGGACAAGAGGAAACATCCACGGCGATCTCAATTTCCGGGCTATATGCACTCTGGCTGCCATTACTGGCAACATCAGCTTTGATGGTCGACATTCATCTGAAGTGAATATGGCAGCTCTCATGACAAGAGGCTTTCCAGGTGTTCTGCCACTACTGAATCTATATGAAGCAATTCTCGAAGACAAACCCTATCCTGTCAGATCACTCTACATGGCCAGGCACAATCCGTTCAATCAATATGCCAACTTTAACAAGATTATCAGCGAACTCGTGCCCCGACTCGATTTCATAGTGGTTGCCGATCTGTTCATGACTACCAGCGCTCAATATGCTGATATCGTGCTGCCCGCTGCTGGTCCATATGAATCAACCGATCTCTATTCGCCTCTGGGTGATGGATCCCACAACTATCTCCAACTGCAGCCCAAAGTAATCGAACCGCTTCATGAATCCAGATCAGATGTTGACATCTTCGCCTCGATTACCGCTGCTATGGGAATAGACGATTACCTGAATCAAAGTCCGGAAGAGTACATCAACCAGATGCTTGCCTCAGGACATCCCTCAACCGAAGGGATAACCGTAGAGCAACTCAGGGAGGACCCCCGATTACCCAATGCTCATGCCATTCAGGGATTTAATACCGCTTCCGGGAAGTTTGAATTCTACACTGAATCACTTATACCATTCGGGCAGGAACTACCGGTCTACCTGGAACCGATGGAAAGCCCGCTTACTGCAAAAGCTCAAGATTACCCACTCACCCTTTTAACAACCCATCCCAAATACCGCGTTCATTCCATGTTCGCCAACGTTTCATGGATTCGTGAGATCGATAGTCCGGTATTGGAAATCAATCCCACGGATGCAGAAGCGAGAGGTATAACGGATGGCGATACGGTTCGTGCGTTCAATGATAGGGGAGAGGTGGTATTGCAGGCATGGACAAATTCAGGTATCAGGCCAGGATCCATCAATATCTGCCAGGGGTGGTCTCCAGAGCATTTCATCAGTGGTACATACCAGGCAATGACTCATGACACCATCAATCCGGCGCAACAAGCCATTTATCAACCAAATATCGCCCAGTACGATACGCTGGTAGAAGTCGAACGACTCGAAGAGAGCTAAACAAAGGAGGTGCCAATGATATTGCAAAGACGAGTCAGGACAGTGCCCGGTGCCGAGGTAATCCGTACCGCTTGTCCATATGGTTGCGGTATAACTTGCGGTATTTTGGCTCACGTTAAAGACGGAGTGCTGGTCAAGGTCGAACCGAGCGATCACGCAGATACCGGTCACGTCTGCATCAAGAGCCTGTCTGCCCCAAAACTGGTGTATCATCCGGATCGATTGAAGCACCCGATGAAACGCGTGGGAGAAAGAGGTGAGGGAAAGTGGCAGCAGATTTCCTGGGATGAAGCTTTAGAGACTATCGCTTCTAAATTGAAAGACATTGGCACGAAGTATGGCTCGAACTCTTTAGGATTTGTTTCGACAGGTGTCGGACTGTTCTCAAATTTGCTCACGGTTGGATTTGCCGGTGCGTGTGGAGGGACTTTCATCCTTCCTGCTGGTCTCGGTGATTCAGCTGGCCCTTGCGCAGATCAGGTCTCTTTTGGAGCATTTATGTGGCACGGGGAGGACTACCCAAACCGGTTTGAGGATCCCGCATTCTGCGTAGCATGGGGCAATAATCCGGCTGACACGCAGCCTTTCAAATGGCAACGCATCGTGGCTGCCAAAGAGAAAGGCGCACGACTGGTTGTTATTGATCCAAGGTTCACCACTACTGCATCTAAAGCGGATGAGTACATACGGATCAGGCCTGGCACCGATGCGGCTCTGGCTCTCGGAATGATGAACGTCATCTTAGAGCGAGGTCTTCAGGACAGAGCTTTTTTGACTGAATACACCGTAGCGCCATTTCTCGTACGTGCGGATAACGGCTTTTTCCTGAGAGAGAAAGATATCTCTGGAGGTGAGTCCGATAAATATGTAATCTGGGATCAGGGGAAAGACAGTGCTGCGGTTCATGATACGCCAGATGTGTCACCGGTATTGAACGGCACTTTCACTGTGAACGGCATCGAATGCAAGCCGGCTTTTCAGCTTCTTAGTGAGCTGATAAATCAGTACGCCCCACAAAAAGCCTCAGACATAACGAATGTTCCAGTAGAAACCATAACCAAACTGGCATTGGAGTATGCCACCCAAAAACCGACTGCCACTTACAGGGGTATGGGAGGCACCAGAGGATCACTCTATGGAGATCTCACTTTCCGGGCCATAAATACTCTGGCAGCCATTACCGGAAACATCAGTGTTCGGACTCCTCACACCACTCAATACAACTTCCTAACCTTCATGACTCATGGAATCTCCGATCTCGTCACTTTGCTTCAGTTGTACGAGGCTATCGAAAACGAGCAACCCCATCCCATCAAATCGCTCTGGATGACCCGGCACAATTTAATGAATCAGGACCCAAATTTCAACAAATTCACCCGTGAGTTGCTTCCAAAATTGGAACTGGTGGTAGCTGTAGACATGTTCATGACCACCAGCGCTCAGTATGCCGATTTCGTCTTACCTGCATGCAGTCCGTATGAGTGCAATGACCTGGCTGCGAGCATCGGAGACGGTTCTCAAGATTACCTCCAACTGCAAAAGAAAGTTATCGAACCACTTCATGAATGCAAATCTGAACTTCAGATTTTTTCAGGTCTGGCCAAAAAGATGGGGATTGAAGGATTCCTTGACAAGAGTGATAAGGAATACATCGAGATCATGATCGATTCCGGGCATCCGACCATGGAAGGGATAACACTGGAAAAACTTGAGGAAGCTCCTCAATACCCGGCACCTGATCCTGCCCCTCCGTTCGCCACTCCATCCGGCCGAATCGAATTTTACACAGAGCGATTAATAGATTTTGATCAGGCATTGCCAGTATATATCGAACCGATGGAGAGTCAGCGAACGCCATTAGCTAAAAAGTATTCGCTCTCGATATCCACCACTCATCCCAAATACAGACTCCACTCGATGCATACCAATATCTCGTGGATCCGCGAGATTGATACCGAGCCAATGTTGAACATCAGTCCGGAAGATGCCGACCTTAGGAACATTAGAGATGGTGATATTGTGAGAGCATTTAATGATAGAGGTGAAGTCAAACTCAAAGCACAAGTCCAGGATGGTATTCCGCCGGGATTGGTAAACATGAACCAGGGATGGTCTCCCTGGCACTTCAAAGCAGGTACGCACCAGGCATTGACGCACAATACCATCAATCCGGCCCAGGCAGCCATTTACGAACCAAACGCGGCCTTTTGCGATACGCTGGTAGAGGTCGAACGAGTTGAGGAGGGATAAAATGGTCAAGCGATATGGAATGGTGATTGATCTTGAAAGATGCACCGGATGTCAGACATGCACTGTTGCCTGTAAGGTAGAACATGGTATCGAAGTTGGATCGGGAATCAGCGTTGAGACAGTCGGAGGCCTTCACCGGGATACTCCCAGCGGAACGTATCCCAATTTGAGTATGCATTATTTGCCCACACCTTGCATGCACTGTGACAAGCCACCATGCCTGGACGCGTGCCCAGCCGGAGCCATCTCCAAACGGTCTGACGGAATTGTGACAATTGATGAAGATAAATGCGATGGTTGCCGGATGTGCATTTCGGAATGCCCTTACGAAGCCTTACTCTTCGATTCGGATAAAAATATCGTGCATAAATGCGACCTGTGCTTTGAACGTCTGGATGAAGGTTTCGAACCGTTCTGTGTATTATGCTGTGGAGTGGATGCCATGTTCTATGGAGATTTGGATGACCCGAACAGCAAAGTCTCTCAACTCATTGCGCAGAGGAGTGCCTATACTCTCAAACCGGATTTGGGTACTGGTCCGGCGGTTTATTATTGTGCGCCTCAACCCTCACGTCGATTATGATAAATACAAAGGATGATTAGTGAATGAAAGGATTAAAAGGCAAAGTTGCTCTGGTCACTGGAGGAAGCTCCGGGATTGGTAGAGCGACTGCCATTGTATTTGCCCGAGAAGGAGCAAAGGTAGTGATTGGGGACATTGGGGAAGATGGGGGAAACGAGACAGTAAGAATGATCAAAAAATCTGGTAGCGAAGCAACGTTCGTAAAGACCGATGTCTCCAAAGCGGATCAGGTACAGGCACTGGTTGATGAAATCATCAAGACTCACGGCCGATTGGATTGCGCATTTAATGGCGTGCCCCCCAAAAACAGATCCAGGTATAATGTTAGACTTGGATTAATTTGA
>CAZWIP010000039.1:0-18287 GCA_964634125.1 uncultured Dehalococcoidia bacterium
CAGGGGAAGACGCTCCGGCCAAGAACAAGTAGCCCCACCTACTCAAGAACCAGCCGCAGCAGCAGAACCGGACGCACTCGAAGCAGCTGCTGAAGCAACCCGACCCGCAGTAAAAACCTATGAGCAAACTTTAGATGGTCTGGCCGAAGCAATCCGAGATCTTAGGACATATATAGATGATGCAGTACACGCTGATTCAATTGGCGAACTCCAGGGGACCCTTGAAGCCATGGCTAGAACCCAAGGCTTACTTATTGAAGCAGAGGATAAGGGAGGACGCACTCAACGGTACATTATATTCCCTGAAACTGGCGCTCCAGGTGAGGATCTCCAAAGAGCCCCGCTTATTCCCCAAGGCCGACTCCTGGGCCAGGGTGGCATGGCAGATGTTTTTGGCGCAATTGAGATTAGCAGCGGCCGATTAGTAGCAGTTAAGTACCTGGCCGAGTCAGATTACAGAGACCGTTTTGAGGCCGAAGCTAAAAACATGATGGAAACGGAAAATAGCGGTGTGGTCGAGGTTTATAGCCGCCGTGGTGGAAACTACTTTGTAATGGAATACATGGATCCGCGCGTTTGGCCCAGCTTAAAAAATTATCTGGCCCAACAGCGCGGGGCATTAGACCCAGTTGAGGCAGTGAGAATTGCCATTCGACTTTGTGAAGTAATGGGAACGTTAGGTTCTATTCACCATCGGGATATCAAACCTGGCAATATCTTTGTCTATCCAGAAAGGGAAGGCATCAAATTAGCTGACTTTGGACTAGCAAAATTCCCGGGAGAAGGTGGGCCCGACACTGCCACTGGAATCGTGGGTGGAACCCACCCATACATGGCTCCTTATTTTGCGGGTGAATACGGCCGCCGCTCAAGAGCAGCCAGACGCCGAGAAAGCGCACACATGAGAGCCATCTTAACCAAAAATGACCTCTTTGCTATTGGCGCGACCTTGTATAAACTTTTAACTGGACACAACCCAACTTGGGATGGCGGTGGCAAGCCCTTCCGAGTTACCAACAATCCACAGGCTGCCTCCGAAGTTGGTTTGGTCCATATTCTTCAAGACTACACAGAATATATGGCTGCCAAAAGAGCCGGAGACGCACCAAAAATGGATGAAATAAAAGCAAGATATACTCTAGTTAACGCCTTCCCTAGTCAGGGAATTATTATTGCAGACCCAATCTTTGAGGTCCTATCTAAAATGATGGCCTTTGATGCTGAAGATACTTATGCAAACTTTATAGACGCCAGACATGCCCTTGAACTTGCCTTGACCGGTCTTGCCATAGGCGATCGATTGCCAGAAGCAGGAGAAGAAGAGGATAGTGGCACCCACTCCGTACTCACCGGCGATCTGGAAGTAGTAGAGGATGCCGCAGAAGAAGATGATGATGGATCAGTTTCCCTGGGACCAGTTCTAGATGGAGTCCCAGGAGTAGACGAAGTAGATGCCGATGAACTGGTTGCTGCAGCTGAGGAAGCAGCAGAAGAAGCAACAGCAGCGGCAGCGGACGACAGCGTCCCACCACCAACACCACCGGGTGCGCTTGACGAACCTTCCGAGCTTACCAGCGGCGCCGCTCAGGTAATTGAACCTGTTACCAGAGATGAACTGCAAGGAATATTATTTGGAGGCGTCGCTTTCCCAGAGGACGTACCCTTCACGGTTGAAAGAATTTCAGCCTATCTAGGTAGTCACCCCGAAGATGCCGGGCTGGCAATGGCAGCTATAAACTATGTAACAAATCCAGCAAATAATCCAGAAGGAGGACAATAAAATGGTTAACGTAGGAATAGGAAGATTAGGAAGAGCTTTGCATCGCGTCGGATACTATAGAACAGGGACCCAGATCCAAGGTTATTGCGAACTCGGAGTTGTCCGCAATTGGTTTGGAAGGGGCAAAATTGTAGGCTATCCCGGAGGAGGTATTAGTCTTTTAGAAGAAGAAAGAGTACTAGCAAGCATTCAAAATGCTGCCATGTCTCCTCAGGTAAGAAAACTACAATTAGAAGCTTTCTTAGGCGGTGATATGACCTTTGATCACGCGGAACTATCCGACGTACGAGCCGCTTTGGAAAATGCCCAGCGGCCAGAAATAAGCACCCCAGAACTTTTGCCTTTGGTTGAAGAAGCCATTGTAAAAGTGGATGGCTTAATTGTCGACCGAACTGAAACAGCTGAGCCTGCGGCTCCTGCAATTACAGGCGAATCTGAGGTCGTAGACGCTGAGCCAGCTAGTGAGGGCCCGTCTGTCATTGAGCTTGATCAAGCCGCTGTTAAAACAGCACCGGCTGCTCCAGCCGCCGTGGCTGATGAGGATCATTCTCTTTTCCCAAGAGCAGATGCGCTAGCTCCTGCACCAGTATCAGCAGATGAAGCCGATCCAGCTACCCTTCCCTCTTCGGCCATAGATTTAATTGAAGAACCCTCGAGTGCGGCAATAGACGCCACCGATTTAGTAGAAGAAGAGATCGCTGAAGCAGCGGAAGAGGCTGAAGAACTAGCTGATGAACAACTGGCTGCACCCGCTGCTGACGTTGATGAACAAGAAGCAGCAACCGCTCCATCAGCTGCAGTTGAACCATTGGAAGAAGCAGAAGCAGCAGACGCTGCTCCAATTGAAGATCTAGAAGTAGTAGCCCCTGAAGAAGAAGCAGCTTCTGTAGCAACCACCGAAGTAGCAGCTGCCGCTGCTGCCCTAGTTGAAGACACAGCCAATTTTAGCCCCGTGGCACTTGAAACTCATGTGGTTGACGGGAAACACGAGTACTATATATACCCTGAGGTAGACTATGCTCCTTTTGCCACTGGAACTAATTTCTCCTGGTTAGATCAATTAGCACTTCACCGCAGAAATCTTGAGACTTCGCTAACTGCTATGCTGGCTGGCATCGCCACCTTAGACTCTCAACGCGCAGATTCCAATCTCTGGCTTGAAGCAGCTCGAGCCGCCATCGTAACAACCGAAAGACCTTATAAAGAACAAATCAGCGCCCTCGAACAAATCCGAGAAGCCCTGGCTGAATTTTTAACTGAGGTAACGCGAGCAGAAGAAGAAGCCAGCCAGCAGATTGAGGAAATTAGAGCGGAGAGTCCCAAAAACGAAAAACCTTCTGAGCGAGTTAGAAGACTAAGAGACCGCAGTCGACGCATCGAAGGGGTTGAAGATGAACTCTTAAGCAGAATTGACGAGTTAGAAGGTGCGATTGACACACAGCTTCAACCATTAGTCGCTGCTGTTCAGGCTGAATTAGAAGTTGATAGCCTCTTGCGTTTAGATGGATCCGACATGCGAAGCTTAACCGTCGGCACGATGTCTTCTCTAGAAAAGGAACTCGGAGCTGCCCTGGCTCAAACTGTTCCTCTTTCAGTTGGCACACATACCGAAGATAGACAAGTTGTACTAAAAGACGAAGAAGCTCGCTTAATAGAAGAACGGGCTCGGCTTGGAACAGAAAGGGCTCAGGTAGTTGACCATCATCAAATTACCTTGGCACAACTTAGGGGAATTACCGAACAAGGACTGGCCTTGCAAAGACAGCAAGCCGACCTTCTCGCACCTCTAGTTAGCCCTATATCACCTGATTTAGAAATTAAAGAAGTTGATCCTCCTGAGGAGGGATAAAATTCCCATGGTTTGCAGGGCAAACGGAACTCGAAGAACAGCACCCTCAGCGGCAAGACCCCTGAGGGTGTTTCCGTCTCGGAGAAGTGCGATCCGAAGAAGAACAACGGTTCAACGCGGATGTGTTGTCTACGGAGTCGACGTTAATCCTCGTGGACAAGTAGTGGGCGTCTGGGGAGGCGGAGTTTTAACCAAACATCCCCTTAATCCTGATCCCTCCAGCACTCTTTCTTTTGAAGCCACAAACGGTGGCCAAGGATTCAGCATCCACCTATATGAAAATGTTGACCTCAGTGTCTTTGGCGAAGAAGGAAGAGGCCCTAACTATGGCGACCTGGATGCCTTAATCGCCCATCGCAACAATCTGCAAGACTCACTTACCATTATAGAAGAGGCAGTCGCTGCCATGCAAGGAAAACGCGCTGAAATGACCGAGTGGAAAAGACAAGTTGATCAAAAAATAGCAGAACTCCCCATGCCCCTCCAGCAAAACATCGAAGCCCTGCGCCAAATTGAAGCCTGCGTAAGTGAGTTTCTCCAAGCGGTTGCTAAGGCTGAAAGCGCTGCCGACCAACAACTGGCGGAAATCGATGCGCAACCCCGCACCCGCAAGGCAGCTGAACTCCCCAGCGAGCTGGCCCGCCGAATCAGGGAGCTGCGTAGCCAACGCAGAAAAATCGAAGATGCTTTGCTTGATGAAATGACTGCTCTAGAAGATGCCTGTCGCACCGCCGCCACTCCCAAAATCAAAATGCTTCAATATCCATTAAACATCGATACCCTCATGGGAATGGAAGAAGCCGCTCTGGGAGAGTTGGTTGCTGAGAGAGTACAAAGACTAGAACACGACATTGCCGACAGGTTGCTACAACCCGTCACCTTGATTCGCCAGGTTGGCGGAGAAGCTCAGCCTGTTCAGGTTATACTTTCTCAAGAACAAGAAAGACTGGCAAAGGAATTAGCTGCTCTGGAGGAGCGCCTGGCGGCTTTACTGCAACATCAAATTGAAACCCGCGAACAATTAACTAGATTGGTAACTGCTGCTCGTACTGCCCAGGCTAGGACCCAAGATCTCTATCGTCAGCTCGCCGCCCCCATCCCAGGTATTGAAGATGAACTTCTGCTGCAACTTGCTGAGACTCGTGCAGCAATACCTGCAACAACAACAGCTGAGGATGACACTCCAACTTATTATGGACTAATTTTTAAAGACGGATCCCTCGACGCTCTGCAGCATCCAAATGGCATACGCAAACAAGCCCTCCTAGAAGGGGATCAGGAAATAGAGCTCCCCGGAGGAAAAATAACCTTGGTTGGGATCAAAGAAGGATTTGCCGATGCTGAGCCTGTTCGCTTTTATGAAGATGGAAAATTTCAATCTGGCTTCATCGCCGCCCCCGTAACTTATCAAAAGCTTGGTTTTAGACCCGGTATTTTTGCCGTCCATCCAAACGGCTCTGTGCGCATCGGGATCTTAGCCAGGGAATTAGAACTGGTAGATGGTATTGTAGCCGCCGGACGCCTGGAACTCCATGCCAATGGTAATCCATCGCGCGCTATCCTGGCTCAAGAACAAACCATAGGCAAAATGAAGCTAAAACGTGGCACACGCGTAAACTTTACCCAAGATGGGACCCCAATCAGCGTTGAATTAGCCGAAGACCACCGTTTTGGCCTGACTCGCAGACACGAAAAAGGCGCCGTCATTAACCTCACCTAGTGTTTTCTCGTCGCTATCCACACCATACCTAAAACCCCATCCAGCCAAAAAATAATTCCCAGAAAAAGTGAAATTTTTGAGCAAAGGGGTCGATAATAATATAGAAGGAAAATAGGTATGATTATAAGGAATAAAACAACGAAAAGGGAGTGTGCAAAATGAGTGTTTCTATGGTTTTGCTTAGTATTTTAGGAAAGACCCCGAAAGCAGCTCCAGCCCAGGCTGGAAGCGCCGTTCCAGTTACGGCTACAGCCGCAGCTACCCGAGACACAGTTTCTTTATCAAAAGAGCCAGCAGAAAAATCTGGTTGGGATAAGTTTTGGGATTTTGTTTTTGGTAAGAAAGTCGGCGAAGGCTTAACTAGATGCGGCGATGAACCTAGACCAGAGCTCTATGACGGCAACGGTGATTTTCCAGATCCAAGTGGCATAGATCTGCCCGAAGATCCGAATGAGCCTATCCCCGGGGATGATGATACAGTTGAGGGAGCAGACGATGATACAGCCCCTGCCCCTGACCTTCCCACTGAGCACACTGAAATCCTGGATTATGATCCAGCTAACCCAGAAGTAAGCCTTGAACCCGTCCGCCTACAGGCATCTGAACTAACCGGCAACGAAAGAGTGCTCATTACCATCGCTAGCGACCCACAGCTCGTGGAGCAAGAATTGGAATGTTTAGCTGGCTTTGTAGATGTCACCGAAGAAGCCGAAACGCTCGGGACACCTATCCCAGCCTACTTTATTGAATTTACCATCACCAACCTTAATGCTGAGGATGAGGCCTTAACTGAGAATTATGATGGTGCTGGAATTATTCTTCCAGCCCAATGCGGATCTGAGGGTGGCAACTTTAGCATCGAAGTCCCAACTTCATACATCAATACTGAAAAGGGAACATTGGACCTTGAGTTTTCCGTAACTGTCCGCGGCGCTGATGCCGAAAGCGCTGAGTATATCGAAGGACACACTTATCAACTTCCTGTCCGAGTTAACATGGAGGTGGAATAACCATGGCAGAGTATGGGATGTCAACCGTTTCCGGAACCACTGAATATTATAAAAACGGAAGATTGGTAGCAAGTTGCGACCCAAAGACAAAGCAATGCAAAGGCACAACTCCAGCTCCTAAAAAGAGGATGGTTGTTGGTGTTGCGGCGCCAAAAGCAGCAAAACCAGAAAAGCAATCCTGGGCATCTAAGCTCCTTTTTGGAGAATCTACTGGCACCGGCCTTACCGGCTGTGGCACAGAACCCGGGATAGTTGAAACCAACTTAGAAGATGGCGTTATCCTTAATCCAGAAGGAGCATGGGTAACCTTTGAAGATTTAGAACCAAGCACAGAAGACACTCGTAGAGCCACGATTGTAATTGATGACCTGCCAGAGATTTATCTGGCTGGAAAAAACCTTGAAGATCTAGATCTTGAAATAGAGATTGGGACAAATTCTACCGCCATAAGCGTGGCGGGAGAAGCATCTCCTTGTATCGAAGGGATGTTTGATCCCTATAGCCCAGATGCAGAAACTGCTTTACCCGTAACCATAACTAATATGGAAATTTCAAATAACCGCAGCGACCAAAGCGAAGCAAACGAAGAAGCACAAGCGCTGGGGAGTCTCTGTGAAGACAAAGATATTGACCAGCCTGCCCCGGTACTTGTTCCCAGCGGTTATTACTTTGATGGGCTACTAGACTTCTCTCTCAAACTTGAGGTAGAAGTAGATATGTCAAACTGGACCGGAAGTGAAAATGTCCAGGCTCTTTTATATGTAAGGCTTAAAAAGAAAGCCAATTAAGTTTCTTGGAAACCGCGACGACTTCGACGAGCTCAGTCGAGTCGTTTAGTCGCAGGTTTCCAAAAATGGAGGGCAAAATGTTGAAGAAAGGGATATTATTTTTAAGTGTTTTAATCTTTTTAACAGGAGTGGCCTCTGCTGCTTGGATACCGGCTAAGAGTGCCGTCAATCCAGTCAACGGAACTCTGTATGTTATCAATAATGGCGTCTCACCAACCGAAATCACTTCACACACTTATTCCGGCGGCACTTGGAGCCTAGGCAATACCAAAACCTTACCCGCCGGCGCCAAATGTTACAGCGTAGCAGTTAATCCAGATGGCAACCGTCTATTCCTTTCTGTCAACCATGGAACCTCTTCTAAGCTAAGAGTGTATTTCTTAAATGCCAGTGGACTTCCCTTAAGCATGTTTACAGATGCTAACTGGGTACCTGCCGCGGGGTCCTCTCCCATGGGACTCGCAGTTGCCAGCTCGGGAACCCGTGTCTTTATGGCAAACTCTGGGACAGGAAAAATTCACTATTTTGATTTTGACAATGGCACCAGTAGCTGGGTCCACACCGGAGACATTAATTCTCAAAGCGGCATTTATGACGTGGCCTTAACGCAAGAAAATGGTTTTACCACTGTTTATACTTCAAAAAAGGTAAGCTCGGGTAAAGTATTAATTTACACAGTTACACCGCTTGGAGCAGTCTCTTATGTCGGTGAAGTAACGGGTTTCCGTCATCCCACCTTCCTAAAAGTTTATGGAGATGATTTGATGGTAACCGTCAATGGACCAGATTCACCCACCCCCGCCTGGAAAGACGTGCATAGAATCAGCCTGAGAGATGATCCAGGCCAGCATATTTCCCAGGGATGGGTGGGAGATGCTGCTTCTGGAGCCTTCGGCTGGAATGCCATTGATGTTTCCAGCAATGGTTATCTGGTATTCAAGCGCTCCCAGGATCCAGGAGAGGCTGACAACAATTTTTACCGTGCCGACAGTACGATACCAAATATCGTTAATGGCGGAGACATAACTGAAATAGAAGGCGGTAATGCTAACCCTTGTGATTCAGTGGTGATTGCTATTGATAATCAGGCGGTTGCCTTAATTGACAGTGATGATGGTAGTGTACAAATATTAGATAACAGCGATGAGGCCATTTTCCCAACAAACGCCTCGCCAGTTATCTCCAATCTAGCACAATATGAAGTAGATGGATCAACCCCAATTGATGCTGGAGGCTATTTAAATTATGAATATTACGACGCAAACGGCGAAGTGGTTCAGACTGTTCTAAAATTCGATTACTCTGACGAAGACGCGGATCAGATTGACCAAGTAACCATCTTCCATAAAGATCCTGAGGATGCAGATTGGAGTTCCCAAGATTATGAGGAGGGAGAATTCACTGTAAACGGCTCTACCATTTCCGTAACCTTCCCTTCCGACAGCCTCGCTGAAGGAAATTGGGAGTGGAAAGCCCGGGTTAGAGATAATAGTGGATCTGAGCTTGCTGAAGGCCAGGTTGGATCAGCTTATTCCGAACAAGTTGAATTCCAGGCCGGTAGCGACCCAGATTTTATTGTTGAATACACAATTCCAGATGTAACCTTTGTTGAGCCAACCGATAACAGCACTGGCATTGCAGCCCAACAGCCTGTTGTACTAACATTTACCGAACCCGTCAGCAACTTTACTTATGTATGTGAAACTGCGGGTGGAGATCCTTATGCGGAATTTGATGTAGCTTGGGAAGATGATACCGTTACCCTAACCCATATCAATGATGGATTTGTCTATGCCACCGAATATATCTTTACAGTTAACACGGCAGAGGATGCTGCTGGCAATGACATATCACTTCGAGAAATAGATGATAGACAGATTTCCTTTACTACGCGCGACAGTAACGAACCGCCACGACCTTTTAACTTGATCAGCCCGATTGAAGGAGAAGCGGTTATCGTTACTCCTACCCTTGATTGGGAAGACAATGGCGACGATGAAGGGGATGACGTTACATTTTATGTTTACGTTGACGAGGCCTTTGTGGCTCAAACCGAAGATGACCAGTACGAAGTTGCTGTTCCTCTGGCAGCCGGAACCTATTCTTGGTCTGTCACTGCTGTTGACATAGATGGAGCCGAAACCGTAGCGCTTAATGCACCTCAACCCTTTGAGGTAATTGAAGACAATGGAATTGATCCTACTGTTACTTTAGCAGATCCGGTGGACGACGCCGGAGATGTTGCTATAAATGCTGAAATTGTTATAACTTTTAGCGAACGCATGACTTCGGCCACTATCACTTCGGATCCAGTTGTAAACTTTAACGCTCCTACCTGGAACGAAGACTTTACCGTAGCAACTTTTACGCATGATGACTTTGATCCTGAACAAGCTTATGCTTTAACTATTGCTGGACAGGATTTTTATGCAAATGACATTGATCTTTTAGGAAGCATTGATATTTTAGGCGATGCTCCACACACTCTTGATATCACTGCAGCCAGCGATATTGTGGAAGCGGTTATCTCAGACATATCTATTGTAAGAGATGGAGGCAATGCGGGTGACTCTGTTACTTTAACCTGGGTAACCGACCCTATAGGGTCCGCGGTTGATGTCTACACCATATCTGGTGCCTTTGATGCAGTTGCAGCTAACTGGGTATTGGAGTATAATGGAATTGTTGACACCCAAACTGACCTAAATCAAGTGGCCACTGGAACCATAAAATACTACAAGCTCGTACCACAAGGACACGTACTCGTTGATGCGGATTTAACCTCAGATGTGGCTGGGAAGTTTGATATCGCGGTTGTTGAAGGCATGAACTTACTGTCACTGCCTTTAATTCCAACCACTGGCGCATCTCTGGTTGAAATCATTGGAGAACAAGTTACCGGTTCACCCAATGGTATGCGTGACGAATCTGACGAAATTTGGAAATACAATCCGGATGAAGATAGTAACTATGAATATGCCTGGTATATTGAAGATTCTATCTACCCAGATTTTAACGACTTATACTTTGATCCTATGAACGTTGAATCAGTTCTTACAATTGAACCGGATGAGGGTTTCTGGCTGCAAGTAAAACAAGGAAACCCAACTAGCAACATAACTGTAACCGGTATTATTTCAGACACAGACCGAGTAATTGAAACCGTGGTTGGCATGAATCTTATTGGGACTGCATTCCCAGTAACCGTAAGCTTGGTAGATTCTGCCTTAAACGGACCGGCCACTGGGTCACCCAATGGTATGCGAGACGAATCGGACGAGGTCTGGAAATACAATGCAGCTGAAGACAGTAACTATGAATACGCCTGGTTGATTGAGGGATCGATTTATCCAGACTTTAATGACAAATGGTTTGATCCTATGAACGTTGAATCAACCATAGAATTGGAACCAGGTAAGGGCTACTGGATACAAGTCAAGGAAACAAACGTAGGTTTTACATGGACCTATACGAAACCATACTAAGGAGGAGTAAGTGATTATGAAAATTATAAAAAGGAATTCAGGCTGGCTCAAGCTTATAACGGTCGCGGCTATTCTATTATTCAGTACTCAGGCTGCTTTCGCCGTTGCGGTTTCAATCGGAACCGGTTCTAATGCCAACGAAGGTGTTTACGATAATGGTGGAGCTACTCCTCTTGATTCTGGCGATCTCGTGCAGATTATCAGAGCGCATGGTGAAATTGATGATCCAATGCCAGATGGGTCAGTTACAGGTGACGACGAAATTATTGCTACCGGTGCTATCGGAAACGGCTTCATGTTTGGTGCTAACGGAAGATTTACTATTAACGCGGACGTCACCGGTGGCTGGACAGTTTATGTTCGAGCTTGGAATGCTGCCAATGCCGGCGATGCAACTCACTATGGGAATAGTGAAATGTTTTCTGTCCCAGGCGATGTCGGCCCTGGTGATTACTACAACATAGGTAGTGGTGGTGGTTGGGATGTTGGCCCCTTTGGCGGAGACAACGTACCTGCTTTTGAAACTGATTCTGAGCCTCCAGCCCTCACTGTTGCATTCTCTTCAGCTAGCTCAAGTGGCTCAGAAGGATCCACTCCAGCTAACCTGGAAGTAAGCCTAGAATATGCCTCTGGCGACACAGTTACCGTGGACTACTCTGTCACAGGCGGAACCGCTGATGGCGCAGGGGAAGACTACACCTTAGCCAACGGAACCTTAACTTTTGACCCAGGTGATGAAACCCAGAATATCAGTATTACTATAGTGAACGATGATCTGGACGAAAATAATGAAACGATTGTTGTTACCTTATCCAACCCTAACAATGCAGACTTGGGTGCGCAAACCACTCATACTTACACTATCACAGATAACGACGCCGCACCTAGCGTAGCATTCTCTTCCGGCAGTTCTAACGGATCAGAAAACGTTACACCGGCTAACTTCACGGTAAATCTATCTGGCGCTTCTGGTTTAACTGTTACTGTTGATTATTCAGTAACGGGTGGAACCGCCGACGGTGGAGGGACAGACTATACCTTAGCAAACGGAACCCTAACCTTTAACGCCGGTGATACAACTGAAAATTTCAGCGCAACTATTGTAAATGATGCCTGGGATGAAAATGATGAAACTATTGTTATCGCCCTATCCAACCCTTCAAACGCATCTCTGGGTGGAAACAGCACTCACACCTACACCATTCAAGATAACGACAGCGCACCTACAGTTGCCTTCTCTGCTGCCAGCTCAAACGGTTCAGAAAGCGCCACTCCAGCTAATATGGCAGTTACTCTATCCGGCGCTTCTGGCTTAACTGTTACCGTGGATTATTCAGTAACGGGTGGAACCGCCGACGGCGGAGGCGTAGACTACACCTTAGCAAATGGAACTTTAACTTTTACACCCGGTGATACCAGCGAAAATGTCAGTGCTACTATCATAAATGACTCCTGGGATGAAAATAACGAAACTATTATTGTAACCCTATCCAACCCTTCAAATGCGTCTCTGGGTGGAAACACCGCTCACACCTATACCATTCAAGATAACGACAGCGCACCTACAGTTGCCTTCTCTGCTGCCAGCTCAAACGGTTCAGAAAGCGCCACTCCAGCTAATATGGCAGTTACTCTATCCGGCGCTTCTGGCTTAACTGTTACCGTGGATTATTCAGTAACGGGTGGAACCGCCGACGGCGGAGGCGTAGACTACACCTTAGCAAATGGAACTTTAACTTTTACACCCGGTGATACCAGCGAAAATGTCAGTGCTACTATCGTAAATGACTCCTGGGATGAAGATGATGAGACCATCATTGTTACTTTAGCCAATCCTTCAAATGCATCTCTGGGTGGAAACACCGCTCACACCTATACCATTCAGGATAATGATGAACCAGTGCTAGAGGTTAATCCTGATTCCCGCTCCTTTGCTGCAAATGAAAACGGAGATAATCCGGTTGATCAAAGCGTAACCATTAGCAACACTGGAAACGCCACTCTCAACTGGGATGCTGACGAAAATGCTGCCTGGTTAACGATTAACCCGGATAGCGGATCTGTAAACGCTGGCAATTCAGTTGCTATGAATCTTTCAGTTGATATCACGGGTCTGGCTCAGGGTAACTACAGCGAGACCATTAACATTACTTCTGACGGCGGAAACGAGGATGTTACGGTAAACTTAACTGTAAATCCTCCTGACGCACCTACTGTTGCCAGCAATACCTGGGTAGAAAATGATGATGAAGGCTATGTTTATGGAACGATTAACATTAATGGCGAAAACTTCCAAGACGCTCAGGATACCGTGGAGATAGACGGCGAACCAGTCGCGGGCGGTCAAATCCATTTCTGGTCTGACGAACTTATCCAGGTCGGAATTCCGCTTCAAAACGGCGGCAGCTACCTGGTAGCCGGTGAACGCACTGTCTCGGTCACCGTCGGTGGTCAAGACAGCAATGATATGAACTTTGACTTAAATCCTAGAATCTATGGCTTTGAACCAGATAACCGCGCACAAGTCGGCGAGGAAATAACGATCACTGGAACCGCCTTTGGTACTGGCAATGTTCCTGTAGACTTTGAGGGAACCATAGCAACGGGCAGTGCTAATAACGAGAGCATTACTGTCACAGTCCCTGAAGTCGCCGTCGGAAATAAGGATGTCACTGTCACAATCAATGGGCAAGAGAGCAATAGCTTAATCTTCCAAGTTGACGGTAGTCCTCAAATAGATGTTGCTCCCATTGCTCGCTCCTTCTCTGGAGTTGAAGGTGGAGCCAACCCAGGCGATCAAACTATAACTATTAGCAATACAGGCACTGCAACCCTTAACTGGAACGCCACTAAGAACGAAGCCTGGTTAACCATCGCTCCTGAAAGTGGAGCAGTTAACGTCGGTGCTTCAACCAACATGGCTCTCTCAATCAACACAACTGGCCTTGCCGAAGGCAACTATAGCGACACCATAAGCATCACCTCTGACGGTGGAAACCAGGACGTTACAGTCAGTTTAACTATTACCGAAGAACTGGCCCCAGTATTAAGTGTTGATCCAATTTCTCGAGCCTTCTCAGCACTCGAAGGCGGAGCCAACCCGATTGATCAAAATATAACCATCAGCAATACTGGCACAGCCCTGCTTAACTGGAATGCTGCCAAGAATGAAGATTGGTTAGACATCAATCCAGCAACTGGAGATGTTAACGCTGGTGCTTCGGAGGACATGATTGTTTCAGTTGATATCACGGGTCTTGCCGAAGGTGAATACAGCGACACTATCAGTATTACTTCCGACGGTGGGGACCAGGATGTTACCATAAGCTTAACCATTAACGCGGCGGATACTCCCATTCTCACTAGCATTGAATGGGCCGAGGGAGCCGACTCTGGCTATGTCTACGGAACGATTAACATTAATGGGCTAAACCTTGGTGACGCAGTAGGTTCAGTAAGAATTGAAGGGCTCGAAGTCCCTGAAGAGCAAATTTACTTCTGGGCAGAAGAAGGCAACTTAATTCAGGTTGGAATCCCAGCTGATATAGATGGGACCTTCTTGGTTGCCGGAGACCTTTCGGTTACCGCCGTGGTTGACGGGGTAGAAACCAACAACATGGATTTTGAACTAAGTCCTAGAATCTACGGCTTTCAGCCTGAGGCCGACGGACGACCCGGTGATCCGATTGTTATAACCGGCACGGCTTATGGAGCCGTCGCTGGAGATATTGCGGTAGCCTTTGGTGAAACCGCTGCTATAGTCACTGCAGCTGATAACGGCTCAATAAACATTAGTGTTCCTGATATGGACACCGGAGCAGTTGACGTGACCCTAACTATTAATGGAAAAACAAGTAACAGCATGAGTTTCACGGTTGAAGAGAGTGAAGCTCCCAACAATGCACCAGTGGCCAATGATCTGGAAGCTTTAACCATTAAGAATATTGCGGTGGATATTACGCTTGAAGCAACCGACGCCGATCCAGATGATACCCTAACCTACTCTGTGGTTGATGAACCTGAGCACGGCGCAGTTGCCATCGAAGGTTCAGTTGCAACCTATACACCAGAGAATGACTATGTAGGTTCTGATTCCTTTACTTACAATGCAAATGACGGACAAGCAGATTCAAATACTGCAACCGTTACTCTTACAGTTAACCCAGCTGCACCCAATATCACATCGGTCTACAACAAGGTCGCAACCGATGAAAGCTGGGCCTATGTCACACCTTATGATCCTGATTGGGAAGGCGAAGACGATGACAGCCTTAACCTGATTATCGCTGGAGCAGAGTTTGGAGAAAACGCTCCAGGTGACGTTGAGAGCCAAGAAAAACAAAACGCTCCCGAAGGAAGCACGATAACCGTCAAACCTTATGGCTTTGACGAATTCGTCGCTATCCCAGCTGATCCAGATAATCCTCCAGACCGGATGTACTGGTGGGAAGCCAGCAAGATTGAGATTGGTATTCCTGATCAAATCAATGACACCAACGTTGTGGCAGGTGCCGCAACTGTTAAGGTGCAAACTCCAGGTGGAGAAAGCGAAGCCGCTTTTGACATCAAGCCTAGAATCTACGGCATGACTGCCACCGGAGGACCAGGGGATGTTGTACAAATCACCGGAACCGCCTTTGGCATCGATCCTTCAAGAACATTAGTAACTTTTGGCGGGCTTGTCGCAACCCCCGAAAGCGTAACATCTACCAGCTTTGAGGTAACTATACCCGAAGGTGTTGAATATGGTGCAACCATAGATGTTATCGCCATTATTAACGGTGTGGCAGGTAACCCAATGGAATTCCAAGTAGACGCAGAACCTAATCAGCCTGAGCTCGCAGTAAGCCCAAGTGAGATGAGCTTTGTGGCCTATGTCGGCGGCAACACAACTGCCCCAGGCTCACAAACCATTACTATCAGTAACGCGCAAGTCGGAACTGGCGGGTTTGAGTTCAGCGTTACAGCTGACGCTAGCTGGATTACTCTCACAAGCAATTCTGGAACTGTGGATGACGCAGCTCCGCTAGAAATAATAAGCGTAACTATTGATCTAACCAATGCACCAACTCAAGCCGGCACCTATCAAGGCAATATTGAAATAAGTGCCGATGGTATCCAGGGTTCACCTAAACAAGTTACGGTAACTCTGGAAATTAACGAAGTCGTTGGACCAACCATTACTAACATGTCAGTCGCCATGGCACCTGCCGGAGCAAGGATCGAAATCGACGGAATGGATTTTGGGACTACACAGGGAGCCAGTCAACTTATGTTTACCAAAGACGGCGCATCGAAGATAGCCAAGGTAATCTCCTGGAGCGATACCAAAATCGTAGCCGAAGTACCGATTGAGCTTGGCAAAGGGAGCTATGACGTTGAAATCTATAAACTCAGCATCGCAGCTGAAGGGATCGACGTTGCTTCTAAATCGGACGCCATGGGTTTTGAAATCACAGCAGCAGCAGTTGTCGGACTGGCAACTATCTATCCAAATCCGTTCAACCCAGCTAATAGCGAAACCACAACTATCCAGTTTAACGCTGGATCAGCCAGCAGCATCGGAATCTACGTCTATGATTCCACTGCTCGGGTGGTTAGCAATGAACTCTTAAGTGGAGTTAACCAAACTACTTGGGATGGTACGGATCAAGCCGGAGCCATAGTTGGCGACGGAATATATCTTGTAAGGGTCGTAAACGAGGGCACCAAGGCACTCATTGCCAAGGGCAAGATCCTCGTAATAAAGCGATAAGGAGAGAAAAAAATGAAAAATGAAAAATTTAAAATGAAAAACTTAGGAATAATTATTTTAATCACTATCTTGTTGGGAATCTCTCCTGCTTTCGCGGCTGACATGGCAGACCCGATGCGCATTGGCGTAGGCGCCCGCAGTATGGGTATGGGTAAAGCCTATGTTGGTTTAGCTGAAGATGGCGACGCGCTCTTTCTTAATCCAGCGGGAATTGCCAGAAATCCAAACATCAAGATCTCCAGCATGTATAGCAATCTCTTAAACGACGTTAGCTATACTGTATTAGGCGGCGTTTATCCCCGCACCGACAAGAGTGCCTGGGGAGTTGGATACGTTGGTTCACGTACCGGCGATATTATTCTCCGCAGTGCCACTGGAACACAGGAAGGAACTGCCAATTGGGGCAACAATGTGCTCTTTGTTTCTTATGGCACATATATTTCTGAGATTCTCCCAGCTCTAACCTGGGGAAGGGACCTCCTGCTCGGCGGCAGCTTAAAATATTACAGTGCTGGCGCTTCAGGAGATTTTACCAGTTCAGACTCAGGGATTGACATGGATTTATCCATGTTGGTTCCCCTTTCCTACTATGCAAACTTAGGGGTAAATGCTCAAAATCTTCTCTCTACCACTATGAGTGAGAGCGGAGATGAGATTCCGAGTTGCATCAAAGTTGGGACCAAGGTTGCTTTAATCGGCAACAAGGATACAGCCTTAATGCCTCACCGCAACCGATCTCTTAATTTAGTTCTAGATGCCAATCTTGAAAACAATCGCACCACGGGTAATGCCGGGCTTGAGCTCTGGCCTACTCGCAATTTTGCCCTGAGGATGGGATCAGACGGCGGAGAAATGACGGCTGGGATGGGTATCCGTTTCTTTGGCATTGAGTTTGACTATGCTTATCATCCCTACTCTGGGGTACCAGAAAATGCCACCCACTATTTCAGTTTATGTTATCTGGGAGAAGTTATACCTCGAATGTTGAGAGTAAAACTGGAGTCCCCAGCTGACAAGGCAGTTATCTACGAAGATTTTGTACGCGTCAGCGGTGTAGTTGAAGTTGAAGGCGGAGAAGAAGGAGAAGAAGAAATTCCGGTTGTTCTTAAGGTCAACGATGTAAGCGTTCCTTTAGGAACCGACTTGTCCTTCAACGTAGACATTCCAATAGATCAATATGGAAAAACTCTCTTAAGCTTACAAGCAGAAGCTGGGTTGGCCCGCGAAGCAAAACAGGTAAGGTTAGTTCGATTAACCTCTTTCGCGGATGTGCCCGAAGGTTACTGGGCAAAAAATCCGATTGAAAATACCAGTACGGTTGGTCTAATCAAAGGCTATCCAGATGGAAGCTTTAGGCCAGATGGAGAATTATCTCGAGCAGAGCTAGCCACCCTTATGGTTCGAGCCAAAGGGATTGAGGTCAAAGGCATTGCCAAGAAAGTATTTAAGGATGTGCCTAAGAGCTTTTGGGCAGCGCGTTACATTGAAGAAGCCAAGCGCTTGGGCCTGATCAAAGGTTACAAAACCAAGAAGGGCAACTATATATTCCGACCTAACAACAAGCTCAAAATGTCAGAAGCGGTTGCTATCCTGGCACGCTTTGACAGCCTGCCTTTGGCTCAGGTAGAAACTAGATCTTTTAGCGACGTGCCAGTTAATCACTGGTCAGCCAAGTATATCGATGCAGCTAAAAAGGCTGGCATGCTTTCCCACATCCCAGAAGGAAGAATCGGGCTCAAAAATCAGATCACGCGTGCCCAAGCCGTTAAAATGCTCTCTAATACCTCGGTTGCCGGCAACCTGATTAAGGACCTGTATACCTGGGAAAAAGGCTTTAGGCGCGAACTCTTCTATCGGCCAAAAATCAAGGCTGAAGAAGGCGAAAAATCTGAAATTTTCG
>CAZWIP010000040.1:0-17823 GCA_964634125.1 uncultured Dehalococcoidia bacterium
TCCTCTTCATTCCGCAACTCCATTCGTGTAACCGCTACCTTGTTTCCGATGCGCAGAATCCACCCATCTGCAGTGAAACGAATTCCTTTCCCCGGTCGCAGGAAGTCAATTCGGAAGTCAATGGATCCAACACGAATGACTTTCTTGAACTGTTTCTCCATCGGCTGCCCCTTCATCTTTTCAAATATACTCAGGACGACCGCATGTCCACCGGCGGTATCCAGCATGGATGCAATGATCCCTCCATGAAGAGTACGGTACATTAGGTTCCCTACAAAATCATCTTTCATATCGAATATGACACGGGAGTGATCCCAATCGGGTGACTGGAACAGAGGGTTCAGCAGCTTCTGGAAATAGAGCTTGTCACCAGCCGTTTCCTGAAAACGGGTAATCACTTTCCGCAATTCAGCGTCATCCTGCTCAAGAATGATCATTAAAAATCCTCCTAATTCAACAGGTACAAAGTCTCGACGGCAATCATTCACATTGTGCCGATAGGAGGTATCCATTGTCAATCTGTTGGTCTCCTGAACCTGTGCTTTGATGTCATTTTCGCGACATGAAAAAAGATACATAGATATGCTATAATTAGCCACTTTGGAGTAAGCTTGTCAAAATGCGGATTCACACCAAGATCATGAATCACGGGCAAGCAGCAAAGACCATATTCAGCTAATGATTGACTGACTTTAATATGGGAAATATTGGATAAAAGCATACGAGAAGGCGATGTAATGAAAAGGAAATGGAACAACAGAATTACACAAATACTTGGGTCACAGTACCCTGTCATGCTAGGAGCGATGCAGGGGATCGGTAATTCAACGATTGCAGCCCCAGTATCGGAAGCAGGTGGATTCGGAGTCATCACCGCTCATTGTTTTCGCAAGCCCGAAAAATTGCGCGATGACATCCGAAAAGCCAAATCCATGACAGACAAACCATTCGGTGTGAACTTCAGCATCGGATTGGTTCAAAATCTTGATGCAATGCTCGATGTAGCACTTGATGAAGGGATCAAGATAATAGAAACATCTGTAATGCCCGGTAAACAGTATATTCCCAGGATTCGGGAAGCGGGTGCCAGCTGGATTCACAAAGTCGCTTGCGTTGAGCATGCTCTCGCCACAGAACGGCATGGAGCGGATGCAGTAATTATCGTAGGTTTAGAGGGGATGGGTTTCAAACATATTTCCCAACTGCCTACTCTTATCAGCGTAGCATGGGCTGTTAAGCAAATGAAAATTCCTGTGATTGCAGCTGGAGGGATCGGGGACGGTCATACATTCGCTGCTGCGCTGGGGATGGGGGCGGAAGGTATCTGTATGGGAACGATGTTCGTGGCAACAGAAGAAAGCCCGGCTGGCCAGCGACATAAACAATCGCTGGTTGATGCTAAACCATCTGATCCGCTATTTAAAAACCAGGCCCTCAACCCTCCCGATATGAGCATTTTGGAAGAAGTAATGAAGGACCGGGGAAACATGCCAATGGAGGAATGGCTGAAGCGGCTGGAAAAAGTAATGCTGCAACAATCACCGGATAAGCCGTATGAAGTAAAGGAGATGGCAGGAGGATCCCTGGCCGTCGGGTTTATTGACAGGATTGTACCGGTGAAGGCACTGATTGATACTTTGGTCAGTAATACTGAGGAAATCCTATTAAACCAGGTACCAAATCAGTTTTCTTCCAAAGATCATATGCAGTAGACACTAATGAAATTTGTATTTAGTGAACCCCACAAAATCCTTGGATTTTGTGGGGTTCACTATGGACTGTCGAATATTTACGGAAACAATGCGAAGACTAGAAAAAAATCTAGAATAATGTTACAATTCTAAATTGCGAGTTTAAACTAAGAAGGATTATCCAAAATGGACGTGCGATCAGTTGTTGAAGTAAAGCCCAATCCCAATATTGCTGATTTTCGGCCCGGTGACACTGTCAAGGTTAGCTTCAAGGTTGTTGAAGGTGAAAGGCAGCGCACACAGGTTTTTCAGGGTGTTGTCATCCGCGAACGAGGCAGTGGTGTTTCAGCCACTTTTACTGTAAGACAGATTTTTCACGGGGTTGGCGTAGAACGAATCTTCCCATACAATTCCCCATTGCTGGAGAAAGTTCAGGTAGTAGCACGCGGACATGTCCGCAGAGCGAAGTTGTATTACCTCAGAGGACTTAGCAGGAAGAAGACTCGACTCAAATTAAAATCGAGCCAATAAGGAATGAAATATGCCGAAGTCGCGGTCAATGCCCCAACAGCATGGCCGCGAACTTTCACATATACCTTACCACCTGATTCCCCAATCGCCATAGGTTGCGCTGTTTGGATACCATTCGGGCCAAGACTCCTCCAGGGAATCGTATTCAACCTCACTGATCATTCCCCGGTAGAAGAGACCAAGGAAATCGCCGAGGTCATCGATCCTCACCCACTTCTTTCCGAACACCAACTAGAACTAGCTAAATGGATCGCCGAATACTATTTATCACCATATTTTGAAGCGGCATCACTGATGCTGCCCCCCGGTTTCGAGCGAAGGACGATAACCCTTATCGAACCTGTCTCCGATGCTCCCGCAGAAACTATTGAACTTACACCGGAACAAAAAAAAGTAATGAACTTCCTGCAAAAATCCGGCTGCGTTGATGCCCGTCAACTCAAGAAGAAGCTACCCGAAAAGCGAATCAATCCCATAATCAAGCAACTAGTGGCCAAGGGATTAATTAAAAAGTCCACCGCATTACAACAAGAACGGATCAAACCCAAGGAAATACTCCATATACGGCTCGCTGTTGATCGTTCCGAAGCAGAAAGCCAGATAGCATCACTGGAGAAAAAGAGGGCATTGAGGCAAGCCGACCTGCTACGATTTTTAATTATCGAAGTGGATGGTATTCCTCTATCAGAAGCAGTAAAACAAACGGGAGCCACTCAAAACGCCGCTCGGTCGCTACAAAAAAAGGGACTGGTAACCATTGAGAAAATCGAAGTGTCGCGTGACCCACTGGCGCACCGCAGTTTCCCATCCGTATCTCCTCCGGAACTCACACCCGATCAAAAGGCAGCATGGGCTCAAATCCAGGAGAAACTGCGTGACATTTCGCTAAAAAGTAAATCCTCGGTTTTCCTCCTGCACGGTATTACGGGCAGCGGTAAAACGGAGATATACCTCAGAGCTCTGGAAGAGACCATTGCTCAAGAGAAGAAGGCCATCGTGCTCGTCCCTGAAATTGCTCTCACTCCACAAACCATAGCCCGCTTTGCATCTCGCTTTCCAAATCGTGTCGCTGTGCTTCATAGCAAACTTTCCCCCGGCGAACAATTCGATGAATGGCACCGGATTCGGGAAGGGGAGTTCGATGTGGTCATCGGATCACGCAGTGCCATCTTTGCACCGCAGCCCGATTTAGGACTCATCGTTATCGATGAAGAGCATGAATGGACCTATAAACAACACGATAAAATCCCTCTTTATCATGCTCGTAAAGCTGCTTTGAAACTCGCTGAACTGACAGATTCGGTAGTGGTCCTGGGGAGCGCCACTCCGGATATCGAAAGTTATCATCACGCTCAAAGAGGCGATTACCAATTACTGGAACTGCCAGAACGCGTTGGTGAGACCAATAATGGGATGTTTCCGGTTTTGCCACAGGTAGTACTCGTCGATCTGCGCCAGGAACTCAAGGACGGTAACAGAAGTATCTTCAGTAGAAGTCTTACCCGAGCCATAAATGAAGCTCTGGCTGCAAAAGAACAGATAATCCTGTTCCTTAATCGTCGGGGAGCAGCTTCGTTTGTACAATGTCGCGATTGTGGACACGTCATGAGTTGCAGGCGATGCGAGATGACACTTACTCACCATCATCAAGAGGATGAACTTATTTGCCACCTGTGCAACTATCGCATCCCGACTCCAACCTCCTGTCCTAAATGTTGGAGCCGACGAATCAAATTCCTTGGAATCGGCACTCAGAAAGTTGAGGAGGAGACGGCCAAAGCTTTCCCACAAGCGCGGATTCTTCGTTGGGATCGCGATGTCACCAAGGGGAAATATTCGCACGAAGAAATCCTCCACAAGTTCCAGTCGCACGAGGCCGATATTCTCATCGGTACCCAGATGATCGCCAAAGGGCTCGACATACCGCTGGTTACACTGGTTGGGGTAATCAATGCGGATGTTGGCTTATACCTCCCCGATTTCCGTGCCGGTGAGCGCACATTCCAGCTTCTTTCGCAGGTAACTGGGAGAGCTGGGCGAGGGCTGCGGGGAGGACAAGCTTTCATTCAAACCTATACCCCTGAACACTATGCTATTATCGCTGCCGCTCGTCAGGATTTCGGTTCTTTCTATGCGCAGGAGAGTGATCTTCGCCACCAGTATTCATATCCACCATTTAACCGATTGGCGAGCCTGGTTTTTACACACACTAATGCTGAACGATGCCAGGAAGAAGCCGAACGAATGGCCGATACCATAAGACAAGAGCAAGGGGCTCAAGGATTGGCTAACATGACGATAATCGGTCCATCCCCTGCATACACTCAAAAAGTACGGGGCAGATATCGCTGGCAGGTGATACTCAGAAGTCCGGACCCCATATCCATACTATCCAAAGTATCTATCCCTCAAGGTTGGACAGTGGACATTGATCCGGTGGGACTCACTTAAACTCAAAAATTGACACTACTACAAACCGCTCCGTATAATTTAAACAGGAATAATTATGGCAATACTACCGATACAGCGTTTCGGAAATCCTGTATTAAGAGAAAAATCGAAGCGGGTGACCACCGTTAGCAAATCGATCCAGAAGCTAATAGATGACATGATCGAAACCATGCAGAACGCCTATGGCGCTGGTCTCGCTGCTCCACAAGTCGGCAGATTGTTGCGAATAATAATAATCGAGATACCGGACGAAAAGCTTTTCGCTCTGATAAACCCGGAGATTGTTAAGAAATCCGGGGAGCGAATTGTTACAGAGGGATGCTTGAGTTTCCCCGGTTACAGGGGCGAGATCAAACGTGCAGAGTCAGTAACTTGCAAGGCGCTTGATCGCAACGGCAAGGCAATTCGAATAAAGGCTACTGATCTTCTGGCCCAATCCCTGGAACATGAGATAGATCACCTCAACGGCATATTGTATATTGACCATCTCGAAAGCGAAGATACCCTGGAAAAAGTCGAGACTTACGAATACCCCATGGCGTAACCCTCTCTTCTCCTCTTGAACAATCGATCTCGATGGCTTATGCTGGGCACATGTATTTAGTATATATTCCGAGACTCAATTCATGGATGAAGATCTTCTGACAAAACTGGCAAGCATCATCGTTGTGGGCATTTCGGCGCAATGGTTGGCATGGCGATTACGTTTGCCCTCAATCCTCTTACTCTTGTTACTTGGTATCATTATCGGGCCGGTTACGGGCTTCCTCGACCCCGACGAGACCTTTGGAGAGATGCTCCTCCCTATTGTCTCTCTATCAGTAGCTGTCATCTTATTCGAAGGTGGACTCAGTCTTAGGCTCTCCGAACTTCGCGATGTTGGTCATGTCGTTCGAAGATTAATAACCATTGGAGCCCTCACCACATGGCTATTAACCACACTTGCTGCCCATTTCATCCTCGGGCTTGAGTTTGATATGTCTGTATTACTGGGAGCCATCCTGGTAGTAAGCGGGCCAACAGTGGTAATTCCCTTACTCAGGCATGTCCGACCAATTGGTCAAGTGGGACCCATAATGAAGTGGGAGGGAATCGTAATCGATCCCCTGGGAGCCATGCTGGCAGTTTTGGTTTTCGAGTTGATTCTTGCTGGTAGAGTGGAAAATGCTACCACCCTGGTAATTGTGGGGTTCCTCAAAACAATCTTCATTGGAGGGTTCGCTGGAGTTATTGGAGCAGTGTTACTTCTCTTTGCCCTTAAACGATACTGGATCCCAGATTTCCTCCAAAGTACCGTTGTATTGATGACGGTGTTTACTGTATACGGAGTCTCTGACCTGTTTCAATCTGAATCGGGACTCCTCGGTGTGACTATCATGGGGATCATCATGGGCAATCAAAAACGCATCTCTGTACGGCATATTATCGAATTCAAAGAGAATCTTGGGGTATTGCTGGTTTCAGGATTATTTATTCTCTTAGCAGCACGCCTGCAATCAAGTGATTTCTCAGACCTCAGTTGGGGAAGTCTGGCTTTCCTTAGTATCCTGATACTGCTAGTACGTCCCGTTGCAGTGATACTCTCCACAATAAAATCCGGGCTTAGTTGGAGAGAGAAACTCTTTCTAACTTGGATGGCGCCTCGTGGTATTGTGGCAGCCGCCGTGGCCTCAGTCTTTGCCTTGCGTTTAATGGACCCCGAAGTGAACCACCCTGAAGCTGAAGAGCTTGTACCAGTAACATTCCTGATAATCATAGGAACGGTGACCTTCTATGGACTGACTGTCTTCCCATTAGCCCGCTGGCTGCAAATAGCCCAACCTAATCCACAGGGATTCCTGATCATGGGAGCCCATTCCTGGGCACGCGAAATTGCCAAGACACTCCAAGAAAAGGGTTATCAAGTACTTCTCGTAGATACCGACTGGGCAAATCTTTCTGCAGCTCGAGCTGCCGGATTACCCACTTTTTATGCCAGCATCCTCTCTCAATATGCCCTGGACAAAATCGATCTGAGTGGAATCGGTTATTTATTAGCCTTGACGCCCAATTACGGAGCTAACTCTCTTGCCGCTTTGCATTTTGCGCCTTTCCTCGGACGAGCGAATGTATTCCAACTTCCACCGGAAGAGAGCGGAGAAGGTCGCAAGGAAGCTGTTTCCCTTCATATTCGGGGGCGACTTCTGTTCGGGGCAGAAGTGACCTACGCCTATTTAACCAAGAGATTCAATGCAGGCTCAACAATGAAGGCTACCAGCTTAACCGAGAAGTTCGATCGTGATGACTTCAACAGTCTATATGGTAATACTGCTATTCCCTTGTTTCTCATCACAGAAGGCGGAAACCTGGCAGTATTCGCCGCAGATAGTCAGATATCTCCAAAGCCCGGCGATACGTTGATCGGCCTGGTCGATCCCTTCGATGAGACTGTGAATGGACAATCACAAAGCTCCAACGGTAAAAAAACCTAGCTTGCAGTTACACTCAGGGACCCATGTGTTACCCACTGCATGAAATATTTATGGGATTTTTATGCTCAGCTTGCCCGTATTTATTCATTCTTTATTCCAAAAGAATATGATTTGTACTATACTTTACTCGACGTGTCAGGTGAAGCATCGTTTAACACGGCACGTGAAGGCAGGGCAGGATGGATTACCTTAAAGAAAAAGTGAAGACACTGCGCAGGAAAGTAGGGTGGACCCAAGAGGACCTCGCTCGAGAAATTGGGGTTAGTCTTTCAACTGTGCAACGGTGGGAACGTCAGGGTGGAGAGCCAACTCGTTTAGCGCGAAGAGAACTTCAGAGACTTTTCGATGAATGTGGAATCGATGGTCATGCATCATAACCGATAATCAAGAGGAAACAACGATGGAAATGCACAATGCACATTGCACTTGTCGCAATTGCCCGGCAGCAAATTTTGGTGATACCAGGCAATCAACTGGTCCTACAATAATAATATGTAACAGACAACCTGAGTTAGGCTTTCTTGACCCGGATACGGTTACATTCGAGGAATGCCAACAATGGCAGCCAACACCTTATGGATACTTGCTACGAGATATGAGGGTAATGATCCTGGGTATCGATGGGTATCTGGGATGGACCCTGGCCTTGTGGTTGGGCACGTTAGGATGCGAAATAAGCGGTGTGGATAACTATGCCCGTAGAGACTGGGTCAAGGAAAGGGGAGCTCATACCGTAGTGCCGATTTCCCGAATGACTGAGAGACTTCGTGCAGCGAACGAAGTGTTAGGAATCGAGGTTAATTTCCGAGAGCTGGATATCTTCAACGATCGAGACCGGCTACATGAATTCATCGACGAGATCAAGCCGGAAGCGATCGTATACTACGGTGAATGTCCCAGTGCCCCCTTCAGCATGATCGATGTTGAGCATGCTTCATACGTTCAGCAGAATAACGTCTTGGGAACACTGGGTGTACTGTTCATGATGCGGGATCTGGTTCCGCAGACTTCATTGGTCAAACTGGGGACAATGGGAGAATACGGCACTCCTCCCACCGGAAGGCCGCTGTTTGAAGGCATGTTTCCGGACGAGGCCATCCTGAGATGGGACAATCGAGAATGGAACCTTGGAGGTGAGATCACACCTCGAGATCCGGGGAGTTTCTATCACCTTAGCAAGGTGCACGACACCTACAATACAGTTAAGGCATGTCGATTCTGGGGACTGCGTTCCTATGACATCATGCAAGGCGTCATCTATGGGGTAAACACACCCCAGGTAGCTGCCGATCCCCGGCTTCGCACCCGTCTGGACATAGACGAATGGTTTGGCACTGTGATCAACCGATTCGTGGCTCAGGCAGTTGTTGGTTTCCCGTTGACGATGTACGGATCAGGAGAACAGATTCGCGGATTTATCGGGCTAGAAGATGGAATGCAATGTGTAACTCGGCTGATTGCGCATCCTCCGGCACCTGCTCAATACGATGTGGTCAATCAAATGTCTGGTTTCAATAGTATTAAGCAACTGGCAGACACTGTAGCCAGAATTGCCAGTAAGGAATTCCACATTCCAGTGACCATTCAAAGGGTTGAGAATCCGAGGGTTGAATATGACGTTCATCCTTATGAGCCCGTTTACAACAAACTGCCGGATCAATTTGGCTTTGAGCCCAGGGTTCAACTTGATGATGAGATTTACAGGATGCTCGAACTTCTCACTCAAGGAGAAATCAAACAAAGAATAGAGGAGAAAAAGCATCTCATATTGCCACGAACGTGGTGGTCTGGTGAGAAGAAATTGGTAGAGAGACTGGAAGTCATCGAGGAAATCAAGTACGATGCAAGTGCTTAGACACAGCAACGATATTATTATCGATTAAAATATGAATCCCACAGTACTGTACGAACGAGCGATTAGATGAACATCCTGATCACAGGTGGTTGCGGTTTTGTTGGAGTTAACCTGATTAAATATCTTTCCGGGAAAGACTACACCATAACTATTCTTGACAACCTTTCAACAGGAAAAAAAGATTACATTGAGAAGCTTAGTCTGGATAAAGCTCCCAATATCATCATCGACGATATACGAAATGAGGACACCGTGGACAGAGCGGTAAAGGGAATGGACACCGTGATTCACCTCGCTGCACAAACCAGTGTAGTGGATTCCGTAGAGAATCCCAAAGAGTCATGGAATATCAACGTTACCGGTACCTTCAACCTTTTGGAAGCGTGCCGGCAAAATAACGTTGAAAGATTCATCTTTGCTTCCTCCAATGCTGTGGCAGGCGAACAGATTCCACCTATCGATGAAAAAATGATTCCCCAACCCCTTTCCCCTTATGGTGCTTCTAAACTGACAGGCGAAGCTCTATGCTCAGCTTACTATCACTCATTCGGGCTGAAGACAACCGCTCTTCGGTTTGCCAACTTATACGGCCCATATTCCGATCATAAAACAAGTGTGATCGCCAAATTTATTGAGTGGATCAGGACAGAAACTCCATTTACAGTTTTTGGTGATGGCAATCAAACGAGAGATTTCGTACATGTAGACGATGTTTCTCAGGCTATCCAACTTTCTTTGGAGAGCCAAAAATCGCAGGGAGAGGTTTTCCAAATCGCCAGTGGTAAAGAGACATCGATCAACGAGCTTGTAGGAATCCTATCTGAGGCAATTGAAAAACAACTTCAAGTTAACTATAAACTAGGACGTAAGGGAGAAATAATACGGAACTATTCCGATATAAGTAAAGCCAGAAAGATGCTGGGCTTCGAGCCTAAAATCGAACTCAAGGAAGGCCTGAAAAGGTTACTTTGATTGTTTCATCAAAATAGACAGGAATGCCTATGACTGAAAATGAGTCTAAAGCTGATCAGCCGAAAGTAGTTGCTGCCATCCCGTGTTTCAACGAGGAGCGTTTCATTGGAAGCGTGGTTGCGAAAACAAAGAAATATGTCAACAAAGTTGTTGTAATTGACGATGGCTCAACTGATGGTAGCGCTGAAGTTGCGAAGGCCACAGGAGCAGTCGTATACTGTCATGACGAAAATCGAGGATACGGAGCTGCTATATGCAGCGCTCTTGATCGAGGTAGAAGTCTGAAAGCAGATATCCTGGTTATACTGGATGGGGATGGTCAACACGATCCGAAAGAGATTCCTCACCTGATTCAGCCCATCTTGGATGGCGACGCCGACATTGTGGTGGGTTCTCGTTTCCTGGGCAAAGCTAATAAGTCGCCATTCTATCGACGCATTGGACAACGAACCCTGACAACAATCACAAACGCAGGGTCGGGACACAAACTCACCGATTCGCAAAGCGGGTGTAGAGCCTATTCTGCGAAAGCCCTGAAAGAACTGAATCTGTCTGAGCGGGGAATGTCCGTCAGCTCAGAGATTCAATTTGCTATAAAAGAAGCAGACCTCAGAGTTGCGGAAGTGCCTATAGATGTTTCATACGAAGATAAGGCCAAGCGTAGTCCCGTAGGGCATGGGGTGAGTGTCCTGACTAGGATAATGGTGTTGTATATACTGAAACACCCACTGCTGTTATTCGGTTTACCTGGGATCGTATGTACGATAACCGGGGGAATATTTGGATTTCGTGTGTTATCAACGTACAACAGCGCAGGCTACGTTCCCGTTGGCGACGCGTTAGCTGCAATAATGTTCGGCCTTGTTGGGATGGTGGGAATACTCGCTGGGCTCGGCCTGCAAGCTATGAGAGAACTGTTTCGTGGGGAAGCGTCCCAGATACGTAAAGAATTGAGCGAGAGAGAGCGAGACTGAATCAAGTGACAGAGAGGGTATGCATTTTGGCTTCTGTGTTCTGGCCTATATATCCAGGTTTTGGAGGAAGGCACGCCTATGCGTTAGCCGGGAATCTGGTTGAAGCCGGCTATGAAGTTGACGTGGTTGCAGCTTTCCCTATTGATCTGAGAAGAAGATGGAATTTCTTCAGGCAAAGGCCCATTTCGAAAGATAAGCCAAACGGTATGAGAGTATTCCGGGTTTTTTCCCTCATTCCTACAGGACTTGGACTCATACGAAAATTGCTGTTCTACCTCTCATTCGCGCTGACATCTTTGATAGCTATCCCGTTTATCAGAAAAGCAGATTATGTTCTGGCGCTGCATCCACCTCCGGCATGGTTGATATTGCCGGGATTCGTTTTTTCGCGCCTGTTAAGAGCAAAGTACGTCATACGGGTAACCGATTTGTGGCCTGACGTGGTCTTCGAATTCAAACTGGCCAATCGAACCCCTTTACGGCAATTGGTTAAACTAATGGCGAAGGTCACGTACGGTATGGCAGATCAAATTATGGCATTCACCCCTGAAATCAAAGATCGAATGATCAAATTCGGGGTTCCTGAAAAGAAAATTTCTATCGTTGAGATGGCAGTCGATACTACTACCTTTAGCCCAGAATTAGTAACTTCGGAAGAGGCAAAACCTCTGGGGTTGCCGGAATCAAAGGATAATTTCATAGTGCTTTACGCCGGCGCATTTGCTTTAACCTATGATTTCAACGCATTGCTCAAGGCAGCCAAGATACTCGAAGATGAGCACATAGTTTTTGTGATTCTCGGTGACGGCGATGCAAAGGCCCAGATTACACGAACAATCAGACAACTTAACCTCAAAAACGTCATCATGGCCCCGCCAGTCGCCGGTGCGGAAAAGGTAGCCAAATGTATAAACTACAGTGACATTTGCGTAATGCCGTTAAAACCTGAGATGCTAACAAGTACGATTACGCGTCCTTCCAAGGTTTTTGAGTTTTGGGCATGCGGGAAACCGGTGGTAAGTTGCACAAAAGGTGAAATGGAACACCTGACCAATGAATCAGGTGCAGGCATTGTAGTTGAACCCGGTGATATTGAAGGCCTCGCAAAAGCAATAAAGCGCCTGTACCAAAACCATGATGAGACAAATGAAATGGGTAGAAGGGCACGGGAATACGTTACAAGCCGTTTTTCGTATGAATCACTGCAGGCAAGTTTGGTTAGTACACTTGCAAAAGTAAAGTAGATATTCGCTGTAGAAAGAAAAGGAGGAATCAAATGGGATATCTTGAAGAATATGCTGGCAAAACAGTGCTGGTGACCGGTGGAGCCGGACTCATCGGGAGCAACCTTGTCAAAAGACTCATCGAGCTCGACGCAAAGAAGGTTTTCATACTCGATAACTTTATTTCTGCTGTGAGATGGAACGTCCCGCAACATCCACGCGTGATGTTGATTGAAGGTGATGTAGCCGATGAAGTCATCTTAAAACGCGTGTTCTTCGATAAACCGGATTATGTTTTCCATCTGGCAGCTCACTTTGCTAACCAAAAGGCCGTCGATTACCCGGAAGAGAATATGAGAGTTAATGCTCTGGGAACCATGCGATTACTTCAGTTCTCTCATATGGCAAATGTGAAACGGTTCGTTTTTGCCTCATCCGGGTGTTCAGCGTATGGAAGTCGAGCGCCAGTTCCTCTCAAAGAAGATTTTGTCACTCTTCACCTGGATACACCGTATCAGATACACAAACTTCTTGGGGAGCTTTACTGCAACTTCTTCCTGGATCATTGGGGCTTGCCTACCGTAAGATTACGCTTGTTCAACGTCTACGGCCCAAGTGGCCTGCCCGGTAAATATAAAAATGTGATTCCCAACTTCATGCATATGGCTCACCAGGGCAAACCTCTTACGGTGATGGGAACAGGTCAGGAAACCCGCGACTTCACATTTGTCAGTGATCTAATTGATGGACTCTTGCGTGGAGGCATACTCGAAGAGGCAGTTGGGCAGGAGATGAATCTGGGTTCAGGGGTGGAAACCCCCAGCATAGACCTGGCAAATATGATAAACAAAGTCTCTGGCAATACCGCTGGAACAATATCGATTGAGAAGAGAGATTGGGACCACGGATCAAGAAGGTTAGCCTCTATCGACAAAGCCAGGAGCATTATGGGTTACGATCCGCAAACAAAACTTGAGGATGGCCTTACAAAAGTCAACGAGTGGTTTGTGGAAAACAAAGAAAGGATAGTCTACCTGGAGACATAAAGTCACATCTGGGCACTACTTATAATATGAGCGAACTAAAAGTTCTAAGAGAGAATGAGCTTGAGAACAAGGTTGGTCTTTTCGTAGGCACCAGGCCGGGAATAATCAAATTCTCACCGTTAATGAGAGAACTAGAGAAAAGGGGAAGAGATTTCTTTGTCATTCATACCGGTCAACATTATTCCTACGATATGGATAAAATTTTCTTCGATGAATTGGAGTTGCCTGAGCCAAAGCACAAGTTTTTGGATGTATCAAAGAGCAGATCCCACGGTGGTCAGACCGCCAAGATGTTGGCCCACTCCGAACAAGCTCTTATGAAAGAAAAGCCAAAAATCGTGCTGGTGTGCGGCGATGCCAACACCAATTTGGCCGGGGCTCTTGCTGCTAGAAAACTCCATATCATGGTCGGACATGTTGAGTCTGGGCTGAGAAGTGATGATTGGAGAATGCCCGAAGAACACAATCGTGTCATGATCGATCATATATCTGAGCTTCTGTTTGCACCTACCGAGGATACCAAAAAGAACCTCATCGAAGATAACGTCAAAGGCAAGATATTTATCACTGGCAACACCATTGTTGATGCTGTCGAACAGAACCTGGCCATCGCAAAAAGAAAGAGTAAAGTACTAGCAAACCTGAATCTGACTCCGAAGAAATACTTCTTGCTTACATTGCATCGAGAGGAGAGTGTTGATTTCAAGGAGAATCTGGAATCGATACTAAACGGTATCAAACTGGTCAGTGAAAACTACGATTGCAAAATAGTCTTCCCATCTCACCCCAGAACAGCCAAGACCCTGAAATATTTTAAACTGGATTCGTTTGTCTCTAAGATCAAGAATCTTGAAATAATCAGCCCTCTTGGATATCTGGATTTCTTGATGTTGTTAAGTAGCAGTCAGCTTGTTCTAACCGACAGCGGAGGGATTCAAGAGGAGAGTTGCATCCTCGGAGTGCCGTGTGTCACTTTGAGGCAAAATACCGAGCGACCTGAAACTATAGAAATTGGAGCCAACTATATTGCTGGTACAGAACCTGAAAGCATCCTAAAGGGAACTGAAACCATGCTGAACAAAGCATCGGATTGGAGCAATCCCTTTGGAACGAATGCAAGCCAGAAAATTATCGATATTGTTGAAAAGGAAGTGGGGATAAAATGAAGCAGGTTACCCAGAACTACAAGACAGGAGAGTTAAAGCTTGTTGAAGTTCCTGCTCCGGTTGTAAGGGAGGGTGGAGTCCTCGTTAGAAATGTAAATTCCGTGGTGAGTGTAGGAACTGAAAAGCTAATAATGAAATTTGCAAACAAGTCTCTTCTTGGGAAAGCGAGGGCAAGACCTGATTTGGCACGTAAAGTCATTGAAATGGCTAAGAGCGGAGGAATCTTGGAAGCGTATCGTCAGGCGACAAATCGTCTAGACAGGCTGACCCCTTTGGGATATAGCAGTGCCGGGGAGGTTTTGGAGGTAGGAGAAGGAATTGCTGAATTTGTAACAGGTGACCGAGTTGCATGTGCTCGAAGTGGGTTTGCCTCACATGCAGAAGTCATTTATGTGCCAAGAAATTTGTGTGTAAAAATTCCGGATGGTGTTGATTACGGAAGCGCTGCTTTTGCTACCGTAGGGGCTGTTCCCCTTCATGCTCTCAGACTCTGTAAGTTAAATTTGGGAGAGAATGTAGCGATCATTGGACTCGGTTTGTTGGGGCTACTTGCAGTCCAGCTAGCCAAAGCCTCCGGATGCAGGGTTTTTGGGTTGGATACCAATAGTGACAAGACTTCCTTAGCACAGACATTGGGAGCAGATGATGTTTCAGTTATTGGTATTGATGATGTCGAAAGAAATGCTATGACCTTTACGGGGGGATACGGTTTTGACGCCGTACTTGTACTGGCAAGTACGACAAGCAATCAACCCCTGGAATTGGCAGCCGACATCTCTCGTGAGAAAGGGAATATTGTCGTTCCCGGGATGGTATCTCTTAATGTTCCCCGAGAGGTTTTTTATCAGAAGGAATTGAATTTGTGTGTCTCAAAAGCCTGGGGGGCTGGCTTTGATGACCCTGGTTATGAGCTAGGAGGTATTGACTATCCTTACGAGTTTGTCAGATGGACGGCGCGGCAGAATATGGCACAATTCCTGGATTTGATAAATGATGGCAAGGTACAGCTTGAACCACTGATAACTCACAGGTTTAAGATTGATGACGCTGAAGCTGCTTACGAGGCTATTCTGGCAGATACATCGGGGCAGTATGTAGGCGTTCTCCTGGATTACGAAGGTGAAAAGGATAAGCATCAAACCAGGAAACTTCTATTGAAGGATGAAGGAACCCCTGGCAATTCTAAAGGGAAGATAAATGTCGGGCTGATTGGCGCCGGCAATTTTGCTGTGACTACGATGCTCCCTTCTATTAAGAATCTATCCTCGATCAACCTGATGGGAATAGCTACAGCTACCGGACCGAGTGGGAAATATACTGGGGGCAAATTCGGATTTGAATACAATACCACTGACTATAATGATATACTGAAAGATCCAAATATCCATTGTGTCCTCATTGCCACAAGGCCAAATCTACATGCAAATTTAATCGTCGAAGCACTTTCCCAGGGAAAAGACGTTTATGTAGAGAAGCCTTTAGCTTTATCGTTACCAGAACTGACCAGAATCATCGATACTATAAGGGAACATCCTCAACGTTTGATGATCGGTTATAACCGGCGATTCTCCTCGCTGAGTGGCATAGCCAGAAACGCCTTCGAGCATATTAGGGAACCTTTATTTGTGCGATATATAATACGATCTCAACCCTTTTCTAAGGATGCATATTTGCTTGACCCAATTGAAGGAGGGGGGATTGTGAGAGGAGACTGGGGATTGCTCATTGACCTTGCTCAGTTCTTAACAGCTTCCAGGCCGGTAAAAGTACATGCCCAGGCTCTTCCAACATCAGGAATATATTCACTCAACGAAAACCTAGCTGTGAATTTGACTTTTGAAGATGGTTCGATTGCTTCACTTATGTGGCTCGTTAATGGTGGGAGTGCCTTTGTTAGTGAGAAAGTGGAAGTTTTGGGTGGAGAAATAGAGTGTATCATCGATAACTTCAGGTCCCTGATTATCAAAAGTAGGAAAGGAAAGAATAGCAAGAAGTGGAGATTGAATAGAGATATGGGACACCGCAATGAGCTTGAGGCTTTCTTTGATGCAATTCAGAAGGGAAAACCAAGCCCCGTAGGACTAGATGAATGTATTAATACTACTCTTGCGACTTTCGCAATCGAGGAATCCTTATCAAAAGGCGCTCCTGTTGAAATCGACCCGGAAGGAATTTGGGTGGTTTGAGGATATGGTTGCTAATTATTGCTGAGGTATCGAAACAGACATACAGCCATGAGGATATTACAGGTAGTTGACTACTTCAAACCTATGTGGAGTGGGGGTGGACAATCTCGTGTCGCGTACGAGGTTTCCAGTAGACTCGTGAAAGAGGGTCATGATGTGACTGTGTACTGCAATGGAGAACGAAAAGATGCCACAGTGGAGGCCAAGAAGAACCAGCCCATAGACGTTGACGGAATCACAGTCTACTATTTAAAAAATATATCTCGATATCTGGTAGCAAAAACCAATATCGATACACCTTACTTCCTACCGATTCTTGCAAGGAGAAATCTCAAGGATTTCGATATTGTACACTTCCATACATATCGGAGCATGATCGTCGTTCCAGTGTGGTACTATGCCATGAAATATGGTACCCCTTACGTGTTACAAGCTCATGGTTCGGCAGCGACCTATTTTTTAAAAGGGAGATTAAAGAGAATTTTTGATGATCTTTGGGGATACAGGATTCTCAATAACGCTTCAAAACTGTTCGCTGTAACCAGAATGGAGGCTCAACAATATTTAGATATGGGTACAAGTAAAGATAACATTGAGATTGTACCCAACGGAATCTCCCTTTACGAATATAAAGAATTACCACAGAAGGGGACTTTCAAAAAGAAATACAGCATTGACAACAGTGCTAAGATAGTCCTCTATCTGGGTAGAATCCACAAAATCAAAGGGATTGATTATCTAGCAAAAGCCTTTGCAGAGCTGAGAAAGAACCTTCCTGAAACAAAGCTCGTAATTGCAGGGCCGGATGACGGATACCTCCCCACGCTGACGAAATTGATACATGATTTGGGAATCCAAAATGATGTCATTTTTACAGGACCTCTCTGGGAAGCTGACAAGATAGAAGCCTATGTGGATGCTGATGTATATGTCTTGCCGTCTACCTATGAGATATTTGGAGTAACGTTACTGGAAGCATGGGCTTGTGGTACACCAGTAATAACTACTGATCAATGCGGATTGGCTGCCGTGGTTGCTGATCAGGCAGGGCTGGTTGTTCCATGCGATACAAGCAGCCTCCGAGAAGCACTTTCTCGTATACTGACCGATGAGGAGTGTCTGAAGAGATTTGGGGAAAACGGTAGATCACTGGTGCATAGTCAGTTCGACTGGGAAAGAATAACAAAGCAGATAGAAGATATATATACTAGGGCGTGTTCACACTAAGCAGCGCATCGTTGATCAGAGCGAAATAGA
>CAZWIP010000041.1:0-16952 GCA_964634125.1 uncultured Dehalococcoidia bacterium
CATGAGTATTGCCGCGAAAGCCGGGGGCTGAGGTTTCCTCGGTAGCCAGACACCCTCCGATTTCATGCCTGCGCTCAAAAATACCAACGCTCATGCCGGCATATTTCATCAGATACATGGCAAGAAACAGAGCTTTGTTCCCGCCGCCAACAATTATCGCATCGAATGATTCGTCAGGCATTTAAGAACCTCCTTCTTATACCTTCCCCTGTCCGGGCTTGGCGGATATCTTTCCTTCTTCGGGGATGTACCATGGCGATTCGTACCACCAGTCACCCGGTTCGGCAATGCCGTCTTCGATCAATATGTGCATCAGGTTGTAGCCTATGGCCATCAGGCACAGGCCGCCGGGATGGGCTGCCGACTGGTGACAGAGGTAAAGGCCTTCGATATCCGGCACGCGGTAACGAGCCAGTTCCTGCAGCGGGCGTTCGTTCCACCATTCATCGCGGTCGCAGCGTGTACCATACCATGAACCACCCAGCATACCTGTATTACGGAACTCCTGTTCCCAGGGACTGTCATGGAATATCTGGACAAGGTTGTCATCGTCGATATTCTCAACCACGCAGGATAGGGACTTGCGCATATATTCGTTCCACTTCTTCGTATCTTCCGGGCCCTGGTCCATGGCCAGCGTACCGTCGGTATTGTATTCGGGGGTAGGTACCATCATAAATAGAGGTCCGTTGATGTGGTACCCTTCACGTGTACACTGCGGCATAGTAGGAGCGTAGGACTGAGCTGAAACCAAACCCCACATAGCCTCTTCCGGAGGAACATCAAGGTTCTGCTGTCGGCCCAGCACGCATTCCAGATTCTTCCAGTAGATCTCCATATTCTCCATGCAGTAGAATGATACTGAGAGTGGATGGGGTTCCTCATTTGACCATTTGAACTGCGGGCGGTAGCGAAGCTCCTCTTTGGTAAGGAAGTGCGTCATGTAAAGACTTCCTCCTTTGAGGCTCAGATCTTTTATACGCTGCATGAAACCGGCATCAAGATGCTTAGGCCCAATGAGTTTGAGGAACGTTGGCTTGATATGGGCCGCGCTGATCACTGCTTTATTGGCGTATATGGTCTTGTTGCCCCAGGTGGCATCATCTCTCAACCGCACTCCAACGGCCCGACCGTGTTCAATGAGAATCTCTTCTACCGGGCAGCAGGTGCGAATAGTTGCTCCATTGGCAATCGCGCAGCGGAAAATTGCATGATAATAGCCGTGCATGTTTCCGCGAGCAGCAAAGCCCGCTACGGCCGGCGGTAAGATGGTTGCCACGCACTCCGTTGCTGGGACAGCAACCCCAGGGAAATGGGCGAAGGCACCGGAAACGTTGGCAATGTACCCTTGGTGGACCTTAAAAGCCTCATCCTTGATGTATTGATCCAGCAGGTCAAACATGGTCCATTCCAGCATTTCCTTGGTCCACATATCCGGTGAATACTCCTTATATACCTGCATATATGGAATGGTGTTCTCGTCCAGCTCTATATAACTCGGATGCGGTGGAGTCCAGAAGGTGGCTCGCAGCAGTTCTTTGTGGAACATGTGTTCACCGAGCAGGCCCGTGATCTTGGCCCAGCCCATTTGATCCTCTTCAGAAATCCGTACAGTTCTTTCCCGGGTCATGGGACCTCTTCCGGTATCAAAAGGCACTTCTTTTCTAGGGTCGTAATCCATACGGAAGCCGTATCTCCACAATTCCAGCTGCTCCCATCCTGGGGCCGATCCGCCATAGTTACCGATGGCGTGGGGTTGAATACGCGTGCCTGCTATAGGTTCCACGGTCTCCTGGGCGCCACCACCTTCAGGTCTTTCTTCCAGCACAAGGACGCTCAGTCCGCATTTAGCCAAGTATGCTGCTGTGGTAGTTCCGTTATGGCCCGCGCCAACGATTATTACATCATAGCTTTCTTCTTTGGCCATAAGTGCCCCCTTTCTTCACTAAGTTATGAATTAAGAACGCAATTTACTTTGAAGCGTGTGAATGATTACTTTTTCCCTGAGTAAATGAATCCCACAACACCTCAACTTCCTCTGTTACCCTCTAGTGCAGGCTGAGCTTGCCTTTGCCATCGAGGTGGCCTCGTCGGCTACAGAATTCTTCGCAAGTCATGGCGTGGAGTATAACGGGATCCTCTACCAGTCCCCAGGTACGACGACCGTCGTCCAGGAGGCAGGCAGCATAGCCAATACTCGCTGTGCCAGCTTCGTAGGCCACAGTGTATGCCTCGATGGTGACAGGCCCCTCCCAATCTACCACGTATTCGCGCACCGGGAATGCATCGATCTGCTCCTGCAGGTTTTCGTAACGAAATCCGTCGGCCGGGGGCTCGGTAGAGTAAATACCGAAGGCATGCTTGGCGAGCCAGCCGCCGTTGCCGCTGACGAGACCCGTGGAGCCTCGATCTTCCCGGACAACTTCAGCCATGCGCGCAATCGCGTGAAGCACATAGTTGTTCAGCGGTCCACCCCCAAACGTGAGCCCTCCTGTGACAGTGAGAGCGCGGCCTTCGGGAATGCCAAGCTCCGTAGCGGCAACTTGCACCGCGGAGGGAAAGCAGCTGTACAGATCTATATGGTCAATCTCAGCGATCGTCTTCCCCGCAAGCGCGAGCGTGCGACCTCCTGCGATACGCATCGCGGGCGAACGGTGTAAGTCCGCGCGAGTGGATGCCCAGTTGCTGTCGTTGGCTTCGGTCGCGGAGTGCAGGAAGACGAGCTTCTCCTCGGGAACGCCTGCATTCCGAGCAGTCTCCAGCGAGCAAAGGATAATACCCGCCGCCATATCCACACGAGGGTTGGCATTCATCAACCGCGTATAGGGATACGAGATCATTGGGTTATCAGGTGAAGCGCGGCCAATTTCCTGCGCAGAGTAGGGCTTGCGGATCCATGCATTGGGATTGTCGCATGCGACCGCGTTGAAGCCCGCCCAGAGTTCTGAAATCCGCCTGGCGTGGGCTTCCATGGTCTCTCCTCTAGCGAAGCGAATCGCGCTCTCGATAATGGCATAAACGTTGCCTGGGCTATCCAGACCACGCGCAAGCTCGGCCTCATGGACCCACGCCTTGTCCTCAGCGAGCATCCGATTAGGGGCGCCCGGCAATTCAGTTGCCCGAAGCGCGACGCCCTGACGCTGCGCCTGCAGTTGACTATGACCATTCTCCGATCCGGTGATCAGGAAGATCCCGCGATGCTCTGCCTGGATCTTGCGCGCCGCATCGATCACACAGCATTGGGCGAAGTTTCCACCGTACGGAGTGCCGACGGTTTCGGTGGGCGCTGCGCCGAGTTTGCGTGCGATCTCCCGCCCTGGATTTCCATAGCCCCAGGCCCCACGAACCACGTAGATCGAATCTGCGCGCTGGAGCAGATTCGGGACACCGGAGTCTTCCGCCGCCTGCTCCAGGGCCTCGATCATCATCTCCAGCGGCTCGGCTGCTTCCCGCGCATCTTCCACGCGCTGCAATATCTGTCCAACCCCTACGATTACCGGAATCTCTTGCACTGAACTCATCTTCTCTCCTTGAGTTACATCCCCAACGACATTTGGCGGACGATGCGATTTGATGACAACTTCAGCTCCATGGATCGGGAAAGTGTAAGTAACGGCTCATATTGCTCCCGCCATGTTGTACGGATTGTGCCACAGAAGCTACACCTTAACCTTCTATGTTTCCTTACCCCACTCTCGGGTTACTTCATATGTCCTGTCTTTGAATTCCTTTTCGTGTTCCAGCGGCATCCCCAGCCACTCACGGTAAAAACTGTCTATATCAGGCAGAATTTCGAACAGCGGCGGGTGCCCCACAGGTACTGATTCAACTTTAAGAAGAGCGCCACATCCGGGACAGTAGTATTCCCGCACTTCGCATATATCTGGATCGGGACATCGTACTCCCGGGTAGATCTCTTCCAGCTTTGCCCGATCATCTCTCACATATATGAGGGCGTTGAGTTTCCAGTTCTGCCGCCAGTCCCCAAACTCATGACCGCAGTCACACTTGGTAATGCGCTCCCCATCTTTTTCCACTACAAAGATATGCTCACCCAACGGCATCAGTATTCTCTCTTCCCAGGGCACGCTCTCCTGGAGGATTTCGATATACTTCTCAAACCTGTCGTCGTCCTTGGGATTGCTCATAATCTCTTTGATTTGGCCCCATGGGAGAGTACCATTGTAGAGGTCCCTTAGATCTTCTTTGCTGTATGACATCTTCACACCTCAAAAGACGAATTCATCCGGCAGGGCCCAGAAGTCCCTGTATTCCTGAGTATAGTTAGCACTCATCTTCATGCTGCTTTGATACATATCTTTCAGTAATGGATCAATTTCTTTTTCCATAATCCTCTGACGCGCGTTTCCCCACCATTGTCGCATAGGCACCCCCTTGGCCAGACGTTGTTTCCGTTTGTCCTCTCTACTTTTCGTGGTGACCATCTCATCGATTTCCCATTTCTCAGTTGGCTCGTTGAACTCGACTTCAATACCATAGATACTTCTGACTATTTCCTCTGTTGTGAATCCATTCTCAAGATCTGGAAGTACTGATTCGGGACGGCGATCCAAAGGGTCTCCAAGCCCGCTTCCTGAAGGTGTGATGGTTATAAGAAGGTCCCCTTCGTGAACTTCAGCGGGTATGACTATCTTGTCATGAATAGTAAGCTGGCCTTCAACACCTTTCGGAAACTCCGGACCGGCCGGATTTAAAAGATCCAGTACAAGTGGATTCCCGGCTTCAACATATTCCTTTATGTTGGTTTGAGTGAGAGACATGGTACAACCCCTGCCGGAAGGATACCCTCCGAAAAGGGCGGTGTTGTCCAGAAGGCGGACAGCTCCTCCGCCCATGGCCGAACTCACCATCAAGAACTGACTCAAGTGAGGTGTCCATACTCCATTCATGCTGGCGCCGGATCGAAATCGCCCATGACCGACGGAGAAAGGATCTATTCGTCTATACAAATCGAGATTGGGGAAGAACATCTCCCAGACTTCGAAGTTGCCGATGTCAGGCTCCGGGGTGTAGTACGCAGCTCCCATGTCGACCCCGTCCGCAACGCCCCGTGCGCATCCGCCTATGTATCCGGCGACAGCCACCGGTAAAAAAGCTCCTTTCATGCCGTGTTGATTGTAACCACTGGCCTGGAAGCCGAAGCTGGTTCTGAAGCCAAATGTCTCCTCGCGATAACCGCGCAGATAGAATGCACTCCCCATAAGAGTCAACCAGTGGTTAAACACCTGGATCGTGGATGTCCAGATATTGGCAGTGGGCAACTCAAGAACCCGGCTTGGGTTGAGCACTGTATCGATTGGAACATTGAGTTGGCAAGGAAGGAGCGACCCCAAATTTGCTCGGCCGTCATAGCACATACTCTGCACCAAACCGATAGAGAGCCCGCCACGAACCCCGGATTCGGTAGCGTTCATGGAGTGCCATCCCCACTCTCCCGTTCCATCAAAGTCGATGCTAAGCGTTCCGGATGGTTCCACCGTCATCTCCACGGGCATCAGTCGCACTGTGTCTACTTTACCGGGTAACCACGATACCGGCTGCTCTTTCAGATAAAGCTCCACCGCCGTTACGTTTCGATATCTCCCCGGAACCATTCGCTGCTTGATTCGGGCCAATTGGGTTCGTCTCTCATCTTCGATCAGCTCCCGGCTGGTTTGTTTGAAGTAGTCCAACCCAAATTCTGCAATCAAATTCTTTGTCTCTTCACGGACCCGGATATTGGCTGCAACAGCTCCCTTGCGATCCAGCAGAAATGTCTGGTACATCCCGATGGTTCGCTCAATCCGTACCTCGAAATCGCGCCTGATTTCGTCTCGAGAGCCGATCTTTTCGGCGCAGATCCTGATGCCATCTGTACCCCGTTCAACGTTGGGAACTGCCATGCAGGGAGGATTGACGGATCCAATATCGATCTCCATGATGACGGTGCAAACCCATGCCACCAACTCGCCTTCCCAAAAGATGGGCAAGATGTCATAGACATCAGCCGGGTGCAAACCGGCGATGGAATTGTCATTGCTGCAAAACAGATCGCCTTCAGCAATCCCCACCTTAGTCTCATAATCATTATTGATCATCCACTTGATGACCTCACCCATGGTCGCAATGTGGACCTGAATGCCAGTGGACTGAGCTATGTTGTCTCCCTCCGGTGTATATATGCCGATGCAAAGCTCCGCGACCTCTCGCACAAAAGGTGAGGCAGATATCATTCGGGTCGTCTCCCGGCCGGAGATGAGTGATGAAAGAATTCGCGAATGAAACAGCTCGTACTTCAGCGGGTCCGATTCTTTAGCTTCAAGGCCCATGATGCCGGCATAACACCCGGTTTCGTCATATGCACGCTGACTCGTATCCAGCATTTCCTTCATTGTTTGAGGACTCTTTTTTACTACCATCTACGTGTCTCCTCTCTGCTTCGATTAGCCTTCCTGCTTGTTTCTAGGTGATCCACAACAGCGACCACTCGTCCATATGCACGTGTTTGCCGGGTGGAATGAACAGTGTTGTAGCCGGAGCTTCAATCACAGCAATGCCATCGATCGCATTCCCGGGACGAAGCTGGTCCATATCATATATTGCAGCAATGTGCCATTGGCCGTTGGCAAATACCTCCCTTTCGCCTTTGACTGTATCCTTTCCCGGCTGCTTGTCTTCCAGAGAACGCTTGATCAGTTTGGGTTTTGTTTTGGGTAAAACGGTCATGAGACCCACTTCGAAGATATGATAGCCTGCCTCACGATATTGAGCGACTCCAGCATGCACCTTGCTGTACAGGTCATCGAAGTCTGCCAGAAGTTTATCTACATCTTGCGGTGTGCGGATCCGGCTCACGGGTGAAAGCACTTCAAGGTCTTCCATCTGGCCGCCATATCTCACATAGGCTATTGGCCTGATTTGGGCCTTTTCCCAGGGCAAACCTTCGGCCTTCAGATCGTCCATAGCCTGCTGCTCCAGTTCGTCCCATGCGGCGTTCATCATTCCACCCATAAACATCTTGAAGTCATCGTCAACTCCGTATGGAATCACCACTGTTGCGGATTTCTGGTAGCGGTGAGTGATATCCACCGCGGCACAGCCAAATGCCGAAAAACCCGCTGCCCACGGAACCGTAGCCACACCTTTGAACGGTAGACCATCAGAATAGCCGGCAAGGTGTACCGGGCCTGCCCCGCCATAGCCGATCAAGCAGTAGTCCGCAGGAGAGAATCCGCGGGCCAACAGGACCGACCTGATGTGCTCCCTCATCGTGTTGTTGATAAGCTGGGTGATCCCCTCGGCAAAGTAGTACGGGTCTACACCGAGTGGGTCGGCACATTGCTCTTTGATGGCGCTAAAGGCCTTCGGCTTATCCAGCTTCACCTTGCCTCCAAGATAGTTGTCCGGATTCAAGATACCCATGATCAGGGCACAGTCCATCACGGTTGGGATCTCGTTACCAGCATTGTAGGATACCGGTCCCGGCTCGGCCCCGGCACTACCTGGGCCTATGAGAGGCCGTTTTGACAAAGGATCGACGGTCACGAACTGCCCCATGCCCGCCCCGATGCTGTCCATGGAGAGCGTTGGGATATTAAAGAATCGGCGGGCAAACACCACCTCGCGCAACATATACGGCTCACCCGCAGTGATCAGTCCGACATCAAAACTGGTACCACCCATATCCGAGCACACCCAGTTATTTATGCCAAGTTTGGGTGCCAAGTGCAAAGCCCCCAGGAGTCCACCCAAAGGACCACTGAAAGTAGCCTCGTGGAGGCGTGGGTACTGGACATCGCTCAGACCGCCATGGGACAGTATGATTTGAAGTGGCCGCTGATACCCGTTATCACGGAGCCTCTGCTCGATCTTGACCAGTTGCTCCCGAGCCGGTTCGGCCGCATAGGCATTGAGGATCGTGGTATTGAGTCTCGCTTGTTCTCTTATAATCGGAGCAAGTTGGTGAGAAAGATGAACGCGAACCGCCATATGTCTCTCCTCTATGATGGCCTTGGCAATCTCACCCACGCCAATCTCGTGACTGGGATTTTGGAAGCAATACCATAGGCATACTGCTATGGCCTCGACTCCCTGGTCAAGGAGATACTCGACTGCGTCTTTGACCTCAGCTTCATTCAATGGGAAGACCTCCATGCCAAACATGTCTATTCTTCCCGTAATGCCTTTGACCAGCTTTCTGGGCACAATGGGATCGGTGTGGCGATGAGTCACATGATGAAGCACATCCTGGTAGGAATAGCCCGCATATGATTGGCGAGCACGCTCGTGTAGAAGAACATCTTCATCTCCGGCCTGTGTAATGACCCCCACTTTCTGTCCAGTTCCAGTGAGTAACACGTTGAGCATACCTGTCCCCGCATAAACGGCGGATTCGACCCCAGGAAGAATGTCATTCGAATCCCTTTCGAGGTCAGTACCCCAATACTCGTACGCGTCGCACAGAGAACTCCAATATCCTACCGACTGATCGAGCGGGGTTGTGGCCGACTTACCTATGCTGAAATTCCCCTCCTTATCCACAATGACCATGTCTATCATGGTACCACCGGCATCACAGGCTATGATCTCTGTCTCTTTTCCGTTGTCCATTCTCCCTCCCGAAAAATCTCCACTGTCAATGAGCCTTGAAAAGTGCACTTGTCAAAGGCTGATCTCCCTGCAATCCGGCGAGATGATGAGCTTCGCTCCAGTTACCACCTGGGCCTCCTGTGGACTCCATCCGGGTGCTGTTTCTTGCAGCAAAAGTCCATCCGGGGTAACACTGATGACTGCGAGATCGGTTACGATTAAGGAAACACATCGCTTCCCCGTTAGAGGATATTCGCACTCCTCAAGTATCCTTGGTTCTCCAGATTCTGTTCTATGTTCCATGGCAACAATGACCCGGGTTCCCCCGATAAGCAAATCCATAGCGCCACCTACTCCCGGAGCTCTCATCTTGGGCGACCAAATGTTGGCGAGATCACCTTTAGAAGACACTTGAAAAGCTCCTAGAACTGTGGCGGTAAGCCGTCCACCCCTTGCCATAGTGAAAGCCTCCAGGTTTGAACAGAACGACGTGCCAGGTGCGACCGTGAGGAATTCCCCACTTGCCCCATACGTGTCTCGGTCTATCTCTGCGTCCGTCTCCGGACGACCTCCGGGTGCCATTAATCCTACCTCGGTATGCACGTAGACGCCGTCCGGCAAAAACTGAGTCACAAAGGCTGGTATACCTGCCCCGAGGTTCACCCAGTCCCCCGGCTTGAACTCCCTGGCCACTCTCAATCCGATTAACTCCCGGCTAAGCCCCGGTTTTAATCCTGAATCCTGGTCTTTTCCCCCCGTAACCAGGCGATGAGCCAGCAGTGGCTTGAGCTCCTCGAAAAGAACCTGGCGATCCATATCAGCCTTAACAATGCGATCAACAAAGATTGCCGGGGTCATGATTGATTCAGGGTCCAATTCCCCAGGTTGAACTATCTCCTCGACTTCCGCTATAGTTACCCGTGCGGCAGTTGCAAAAACGGGATTGAAATTTCGGCTTGACCTGCGATACACCAAATTTCCCATTGTGTCGGCTTTGTAAGCGGGAATGAAAGCGTAATCAGCAGTCAGGGCGTTTTCGAGAATGTGATCCTTTCCATTGAATGAACGTTTCTCCTTGCCCTTATCAACCGTAGTCCCGATACCGGTTGGGCTGTAGAATGCCGGAATCCCTGCGGCTCCTGCCCTGAGACGTTCGCACAGGATCCCTTGTGGTACCAATTCAAGTTCTAACTCACCAGACTGTATCTGTTCATCCACTGCTGTAGCAAAGCCCGAATATGCGCCGAAAGCTGCGATAAGTTTACTGATCTGTCGTTTCTCAGCTAAGTCAGATGGTGATCCAGGCCCGGCCGCGACAGTGTTACATATCACTGTCAGATTGCCGATGCCACTCGCCTTGAGAGCGTTGAGTAAGCTGAATGGTGCAGCCTGTGGGACTCCAAAGCCCCCCACAAGAATGCTTGCACCGTCACGTATATCATGAATCGCTTCTGCCGGCGAGTTGAATACTTTGTTCACAGCGAGCCTCCTTTGTTGTTGTAAGGCAGTGTCTTAACTGAGAGACGCCCTCCAGAGTAATCATCAAACAGGTATCCAAAACGTATGGTTTCATGGAACTAGGAAATACGAGATACTTTAGGCCATCATCTAGGGTTATTGTGTCCGGACAACGGGGTACCAATCCGGTTCCAACCTGACCAGGTCTTCTTCCGTGCCGTCTATTCGGAATATTCCCATATGATCCCATCCATGTCGTGTATTTTCGTCAAAACTCCATTCCTCGTAAGCTTCACCATAGTCCATCGGAAAAGATAGGAGAGTGTTGTACAATGCCTCCTGGCTGAAGTTCTCAGGCCCTACATTTTCGACCGTCTGCCTTACGGCACTGATGATACCGTATATGTGGTGGATTGAACTTACATATGCCATGCCACTAAAGATGATATCGTCAGCGTCATCGTGATTCTCCCGCACAAGCTTGTTGGCCAGATCAGATAATTCAGCATCTTCATTCCACCATCGAGTACTCAAGATGACGAGGCTTCCATCAATCCCATCCCAACCGGCGACCTCTGACGCAAAGCCAATGAAAGAAGCCTGAGCGTCAGTCAACAGCTGTTTTCCTTGGCCCCCTACAATTTTATACTCCCTTGCAAAATTAGCCCATGGTGCTCCGGGGGGAATAACATAGTCGACGTCTTTAAGAGCGTTCGCCTCACTGGCAAAGTCAAAGGAGCTAAAAGCAGTCAACCATGAACCCACCCATTCAAACTGGTCCGGATGAGCTTTAGCATACTCCTCGGCTGCGGCATGCTGATCTGTGAAGTACGAATCTGGCCAAGTTGTACCGCCAACTTTGGCCGGACCCTTTGTCTGCCAGTCCCAATCGTACTCAGCGACCCAGGTAAGCAGGGTTCTGATTGTAGTCTGTGAACCGTTTTGCATGCAAAATACATATCCCGGAGGATCGAGGATTTCTTCCCCGACAGTCAGGGAAAACAAGACTACCTTCTCCTTATCAACTTGAGGTTTTAGTGTCAACGAAGTGTGTGTGAAACCAGCCAGGAAAACGTCCGCACCCCTTTCTTTCAACCATTCATATCCCGGTATATCTTTGGCAGGGTCATATTGCCCATCGTAGATGAGAGCGTCCAACGTCACGCCGGGGATGAGGTTCTCCTCGTTGAAGTAATCAATGAGATCCTCAAACGTCTGATTGACTGTCAGCATGGCTCCAGCTGCCGGTCCTGTCATGTCTGAGAGAAAACCTATGGTTATAGTCACGTCCTCTGCAGGTTCCTCTGTTGGTTCCACTGTTGCTGTTTGGGTTGGAGTCCTCTCTTCTTCATCATCGCCACCACTACAACCAACTGACAATGGCAATAATAGTAATATCATCGCCAACCCAATCATTCCTATTCGACTTGGTGTTTTCATCGTTTACCCCCTTTTTGTACTAGCAAAGCATCACTCCTTATAGTAACCAATTCCACCAATCCGCGTACCTGCTAGCTAAAAATTAAAAAGGCCATCCAGCTATAGCTGAACAGCCCTCGTTTAAGTTGTTTTCAGTTGCATAACACAGCCGTTGTAGATTATTTGTCTGGTATTGTATCTCAAAACCGGTTCTTCCTCCCGGTTGTTTACTGATACTGTATATCCAGATTAATCAACAGTTCATTTGCTTGCTTATGTCACAATTGCCCGTAGTTCTTGATCATAGTGAGCGTCAGTATTCATGACTTGTCTAACTTTTTCATTAGTGGCTAAGTATAGCACACACAAATATCGTTGTCATATCACGGAATCGCGTAGCGTTTTCGTGACAAAATGTAAGATATTTCGTGATATTTCTCATGGTAGCTAATGGTTCCAAGCTCTGCACGGAAAGGACTTAGTTCTGGGGACTCGAGCCACGTCTAAGCACGAACGGAGCCTCCCCATCCCCGGGATCACTTGACAGGGCGATTTGTGCAGAACATACGTGATTCGGACTCTGTTTGCAAAGAGGGCCTTGTTAGCTCTTGTAAAACCGTTGGCCATAGCGTAGAATGGGCACACATTTGCCACGATCCAAGGTGGGGACTGGGCGCATCCGGGGTCGGATTCGCGCTGACAACCGCAAGAGGAGGAGAAATGGTGATTAGACTGGTCCAACTGGTAATCATTATGCTGGCGGTTTTGCTCCTTGCGTTACCCATGCTGGCTGCTTGCAACGGAGGTGATGACGATAAAGAGCCAACTGCGCCTTCCGTAACACCCACCTCTCAGCCAACCGGGCCGGCTGAAGATGTGGTGATCACTATCGGCAACATCACGGATGCAACGGGAACAGGGGCAAACGCAATGGCAGTCATAGACATGGCTCTGGAAGACCTAGTCAGATACTTCAACGAGGAAAACCTCATTCCGGGAGTCGAACTGGAAGTGATTATGTACGATGAGCAATCCGATCCTTCCAAAGACATTCCCGGCTACGAGTGGCTGAAGATGAAGGGCGCTGACCTGATGTTCACCCCTCTCGGATGGGTCTCGGAATCCCTCCAAGTCCGGCTTGAAGAGGATGAGATAGTGCTCTTCACAGTGGATGCCAGCCCAGGGGACCTTTACCCTCCCGGACATATATTCCTCCTGACCACCCTCGCCAGCGCGATGGCTGAACCCCTGATGCGATGGATCGCTGAAAACGATTGGGACTACAAGGTCAGAGGTCCGGCTAAGGTTGGCGGAGCCGGCTGGTTTATCCCCTATCAGCAAATGCTGCTCGACTCGATGGAGGAATATTGCTCTGCTCACCCGGACCAGTTCGAGTGGAAGGGAGGATACCTGAACGACTTCAGTTTTTCCTGGGACACGGAAGTCGAGGCACTGAAGGATTGTGACTACGTCGTTCCGCCGATCGTCATGGCAACTTTCGTCAAGGCGTATCGACAAGCAGGTCATACGGCGAAGTTCCTGGGCTCAGACAGTCAAGCTGCTTTCCTCGGATTGATAGGCGACGCACGTCTTTGGGAGGAGATCGACGGAATGCTATTCTTAAGAATACCCCGCTGGTGGAATGAAGAGGATGAGATAGTCAACCTGGCCAAGAAACTCCTTTACGACTATCATCCCGGCTCAGCTGAAAATACCATCCGCAGCGGCAGCTCATATCTCGCGGTCAGTCAACTTTACCTGATGTTGCAGATCATCGCCGATGCGGTCGAAGCCAAGGGCCCACAAGGCTTCAGTTCGCAGGCTCTATATGATGCGGCCAAATCTTTCTCTCTCACCATTGACGACATCACATTCAGCTTCAACGACTCCAAACGAACGTGCATCAATTATTACGGTATGTATGAAGCAAGTGCGGCCGAAGAGGACCTGTTCAGAGCGGACCCAGAGTGGCTCGCGATCACCCGTGCACCGTAGGAGCTACTCAACATCTATGAAGTGATGGGTTGTTCTCGAAGCAATACTGTGAACTGGTCTAATGGTAACGGACACCGCGAAAAGGATGATGGAATTCAAGGACAGGTGTTTGAATGAGCCAAGGCGTTGTGGGAGTATCACAGTTAAGTCCTTCTCAAAGGGAGAGCCGATGATGCCCTCGATTTCCTTCCCCAACCTGATTTCAGAATCAGAGGCATGGGCCTTCCAGGACTCCCGCCTCCTTCAACCTCTTTATCTCGTTTTCGGGCAATTGCAGTATTTCCCGGCATATCTCATCGGTATGCTGCCCGAAGAGTGGAGCTGGCGTGCTCGGAAGAGGGGGGGTGGCCGATAGCTTGAACGGAGTGCTTGGATAGGGCTTTCGCCCAGTCACCGAATGCTCCAATTCCACAATTGCATCCCGTGCCCTTAGGTGTGGGTCCTTGAGAGTGTTAGAAGCATGCATGACCACTCCAGCGGGCACGCCTGCTCGCTGGAATGCCTGCATAACGTCATCAGGCTCACGGTTGATTGTCCACTCCTCGACCAGTCTATCAAGCTGATCAACATTCCCAAGTCGGCGTGTGGGGTCGGCGAACTCAGGTCTTGTGGTCCAGTCGGGATTGCCGATGACCCTGCAAAATCCCTGCCACTCATCATCAGTGAACACACTCACTACACACCATTGATCATCGCCGCTGCAACGATAACATCCATGTGGAGCAGCATAGAGACCTCTATTTCCTATTGGCTTCTGTATGCGCTTGTTTACGGTATAGTCCAGACAGACCTCGCCAATGAGGTTGAACGCCACTTCAATCAGAGCCATATCGACGAATTGTCCCTTACCAGTTCGTCTCCGATAGTCAAGGGCAGCCAAAACGGCCAGAGTGGCCTGCTTGCTGGCCATGTGATCAGGATATGAAACGTGAGATCCCACAGGATAGGGGTCATCGGTATGAGCCCAAAGATGAACGGCACCAGAGAATGCCAGAAGGAGTGGCCCCCATGCCGGATAGTCGCTGTATGGTCCACCGAGGCCAAAACCGCTGCAGCTTATGTAGATAAGGTCAGGCTTAAGCTGGCGTAAATGTTCGTAGTCAAGGCCAAGGCTTTTCAACGCACCCCCGCGCAAGTTTTCCGCCACGATATCGCTCATCCCAATAAGCTGCCTTACGATCTGCCGCCCTTTCTCCGTTCTTAGATTGACTCCAAAGCTCCGTTTGCTGCGATTGGCTTCATTAAAAGTACTGCTGCTATCGATACCTTCCTCGCCGAGAGTTCTCATCACATCCAGATTTTGCCTCGACTCAATTATGATGACATCGGCCCCGAATTCTCCAAGAGTCTTGCCGAGGTCCGGGACTACAGCCCCACTGCCAAAGCATATCACTCTGATCCCTTCCAACGGGGCTTGCCTCGCCTTGATCTGCTCGGGACAAGGATCTAATCTGTAGCCAGATGCCGTCATCCCCTTTCTGGAGATGTTCACGGCATTATTAAAAACCTCATTGTTATGCTGCCCAAGGCAGGGCGCGGGACGCGTTATGCCACATGACGTCTGAGTCCATTTATACGGTGGCCCGGGATAGAGAGCCTTGCCTATGACAGGATGATCGATCTCGACAAGAGACTTTCTCGCTTTTGTCTGAGGGCTATCAATAAAATCGACCACCGTACCAACAGGGCTGATCGGAACACCTTCCATGTGACCCGCTTCAAAAAGTTCAGTCATGGTGTGCTTCATTGTGTACTCCAGCACAATAGCTCGCAGCTCGTCGGCATATGCGATCCGGTAGACCATATCCTTCCACTCAGGTATGAGGAGTACTTGAGGATTGCCAAGTAACCGAACCAGTGCTTCCCATTGCCTTGGAGCTATAGCCATCACACGCACATGTCCATCTTTGCATGGATAAACAGGATAAAGCATAGTCCCCATGCGAATCTCAGGTCTCGGTGGATCATAGTGGACAGGGGCAAATGTCCAGGGGTAGATGCCTGCCCAGGCGCTTTCCCATACCGAGGTGTCGATGTACTGTCCCTCCCCGGTGGTCCAGCGACTGTAGAGGGCAACGAGTATAGCTATTCCGGCGACCAACGAAGCGGCATCATACGAGGGGGTCCCTGGCAGATTGCATGGTGTCTTGTCCGGAAAACCACTCAGAATCATGCAGCCGCTCAAGGCAAAGTCAACAATGTCGGATCCTTTCCAATCCCTGTATGGGCCCGTTTGACCAAAATCAGTAATGCTGGCCATGATAAGGCCGGGATTTATGTCCCTGAGGGCAGCGTACTCAAGGCCCAGGCTCGCCATGTAGCCCGGAGGGTAGGTTTCTACAAGTCCATCAGCCGTCTTGATGAGACTCTTGAAAATGGATTTTCCTTCGGAGGTCTCCAGGTCTAGGGTTATCCCTCGCTTGTTGGCATTATGATAAAGGTGAAAAAGGCTCTTCTCGGGATGAGGTTCATCACCTGCGAAAGGAGGGACCCAGCGACTGCTGTTCCCTTCCGGGACCTCGATCCTGATGACATCGGCGCCGAGATCCGCGAGCAACTTGGTACACAAAGCTCCCTTCTTGTCAGCCAGATCTAGGAACTGGTATCCCGTTAAAGCACCTTCTGGTTGCTCAGTCACAGTACCATCCATTGCCTCAGTTTAGATACATGCCAAGCGCTATCGTATGGTCTGTCTCCTATAGGAACGCCTCAACTGCCAGAGATTATGCCCCTGCTTTTCGGCTATCTTCATGCTATAAACCTGGCTCACGAATTCACACGAGCCCTTCTAAGATTAAGCGCAATTGTAGCACCCGTCGAATCAGGTGTCAACACGGTTAAGGGGATCCCAAATCCGTGGATTCCTATGGGTGTCTTGATATGTTCGCCACATTTGGCAGTATTTGATGCTGTGTCGCAGAGGCGAAGGCGTCGGATTAGAGATAACGCGGAGCTTCCGGCCTTCGGTCACCCGAGTTGCTTGCCTCTTATTGACCTCCTCTACGCTGACCTAACCCACGAAAACTGGCCTAGGTGAAAATGTTAGACTTGGACTAATTATGAGCCACGTCCAAGCGACCAAAAAACAAGTCCTTTCAGAGCAGTCGTTGAACGTAAAAAGCGCTCCAAAAGGACTGGATTTGATAAGTACCAATCACATCAATCTGAGTACCTTTTCTAGCTTCTGGTTCAATTCTTCGGTCATATCGGTAGCATATGCCAGATCAAATGCAATGGTGGCAGATGGAATCCGATTCGACTGACACTCTGCCAGTTCTTGTACGTCTTCACTGGCTATGATAGCAGCACGTAAAGTATCCTGAAACGTTTTTTTTAGCAATCGCAGTTGTTTATCTTTTGGTTGAGGTAAATCTTCCACAGCCTTCAGTATTGGGGGTAATACTGTCGCTCCTTCCAGAGTCGCGATATAATCTGACGGCATGGTGTCTGAAACGAGCCCAGAGACATCATTGATCTTTGCCTGATCGTAG
>CAZWIP010000042.1:0-16690 GCA_964634125.1 uncultured Dehalococcoidia bacterium
CTCCATACAGCCACTATATCACAAAGTGACTATTAGTGTTAACAGGCCCTAATTGAGAGTTGGACGGTCAACCATCTTCATATTGAAGTGACGAGAATGCTGCAGGAAGAAGGTGTAGCGGCTGCACCTTCCTGTAATAGTGAAGACCTGTGGAACGATCCACATCTTCGGCAACGAGATTTTTGGGCGGAAGTCGACCATCCGCGTTTGGGTAAGAAGTCGGTTATTGCACCTGTGTGGAAGTTATCGAGAACCCCATTGGAAGTTAACCGTCCAGCCCCATTATTCGGAGAACACAATCAGTATGTGTTTGGCGAACTATTAGGGTTGAGTGACTCGGAGATAGAAAGGTTGAAAAAAGATAAGGCCATCTTTTAGATAAAGTGATCAAAGTACCATGATTGATTTCGACCTCATGTCCGCCCTTTTGGATAGTCTTAAAAACCCTTTGGTGTTCGCGGATACTGAGCATACCATCAGCTACATGAATAAGGCTGCTATCGAAAGATACAGTGACAGAGGTGGATCAGGTTTAGTTGGGCGATCCCTGTTGGAATGCCACAATGAACAATCGCAACAAATGATACTGGAAGTACTGACTGCAATGAAGGACGGGGAAGAGGAACGTCTAATTACCGATAATGAAAAGCATCGAGCCTACATGCGGGCTGTACGCTCTCCCAACGGTCAACTTTTAGGCTATTACGAACGTTTCGAACCACCAGTGAAATGAAGGCTCAAAACCAGGTTTTAACTATCCTCTGATTTCGACGGAAATCTTTATCCCCTGTTTACCCAAAATCACCTTGACAGCCACTATATCTTGTGTTAGATTTTGTTATCGGCACAAGATATAGGGGTGCAAATGAGGTGTCCTCACTGTGATCATGACGATTCAAAAGTGATAGATTCCAGGAGCGTTGAGCTTGGAATCCGGCGAAGACGTGAGTGCATAGGATGTGGTGCTCGCTTTACTACTTATGAGCGGGTTGATAATAGCACCATGAGCATAGTGAAGAAGGATCGCCGCCGTGAAAGTTTTGATAGGGAAAAGATATTGATTGGTCTTCGTAGAGCCTGTCAGAAACGCCCCCTTCCCACAGGCACAGTAGAGAAACTTGCGGATGATATTGAATATGAGTTACAGCGGATGGGAAGAACCGAAGTGCCAAGCTCAAAAGTGGGTGAGATGGTAATGGAGAGGTTGTTGAATCTGGACCATATCGCCTATATTCGCTTTGCCAGTGTTTACCGATCATTCGCTGATATCAGTAGCCTCAAAAGAGTAGTAGACGATCTTGTAGCGGTCCCTGAGGGCGGTAGCCAGTTACCACTTATATCAGGTGAGAATCTCGAATCCAACGATTAATAGCCCAGCGTGAAGTTAAAAAAGGAAGGTGCTATGGCCACAAAACGGGGCAAGAAAAGTAGTGCTACAACCGAACAGCTAAAAAACAGGATCGCCAAGGCTGTATTTTCGGCTGCTGAATCCACAGGTCTTCCTGATAGAGAAATCGTGGAACAAATGATAGAACAGGTTATCGAGCGGCTGGATTGGCTGGAACCAACCCCGGGTGTTCTTCCGGGATGGGAAGACCTGGTACCGTTAGAAGCCACCAGTCCCAGAGTTTCGGAGATGGAGATTCAAGCGAAAGTGAGGGAAGTTTTGTCTGAAATCAGTTTAGCTCCAGTTAGAGAAGCCGCAAGCAAATCAAAGAAACAGGGCCGTAAGGTTGAGGCAAAAAAAGGTGATGTAAAACTATCGACCAATGCAAGAGTAGTATTGGAGAGACGATACCTCAGAAAGGATGCCGAAGGGAAACCGATAGAGACCGTTGAGGATCTATTCCGCAGGGTAGCGCTGTTTATCGCTTCTGGTGAGAAAATCTTTAATCAAAAAGCGGATATCAAGGTTTGGGAAGAGGAATTCTATCAACTGATGGCAAACCTGGAGTTCCTTCCCAATTCGCCCACATTGATGAATGCCGGACGTGAGCTCGGCCAGCTCTCTGCGTGTTTTGTTCTTCCGGTGGAAGATTCCATGGAATCCATCTTTGATGCAGTCAAGCATACGGCGATGATACATAAGAGTGGCGGCGGTACGGGTTTTTCCTTCACTCGACTGCGGCCGGATAGTGATCGTGTGGGATCTACCGGTGGGGTAGCGAGTGGTCCGGTTTCGTTCATCGGTGCATTTGATTCCGCTACGGATGTGATCAAACAAGGCGGGATGCGCCGGGGTGCCAATATGGGCATTCTGAATGTCGATCATCCGGACATTATGAGTTTCATCACAGCCAAAGAGGACAACAACAAATTGAACAATTTCAATCTCTCGGTAGCGATAACCGAGCCGTTCATGGAGGCCGTGGAGAAAAATAAGAAGTATGACTTGATAAATCCTCGCAGTAAAGAGGTCTTCGGGCAGCTTGATGCGCGAGAGGTGTTCGATAAGATGGTCGATCACGCCTGGAGCAACGGCGATCCCGGGATAGTATTCCTCGATAGGATAAATAGAGATAATCCTACCCCTCATCTCGGTGCAATAGAGAGCACTAATCCCTGCGGAGAGCAACCGTTATTGCCTTACGAAAGTTGTAATCTGGGTTCGATTAATCTGGCTAAAATGATCGGTGAAGCGAATGGCACTGCGGTCATAGACTGGGACAAGCTTTCTCGCGTAGTGAGAACATGTGTGCGTTTCCTCGATGATGTCATCGAAATGAATCAATTCCCGTTGCAACAGATCGAAGAGATGACCAAATCTACTCGAAAAATTGGGTTGGGAGTGATGGGGTTTGCGGACATGCTTATTCGTTTAGGGATTCCATATGACAGCGAAGACGCACTCAAGACGGGTGGCGAGGTTATGGAATTCATCGATACGGAAGCCAAAGCTGCTTCGATCGATTTGGCCCAAGAAAGAGGTGCCTTCCCCGAATTCAAAGGTAGTATTTATGACAAACCAAATGCTCCAGAAGTCCGCAACGCAACTCGTACAACCATCGCCCCCACGGGGACGCTGAGCATCATAGCCAATTGCTCCAGCGGCATTGAGCCCCTGTTCGCCCTTAGTTATTTCAGGCAAATACTGGATAATGACAAGCTGGTTGAAGTGCATCCTATTTTTGAGGAAGTTGCTAAGCGAGAGGGGTTCTACAGCGACGAACTCATGGCTACACTTGCCGAGACGGGAAGAATTCGAGGTATAGAGGGAATACCGGAATGGGTACAGGAAGTATTCGTTATTTCTCATGATATTGAGCCGGATACACACATCAAGATGCAGTCGGCATTCCAGCATCATACCGATAATGCTGTTTCTAAGACGATCAACTTTCCCAATTCAGCCACGCGTGAAGACATCGCTGATGCATATATGATGTCATACCGAGAGGGATGCAAGGGAATCACTATCTATCGCGATGGAAGCCGCGACGTGCAGGTACTGAACATTGCTGGGAAAACAGAAGAAGCCGTAGAACTGCCGGAAAATTCGGGCAAAATGAAACCACGGGAGCGACCAAATGTGACGTTTGGTGTCACTGAGAAAATGACCACAGGATGTGGAACGCTCTATGTTACGGTGAATTCCGATGATCGTGGCATCTGTGAAGTGTTTACCAGCCTGGGCAAGTCGGGAGGCTGTGCTTCAGCGCAACTTGAAGCTATTGGCAGATTGTGCTCTATGTCTATGAGAGCAGGACTGAGTGTGGAATCGGTGGTTAAGAATCTTAAAGGTATTCGGTGTCCCTCTATTGCCTGGGCAGGAGGGCATGCCGTTCTTTCATGCGCTGATGCTATTGGTACAGTATTGGAACGTCAGATGAAGCATAGTAGACCACATATACCAACAAATGGTGACGGGGATGCAGATGAGATTGTGGAACATATCGGTGGGAATATGAGTGCAAGTGGTGGGGGTATGATGGGTGGCCAGTGTCCTGAATGTGGCGATCTACTGGTTTATCAGGAAGGATGCCACATCTGTTATGGATGCGGCTACACGAAATGCGGTTAGTTCAACTAGAATATGGAATTGAATACGAATGGCAAAAATCCTGATTCTGTATAGCACTGACTATGGGCACACTCGCAAGGTGGCACAGCATATCGCTGGAGTGGTACAGGATCGAGGGCATGAGGCTGAACTGGTGCAAGGGAACAAAGCACCACGCGATTTCACGTTAGATGGGTTTGATGGAGCCATTATCGGTACGTCAATCCATATGGGTATTCATCAAATATCTGTGAAGAAGCTGGTGAAAGCGCAAAAAGAAGCCTTGAGCAAAATCCCTTCCGCCTATTTTTGTGTTTGCCTTACCGCGCATAGTTCGAAAGCTGAGGATAAGAAACAAGTAGAGAGTTTCATCAACGATTTCCTCAAATATACAGGGCTAAAGCCCGTTGCAAGCACAGCATTTGCGGGTGCTTTGCGCTATCCTCATTACAACTTCATCAGACGATATATGGCTAAACTAGTTGCGCGCAAAGTAGGGGCGGATACCGATACGAAGCAGGAACATTACGAATACACAGACTGGAATGCTGTTAATAGGTTCGCAGAAGAGTTTGCAAATTCTATCGAGGGAAAGGAATCTCTGAATAGGTAGTGACTTCGGGGGTCTGGGGATATCCCCCCAGCTCAAAAAATCCCCCTCTTTCCCCCTTTCGTAAAGGGGGATGAAAGGGGGATTTGAAGATAACGGGGTTGATCAGAGGTTCCTAAAGCAAGTAAAAACAAGTACTAATGAATATTGACACAATAATTGATCGACACGAAATCATCGATTTGCTGAATCGTTATGCAGTTGCGTGTGATACTCGCGATTGGGATTTATTCAAAGAAATATTCACCACCGATGCAGAGACCGATTATGGTGGGGATTACAAGTTCGTCAATCGCCAGTCTTTTGTAAACATGGTTCGGAGTATGCTCGGGGGATGCGGTCCGACTCAGCATCTGCTGGGCAATTTTCGAATAAACATGGAGAAAGATAGAGCCAACAGTATCTGTTCGGTGAGAGCATTTCATGCTGGTACAGGTGATGCTGAAGGGAAGACGTTCGAGATGTGGGGTGAGTACCGTGATAAGATCAGACGTACAAAAGCAGGCTGGCGAATCGTTCGTCGGGAACTTGCGGTTACATGGGTTGAGGGATCTGCAGAGGTCCTTAAGCCGGAGTAGTGGTTCACGCTGATGTCACCGATGCCACGGAGGATGAAAACAGGGATCGGGGATCGGGAGTCAGCGTAGGGGCGATCCTGAGTGATCGCCCAAATAATCAGGAGCCAGGGACAAGGGAACCGGACGGGGCTGCGGGGAACGCACTCCAAAGGGTCTATTTCCAAAACTTTCGTCATGAATGATCGAGAAAAGGTCTGGCAGCTCAAACGTCAGGATGACCATGGAAACCAGTACACCGTAGAATCTTTCGATTCGGAAAAAGAAGCCAAAAAGATGATGGAATACTATGAACACAAAGGCCACAAACAAACGTACTGGGTGGAGATGAGCGGGGATACCGAAACAACAGAATAGATCGTCATAGTGACCAAAGTCACCCCATTTGGACGGATGACGCGATAAACTGAGGTAGAAGAAATTAAGGGGTGAGGGGTGTATCATGTCTGGCAACGATCAGGTTCCGAGCAAAGAAGAGATTGAACAGAGGAAAAAGGAAATCAAAAATACTCTGTGTTGCCCACATTGCGGTGAAAAACTCAGCAAGTGGGCAGTGCCGCATACTTTGTTTACCACTTGGACTAATGAATTCATGTACGTTTGTTTCAATGATGAGTGCAATTATCTGACGCGTGGTTTTGAGGCAGCAGCCAAAGTGGGTAACGCTGGCAGTTACAGGCTAATGTACGATCCAGAGCTGGATTGTTGCCAGCCTGTTCCGGTGCTAAACAAGAAAGCTCTCCGAGAAAGTATCGTCGATGAATCGGCTGAAGCTCAAACAACAAAGACCGCGATTGACCAGGAATCCATTGTGGGAAACTGGAAGCTCGTATCATCAAAATTGGTGGACACTGGAGGGCAGACGAGTTATCCGCAGGGACAGGAACCGCAGGGAATGCTTTCGTATTTTGAGGACGGGCGTATATCGATTCAGAACATGCCCGCTGATGGGACGTTGTTCCAATCGACTGATGGTGATACTATTGCTCTGGAAACCTACGGGGCTTACAGCGGACGATATGAACTTATAAGTGGGGATAAGATCATTCATCATATTGAAAACAGTATTCATCCTGATTGGAATAACATGACGCAGGAACGTAGTATTAAGATTGAAAGTGACAGATTGACACTTGTCAGTCCGCTGTTAGCAGAAGGGAACAAGCTGCAGATGGCTCATATGACCTGGAAGAAATCAGGGTAAAGAGGGAATAATGGAAGCCACTGAAAGAAAGAATTTGCACGTAGTACAGGAATTCATTAGTTCTATCGGGGTTGGGAACATGGCAGCCGCCATGGAGACACTGGATGAGAATGTATACTGGGAATCCCCTGTAAGTGAAACACCACCACCAGAGCTTACCTGGGCCAAACCCCGTTATGGGCATAAAGGGGTGATGGAATTCATCCAGGATATGTGGAGTGTAGTGCAACCGTATGTGATGGATACTCACGCGTTGATTGCCCAGGGGGACCGGGTTATGGTTGAGGGCAAGAACCAGTGTGTGGTGCGAGCAACTGGCAAACGGTATGATCACGACTGGGTAATGGTCTTCAGGGTGAAAAATGGGAAGATCGTGAGCCAAAAGCAGTACTATGATACTTCCGCTCTCCTGCATGCTTTTCGTTAGTAGTGTTTGCTTTGTGTAGCACAGAACCGGGGCCATCTAAATATGCAAGACTCGATTGTTGGCACGTGGAGAATCGTATCCACCGAAGTAAGAAGCGAGGATGGTCAGGTTACCTACCCCGATGGGCGCAATCCTCAAGGCTATCTTATCTACAGTGATGATGGATATTTCTCTATTACCATCATGAAATCGGATCGTTCCCGATATGACTCAGATGATTTTCGCGGTGGGACAACTGAAGAAATGGCCAAAGCTGCGGAAACATACGTCGCATACTGCGGCAGGTACTCTCTTGGTCAAGGTTCGGTCACTCACCATATCGATGCCAGCCTTTTCCCCAACTGGGTAGGCACTGATCAGCAACGGTTTATTGAGTTCAATGAGGACAGACTTCTGCTGAGCACGCCTTCATTCTTAATATACGATAAAGAGCAACGGGCATATTTGATTTGGGAGCGTGCAGTTTCCCTTACTTAGATAGATACTTTGTTTTGGATATGTAAAGGCACAACGAGTCTGGAATGTTCTCAAGTACCTTTGTTGAATCACTTGCAACCGCCGGGAGCAGCTTCGGTTTGATCGCCTTAGCTGAAATCGGAGATAAAAGTCAGTTGGTCTGTATGACCATGGCTGTTCGCCATCGGGCGTTACCGGTACTTCTCGGAGCAATCGTTGCGTTCTCTCTACTTAACCTTTTAGCTGTTCTGTTTGGAGCCGTTGCATCAAACTGGTTACCCGATACTGCCGTTTACGCGATAGTGGCAGTTTTGTTCATCATTTTTGGTATCCATGGCTGGCGAACCAAACCAGGTAGCAACATGGATAATATCACAGAAAAAAGCGCTCGTAGCGTATGGATAGCTACATTTCTGTTGGTCTTTGTATCTGAATTTGGGGATAAGACCCAGGTAGCCGTAGCGGGTTTGAGTAGCGCCGCGCAACCGATATCGGTTTGGATTGGTGCGACTCTGGCACTAGCTGTTACATCTGCTTTAGGAGTTCTTGCTGGAAGGACTCTGCTGCAACGAATACCGATTGCGATACTGCATCGGATTTCTGCTATAGTTTTCTTCGGGCTAGCTATATATGCGATAACACGGATTTTTGATTGGCCTTAGAGATTTCAAAGATGGCAGAAAGATCTCAGATGGACAATCTCTGGTAGCGAAGAGACCCCAATAATCAATTGGAAAGTGTTATAATCGTGAAGTTTTAGAAATGAAGATTCTCGGCATTGATCCCGGATTAAACACTACCGGATACGGTGTGATTCAGGTATCGAATCGTGATGTTTCACTTTGCGAAGGTGGTGTAGTTCGGACTGGTTCAACAAACGATCCGCTAGAGGCGAGACTTTCCCGTCTCTATGATGGTATTATGGACATATTGGAGGAGTTCAACCCGGAAGCCCTGGCGCTGGAAGAACTTTATTCCCATTATCAACATCCCTCAACAGCAATCCTGATGGGACATGCCAGAGGTGTGATTTGTCTGGCTGCATCGAAGAATGAAGTCCCGGTATGCAGCTATGCAGCTACCAAAGTCAAGTCATGCCTCACTGGCAACGGAAGAGCTTCCAAAGAACAGATGCAGCGGGCCATGCAGGCCAGGCTCAACCTGAAGGAAATCCCTACTCCTCATGACGTGGCCGATGCGTTGGCGGTGGCGATTTGCCATTACTGGACCGTAACAAGCCCGGTGATGGTTGCCGTGGGGGAACCGCCGACGCAGCGGTCTCCAAAAGGTATCTCAGGGTGATATCACATCTTTCTGGAATCATCAAGAGTATTGATAGCGACACCTCAAAAGTGGTTGTAGATGTGAACGGTGTTGGTTACGAAGTGCTGCTACCCATGTTTGTAATGCGAGCATTGGAAGATCATGGGAAGCAGGCAGGTGATGAGATCAGTTTGCATACCTACTATCATGTCACGGATAGGCAGCCTAGACCGGTGCTGGTGGGATTCAATAATGAATCCGAGAAGCGATTCTTCGAGAAGTTGATCGGTGTCGAAGATCTGGGGCCAGCGAAAGCTGCCAAAGCGTTCGTTTTTTCTGTATCCACTGTAGCTAATGCAATCGAAGACGGGGATGCCCGGCTTTTGCAGAGCATGCCTGGAATCGGGGGAAGAACCGCCCAGAAGATTATTGCAACCCTCCAGGAGAAAGTGGCGGAATTTGCCCTCCTTAAAGATGAGGGATATGACAGTGTGCCGAAGGTGGTGAGAAAAGATTTCCAGGATGAGGCTGTGGAGGTTCTGTCAGAATTGGGTTACAAACGAGTTGATGCCAAAGCTAAAGTTGACGAAGCCCTAAGCATCAGCCCTGCCATTAAAGACGTTGAAGAACTCATTCGCGAGGTATTCCGATTGGAGAGGAAGTGATATGAGTCGTGAGCCGTCGATTCAAGGGGAAGACCAGATAGTAGAGCCAGTCGAAGAGCGGGCAGACGATAAACGGTTTGCATGGAATCTTCGACCTCTAACACTCTCGGAATACATCGGGCAAAAAGATGTGGTAGAGAGCCTGCAAATCGCACTGACCGCTGCGTTGAAAAGAAAAGAGCCGGTGGAACATATATTGTTGCACGGGCCGCCCGGCCTGGGTAAAACAACGCTGGCCCATATTATCGCTAATGAAATGCAATCTCGGATCACACATACCGCCGGTCCGGCGCTGGAAAAACCTATCGATATTGTGGGTATACTATCCAACCTTGATAGCGGAGAAGTCCTCTTTATTGATGAGATTCATCGGCTTTCGCGCACGGTTGAAGAGTATCTGTATTCGGCGATGGAGGACTTCGAAGTAAATTTCATTTACGGAAAAGGTGCCTTCGCCAAGACGTTGCCTTATCAACTGAAGCATTTCACAATGGTGGGTGCCACTACGAGGGCCGGTATGCTGACACCGCCTCTGCGCGATCGTTTCGGGATGATATACCATCTGGATTATTATTCTCCCGATGAACTGGCCAAAGTGGTCAAGCGTTCAGCAGGGATTCTGGGCGTGAGTGTCGATGAAGAGGGATCGATGGAAATTGCCAAACGGTCTCGGGGAACACCACGGATTGCCAATCGATTGTTGCGACGTGTCAGAGACTATACGGAAGTTAATGCGGACGGAAAAATCACCCGGAAACTCGCCGATGAGGCGCTCTCCAAAGAGGGTGTCGACCATGCTGGGTTGGACCGGCTTGACCGGATGTACTTGACGACCATCATGGAAAACTACAATGGCGGACCGGTCGGTGTTGAAGCTTTAGCGGCAACCATCAATGAAGAAGCAAATACACTTGTGGATGTGGTGGAGCCGTTCCTCCTCAAGATGGGATTTGTAATCCGCACGCCGGGAGGCAGGAAGATCGGAGAGGCAGGGCGAAACCATCTTGGATATCCTTCAGAAAGTGTCCCGCAGCAGCGATTGCTGTAGATATGCCTTAAATTCTCTGAACCACACTCACCTAACCTCCCCATCCAAATACAGGAACGTCTGATATAATTTGTAGGGACGAGTCGGCGACTCGCCCCTACTCCATTTGAAACATACAAAATAGAAAAAATGAAAAAGAAGATAGATTTGAATGTTGATGAAATCAAAAGCCTAGTGAACGTAGCAGTGGGAAAAGAGAAGGCGGATTTAGCCATTGTAGGTGGCGATCTGATAAACGTTTACACTGGTGAAATCCTTAAAAGTTGGTCCGTGGCAATCAAAGGTGACCGGATAGCCTACGTTGGTGAGGATGCTTCTCATACAATCGATCCAAATACCGAAGTGCTGGATGCTTCCGGTAAGGTGCTTGTTCCCGGGTTTATAGATGGGCATGCTCATGTGATGCATACTCACGGAACCATCGAAGAATTCCTGAAATATGTTACCAAAAGCGGTACGACGACAATCATCAGTGAGACTTTAGATTTTGCCTTTGCTCTTGGTTATGACGGTGTAGTCGACTTCTTGGAATCGGTCAGAGACCAACCGATAAAAATATTTGCTACGGCTCCCTCCACATTCGCCAATGGCCAGACGGATTACAAAGATGTAATCACCCCGGACGAGTTTCGTAAGCTACTCGAACTCGAGGGAATCATGGGGATAGGGGAAAGCAACTGGGTCCCGGTGATTAGAGGGAATGAGCAAGTTTTAAGCCTCTTTGCTGAAACACTCAGTCATGGAAAAACGTTGGAAGGCCACTCTGCAGGTGCAAGGAACAACAAGCTGGTTGCCTTTGTGGCGTCGGGGAATTCTTCGGATCATGAATCGATAACGGCTCAGGAAGTTCTGGAGCGATTGCGGCTCGGCATGTGTGTAATGATACGGGAAGGTGATGTGAGGAATGACTTGGAGACCATCGCCGCGATCAAAGATGAGAACATCGATTTTCGACGACTCTCAGTAACCACCGATGGAATGGGCGCGAGGCATCTCATCGAACATGGTTATGTGGACTCAATCGTTCAAAAAGCAATAGACCTTGGATTCAACCCGGTCACAGCCATTCAGATGGCTACACTCAACGTGGCGGAGCATTTCCACATCGATAACATGGTTGGCGGTATCGCGCCGGGGAAATGTGCGGACATTGTTGTATTGCCAAATATAACTACTATCAAACCAGAAGTCGTAATCAGCAATGGGCAGGTGGTGTCAAAAGATGGGAAGCTGTTGGTCGAACCCCGTAAGCATTCTTATCCAGATCATGCTCGAAATACGGTTCGTATCCCCCGGGAATTGAACGCAGACGATTTCACCGTTCGAGTAAACGGTTCGATTGATGCAGTTACGGCAAGAGTGATTGATATGGGTGAGGATATCGCCAATAAATACGTTGAAATGAGATTACCCGTCATCGATGGTGAAATCAAAGTTGATACGCAAAATGATATCCTGAAAGTCGCTGCCATTGACAGAATTCACAATTCAGGGAAGATGTTCGTAGGTTTGATCCGCGGATTTGGTCTCAAGAAAGGAGCGTTTGCCGCCACCTCCGCCTGGGATGTCTGTAATGTCATTGTCGTTGGGACTTCAGATGAAGACATGGCGGGAGCAGTAAACAGAATTCGAGAGCTTCAGGGTGGGCCGGTAGTTTTTGCAGACGGCGAAATAAAAGCAGAGCTACCCATGCCTATTGCGGGTCAGACTTCCGAATTGCCAATGGAAGAGATCGCAAGACGTTTGGAAGAAATACAGGATCAGGTTGCTAATTTGGGATCACAGGTCACATACGCTCATCTGATGCTCAACACCCTCACGACTACCATCGTGCCGGCTGTGCGAATCTCTACCGGAGGGTTGATCGATGTAAAAACCGGGGAGACTCTGGATTTGGTTGTTGGTTAGGCGTTAAAATTTCAAGTCTTGCACAATCACCGCTGAGACCTTAACTTCCCTCCCTTCATGGGAGGGATAAGAGGGAGGGTGAAATGCAGAGTTGGTGGTTTGCCTTGATAGTTTGGATTCTGACCAAAGCTTCTCACCCGCACCTAACCTCTCTCGTCGAGGGAGAAGGACATTTAATACCGGCTCTGTCAGGGTCAGGATTCACTCGAGTTCCGGTTCTATTAAACCGTAATGACCATCCTTTCGACGATAAACCACATTGAATTGCTCACTACTAGCATTATAAAAGACGAAGAAATCGTGCCCTAACCATACCATTTGATCCACTGCTTCATCGGGTGACATGGGGCTTACCGGAAAGCTCTTCACCTTGATCAATTTCTCATCTTCTTCAACTACAAGGTTTTCCCCGCTAAGGACTTTGGACTTGCTCTTTGAGACGGCTGTACGCCGTTGCTGTTTACCTTTGATCCTATCTTTATATCGCCTGATTTGACGATCCATTACGTCGGCCACAGCATCAATGGCAGAGAATATGTCGCCTGCTCGCTCTTCAGCACGTAAGAAAGTTCCTTGAGAATCGACAGTCACTTCCACAATGTAACGGCTCTCTTTCGATTTTGTCTTTTCTTCAGAAAGCTCAACTTTTGCCGTGGAGATATTTCTAAGAAGACGATCGAATTTTTCCGCTTTTTTTTCAATATAGTCTTTTGCTTTTTTAGGAACATCCATGTTCTTGCCTTTAATTAATATTTCCATTTCATCCTCCCATTAATTTAACATTCTCTTGAAAGAGTTAATCCCCAAACAGAAGCAGCGCCCCCCTCTTTGAGTGCGATGGCGCAAGCATTCAACGTAGCACCGGTAGTACATACATCATCGATAAGAAGAACCTTCCTATCACGAAAAAACCCGTCTTTACATTGAAAAGCTCCATTAACGTTTGTTAGTCGGTCATCGGCCGTTAAACTAACCTGAGAAGTGGTATTTTTCGCTCTGATAAGGGAATCCTTGGCTAAATACAATCCGGTGAGATGGCTCAACTCGCGTGCCAGTAATTCAGGTTGATTGTATCCTCTCGTACGCAATCGTTTTGCATGCATTGGTGCTGCTACCAGTGTATCGATTTCAAAAGGATTGGCTTTTAAATAGTTTGCCATCAACGCTGCGAGTGGTTTAGCGAGGGCTTTCATGTTTTTGTATTTGAGGGAGTGTATGGCTTCGCGCGCCAGACCCTCATGAAGATAAAGTGAACGGATGCCATCTATAGTCAGTGGTAGGTTCTGGCAATCAGGGCAAATACTGTTTTCAGGAATGGGTAACCCACACCGATCGCAGAATGGAGGTTGCAACAGAGGAAGCGTCTCGATACACGAATCGCACACAAAGTCTCCCTCGGTTCCGCACCCTACACAGAATCGAGGGAAGAGCAGGTCTAAAAGCAAATCCGGCATTTGAACGAGTTTGGTTTGCAAAGGCATATTTTATTCTATTTTAACGCAAAATGGCCGTGCCGATAAGCTGGTTAAGGTTCGCAATTTCTTGTTCCTGCATAAATCGCCCGATTCCATCTACGATCTGGATCATCACTTGTGGATCAACAAAAGTAGCTGTGCCAACTTGAACAGCATTGGCGCCAGCCATGAGGAATTCTAAAGCATCATTGGCGCTGGCGATACCTCCGCAGCCGGTTATGGGCACATCTACCGCTTGAGCGACTCTGTAAACAAGGTGCAGCGCCAGAGGTTTAATCGCCGGGCCAGAAAGTCCTCCTACGGTGTTACCCAATACAGGTTGCCGTTTCACGGTATCGATGGCCATTCCTTTGAAGGTATTGGCTATGGTAAGAGAGTCAGCCCCTGCCTCAACAACCGCCTGGGCGATCTGTACAATGTCAGTCACATTGGGGGTTAGTTTAACAATGGTGGGAAGGTTTGTTGCTTGTTTGACAGCCAAGGTAACGGCTGCCGCCATTTCCGGATCGATACCGAATTCAGCTCCACCACTGGCTACGTTGGGGCAACTGATGTTCACTTCGATTGCGCTGATGCCTTCGACACCGTTGAGCATCCCGGCAAGTTCAGCGTATTCCTCTACGCTCTCACCAGCGATATTGACGATCACCGGGACTTGCCATTGGTGCCATAATGGAGCCTTTTCTTTGACTAAAGTTTCTGCACCGATGTTCTCCAGTCCAATAGAATTCAACAAGCCGGAAGGTGTTTCTACCAAACGAGGCTGAGGATTGCCCTGACGGGGCTGGAGCGTAATTCCTTTGGAAACAATCGCTCCAAGCTTTTGGACGTCAATCACATCAGCATATTCAGTGCCGTATCCAAATGTTCCGGATGCGGCCATTACCGGATTGGTGAGGAGTAAGCCCCGTTCGTTTTTCGGTGCTAATTGGATTGACAAATCCGGATTCGTCATTGCTCTGATCTCCGGATGGCTTTCACCATCGCCTTGCCGGCGGCTTTTGCCTGTGCCATAGCTTCTGTGTCTTTGGTGATTTCCCCAGGTTCACCGGCGTAACCGATGACTCCGCCTCCAATAGTCATTCTCATCAGGGTAAAATAGTCTACCAGAAAGCTGTAAGTATTTCCACATCCGGCTCTACGGGCTACCACTGCGATGCCTCCGACTTTCCCGCGCAGTTTTCGATTCCACATGAAAGGATACGTTCGATCAATCAGGGCTTTCACCTGTGAACTTACATTCCAAAAATAAACCGGTGTCCCGATGAATATCCCATCAGCTTCCAGTAGTTTAGCATATATATGTTGCATGTCGTCAGAAACAACGCATTCGCTGGTATCGAGGCAGAGAGTGCATCCGTTACATGAGTTGATATTTTTCTCGGTGATATCAATTATTTCAATTACAGCGCCGATTTCTCTGGCTCCATCCATAGCCTCTTTAACCAGGATCTCAGTATTGCTATTCTTTCGTGGACTTCCAATAATTCCCAGTATTCTCATGCTGATGTTTTGTAAATCCTCTGCATTAGCAGAGCATCTTCTTCCAGATTTGGGCTTTCACAGATCAGAATTCCTTTCGCATCATGATCCTTGAGGGCTTGAATCAATTGATCAAAACGGAAATCTGAATCTTTCAGATTAAGATGGTTTCGTTCTCCTTTATCACCATAGTTGATTCCGGAAACATGAATATGCATGTTATCCAAGCCATGCCTGCCGAGCTTTTCCCCTACTTGGTCCAGAACTTGAGAGAATTCATTGTAGGTATTGAATTTCCCGGTCCGAGCATGCAAATGGGCAAAATCGATACAAGGCGCCACACCATCCACTTCGGCACAAAGTCTTAGGATTTCATTGAGTGTACCAAACTGGCTTGGTTTTCCCATGATCTCCGGTCTGATGGTCACCCGTTTGTTCTCTTTTTCAAGCTGGTTAATGATCTCAACTAAGTGCCTCTTGACCGTATCATACACTTTTTCAGGGGAACATTTCATATAGAAAGCAGCATGAAATGTGATGCTCACTCCCCCGAATGTATGCGCAGTGCGAGCGGTGTGGAGAATTCGCTGTTTGCTGGCGATAACCTTTTCTTCCTCTTGTGAGTTGAGATTGACGTAATAAGGACCATGAGCAGTCAGCTTCATTTCTCGCTTGCGTGCCACTTCACCAACAGCCTCGGCCGTTTTCTGGTTCATGCGCACACCATTGACAAATTCTACCTCCATTCCTCCCAAACCAAGTTCGTGTGCGCGTATAATGCCAAATTGAGTTGTTTTCGGGTTGTTAGTAGTATGCGGAATACCGGCTGTGCCGAATAACAACGCATCAAATGTGTTTTCTTTGTCTTTCCCTCTTGGCATTTGTGGTTACTTGACCTTTCTACCGACTGAGGTTGCAACGGAGGCAAGCTTTGAAATGAGTTGTTCGAAGTTTTCGAAAGTCAATGACTGTGGACCATCCTTGAGGGCCTTATCGGGACTGGGATGAACTTCAACCATGATTCCATCCGCGCCGGCCGCAATCGAGGCTAGCGCAATAGGTGTGACCAGACTCCGCCTGCCGGTACCGTGACTGGGATCGGCAATAATGGGTAAGTGGCTTAGTTCTTTGACAATTGGAATGGCGCTAATGTCCATCGTATTGCGGGTATATGTTTCAAAGGTACGAATGCCCCGTTCACATAATATGACATCACGGTTTCCTTGAGCAATTATGTATTCTGCGGAGAGAAGCCATTCTTGAATTGTAGCTGACATCCCGCGTTTGAGCATCACAGGTTTATTGACTTTACCCACTTCGTCTAACAGGATGAAATTTTGCATGTTGCGTGTGCCTACTTGGAGTATATCAGCGTATTTGGCAACCAACTCTACATCATGCGGAGTGAGCACTTCTGTGATGATTGGCATACCTGTCTCGGTACGGGCTTCAGCCAATAGTTTGAGACCCTCTTCTCCCATACCCCGGAAGCTGTATGGTGATGTGCTCGGTTTGAAAGCGCCACCGCGCAGTATGTCTGCTCCAGCCTGTCGAACGGCCCGAGCAGTGGTTATTAG
>CAZWIP010000043.1:0-16623 GCA_964634125.1 uncultured Dehalococcoidia bacterium
ATTTGCCATCTTCGAATACCATGGAGGCCTGCAGATTGGGCTTGATCCAGACCAGTCCGTGACGGCCCAGATCGAAGTCCTGCAGCACGGGCATATAATCCACCATCATGTGATAAATGGCATGGATATTGGAATAATATCCGGGGAAAAGGATTTCCTCGGTAGCCAGTCCTCCACCTATCTCATAGCGTCGTTCAATCAGAGCGACTTTCAAGCCAGCCTTGGCCAGATAAGCTGCGGCAATCAGCCCATTCGGGCCGGCGCCGATTATGATAACGTCCCATTCGCTTTCCGGGGGAAACTCCGGGAAGTAACTCTGCGGATGTTGATAACCTTTAAATTCCATCATCGTATTATACCTCCTTTAAACTCTCCCCTGTCCGGGCTTGGCTGATATCTTTCCTTCTTCGGGGATGTACCATGGCGATTCGTACCACCAGTCACCCGGTTCGGCAATACCGTCTTCGATCAAAATGTGCATCAAGTTGTAACCTACGGCCATCAGGCACAGGCCACCAGGATGAGCCGCCGACTGGTGAGCCATATAGAGCCCCTCGATATCTGGCACACGGTAGCGGGCCATCTCAGCCAGCGGGCGTTCGTTCCACCACTGATCCCGATCACAGCGTATTCCGTACCATGAGCCACCAAGTACACCTGAGTTGCGGAATTCCTGCTCCCACGGGCTATCACTCCAAACCTTAACGATGTTGTCATAGTCAGCGTTTTCAACTACGCAAGCAAGCGACTGACGCATGTATTCGTTCCACTTTTCCGTCTCTTTCGGACCGCTGTCCATGGCCATTTCGCCATCAACATTGTATTCCGGGGTAGGCACCATCATCCACAGAGGGCCATTGAAATAGTAGCCCTCGCGGGTGCACTGGGGCTGGGTTTCAGCATAATTGTTACCTGCAACGAACCCCCACATCAACTCATCCGGAGGAACATCCAGGTTTTCCTGCCGACCGAGCACGCACTGCAGGTTCTTCCAGTAAATCTCCATATTCTCCATGCAATAGAATCCACCAGTGAATGGATGGGGATCCTCATCCAGCCACCTGAATTGCGGTCGATAACGGAATTCCTCTTTGGTGAGGAAGTGAGTCAGGTAAAGGCTTCCGCCTTTCAGGCTCAAATCCTTTATTCTCTGCAGGAAACCGGCATCGAGATTCTTGGGGCCGATCAGCTTCTGGAATGTAGGCTTGATATGAGTGGCGCTGATCACTGCCTTGTTGGCATAGATCGTCTTGTTACCCAGCGTGGCATCATCCCTCAAGCGAACACCAACGGCCCGGCCATTTTCGATGATGATTTCCTCTACCGGACAGCAGGTACGGATCGTAGCGCCGTTGGCAATTGCACAACGGAAGATGGCGTGATAATAACCATGCATGTTTCCACGAGCGGCCACGGGCTTGGCCACGGCCGGTGGTAAGACGGTTGCCACACATTCGATAGCCGGAATAGCGACACCCGGGAAATGAGCAAAGGCCCCTGATACATTGGCAATATACGCCAGCATGACCTTGAAAGGCTCGTTGTTGATGTGCTCATTCATTACGTCAAGCATGGTCATTTCCAGCAACTCTTTAGTCCACAATTCCGGCAGGTTTTGTTTATAGACCTGCATATAAGGGATGGTGTTCTCGTCATTTTCAATATAGGTCGGATGTGGTGGGGTCCAGAAGGTAGCTCGCAGCAAATCCCTGTGGAACGGGGGCTCACCGAGTAGACCGATTATCTTGGCCCAACCCATCTGGTCCTCTTCAGGTACGTTCACTGTACCCTCGCGAGTCATAGGCCCTCTTTCGGTATCGAACGGTACTTCATATCTGGGGTCGTAGTCCATACGGAAACCATATCTCCACAACTCCAACTGTTCCCAGGCAGGTGACGACCCGCCATAGTTACCGATGGCATGGGGCTGAAGTCGCACACCCGCAATGGGCTCACATGTCTCCTGGCAACCACCGCCTTCCGGCCTTTCTTCCAGCACCAGAACACTCAGTCCACATTTGGCCAGATATGCCGCTGTGGTGGTTCCGTTATGGCCCGCGCCAACAATTATTACATCGTATCTTTCTTCCTTGGCCATAGATTCCTCCTCATATATTCAGACATCAATACCAGAAAAGAAATGAACCGTCACACCTACGGGACTCACAGATTAAACGTGCAACGAATCCTGCGCCCGTTTGATGACCTTCCGTACTTCAGTAACCAGAGATTCGCTTTCATCAGCTCCCAGCTTTTGCCAGGGATTATCCTCCAGCCCCAGATCTCCAGCAATGATCTTGTAGCAATTGTAAGACTCACCTGCTCCGCCATTCCCACCTGGATGCCAGGCAGTCCCGGTGGCATAGAAGTTGTTCACCGGGGTTCGGTGATTAGCCAGTTCTGGAATAGGCCTGTTCTCATTTATCTGGAAAACGGAACGGTCAAGAGTGCCGCAGTTACCATGAGGGGCAATATTTTTCATGCGCAAATTGTCATATGGACTGTTGCTGTCAATACCGATAATATTGTCCCATGTCATATTTGGAGCGTACTGCTGCCAGACGACCATCATGTCATCAATGTACGTCTTCTTGATCTCTAGCCATTCCTCTTCAGTATGAGCGCTGGCAGGTGGCGACTGCATCTCATTCTGAGCTACATGCATACCGGGAGGAGCGAAAGAAGGATCAACAAGACTGTGACAGCACACAATAGGGCTGAAATCCTGCAACGGAGGGAATTTTCCCAGATTCATCCAGCGGCACTCATTGGCGATGTGTTCGGGATTGGCATCAAGTCCCAACCCAAGCCAGAACGTCTCGCGGATATCAGGGTTGAAATCCTCTGCCTTGTACTTCGGCGCCTCATGAAGGGCAAAACTGCACCACATCAGACAGGCAATATGTTTGTATGAGAGAACTTCGATGCGACGTGCCACTTTATCCGTGAAATGTTCACGCCCAATCATATCGAATACAACCTGATGAGGATTGAGTCCCGCAGACACAACTAATTTCCTGGCGCTGATCTCGGAACCGTCTGTCAGGCGAATTCCGGTTGCCGTGCCATTTTCGATAATCACATTCTGGACATCGGCATGGGTGAAAAATTTGCATCCCATCTGCGTCAGAATCTGATGAGCAGCATGAGCTATCTGGTGAGTACCTCCCTTATTGAAACCAAGAACCGGAAGCTGGCCAGCCAGTGCGATGGCCTCCATGCCCATTCCGGGGTCGTTCACATCCGTGGCTGCCGAAACAACAAAACGGGCATGGCAATATTGCATTTCCTCGCTTTCCCACATCTCCCGAATCTGGCGTAGTGGCGATGATTTCAGGGTCAGCGAGTCGGGCACAAAATCCCCTTCCATAAGCTTGCCGAACACTCCCATTTGTCTTTCTATGATCGCGGGGTCGAGGAATTGCTCTGGTGGATAGAAGAACTGATCGATCATGGTTCGATAGACTTCATCGCTATGAAATGTATTGAAAAGCCGTTGGTAGGTCTCAGCATCCTTCTCTGAAAAGCGCGCTATTTCCTTCATAGTGCGCTCCTGTGTCGGATCGTGCTTGATACTATAGATAGCAAGGCAGGTCTCGTTGTTGGCAAAAGCGGCACCTTCAGCACACAGGTACTGTTCCCATTGAGCGCCATAATCCCAGAATCCCGGGAAATCGCGATATATGGGAGCGTAATAAACCGGCATGATTATATTGGCATGTGTATTGCCCCGGAAGCCGGGAGCTGAAATCTCTTCGGTGGCCAGGCATCCTCCGATTTCATGTCTACGTTCGAAAATACCGACACTCATGCCGGCATATTTAATCAAATACATGGCAAGAAAGAGTGCCTTGTTTCCTCCTCCGATTATTACTGCATCAAATGATTCATCAGACATGTTTCTTCTCCTGATCAATATTCCATGTTAGTTAACAAACTCGATCAATGCACAACGATAATAGTTTGGTATCAATACTATATTAGTAACTATGGACTTTCCTGTATCTTGGTGTCTACAAAAGCTTCCAGCTTGACCAATGTTTCGCTGACAATGACCCATTCACCATAGCTGATTTCCTGAGCATATTGGGATACATATTCCTCGGCATACTTTTCGTAACCTTGAGAAGCAATCTCTCCTTTATTGGTGAGTTCAAGTTTTAGTTTTCGCCCATCTTGAGACGATCGTGCTTTCTTAAGGTAATCTCTTTCTACGAGCCCGTTGACAATAGGAGAAACGGTGCCTTTGGTTAAACCCAATTGCCGTGACAGTTCGGTCACAGTTATGTTGGGATTGATGCCTACGGTGTGAATGATCTGGATTTCCGCAACAGGTAAAAGCTCCCCCGTTCCGAATTCCCTCGGTGACTGGCTCATCCTAACGATCTTGTTGATGATACGTTGGAATCTCGCAGCAGTTTTTCGTAACGTTTCTCCTTCGTGCGGGGGTTTGTTGAACATGATGGTAAAATAGTAAGGTAATCAAACTAATTTGTCAAGAGGGAAGATGCTTGAATTTTTTAGATCAATCAAATAGTATGCTACAGAAGGCCTTTTCAATACAAAAAACCAATAGTAATTTAAGGGGATTCAATCGTGAATTTATATGTACTGAGCACTTTTTACTCCAAGGTACGTCTATATAGTGACACAATAACAAGGAGGTCAAACATGATCAAAGCAAGAACATTAGTCCTAATAGCAGTCCTGGTGCTAATACTACCCATTATTGGAGCATGTGGGGACGATGTTTCAGAACCAAAAATGGAACAAGGCACATATGAAGAAGGTCCATCATTTGATCCGGATGAGAAGATCGATACTAAGACATTTGCTTCTGTAGAAGAATACAACACATTTATCAAGCAATATCAAGGTAATGGCAACTACTATTATGGTGCCCGTGGTGCGAATGTAATGTGGGCAGAAACAATGGCGGTGGATGAAGATTTTGCTATGGAAGGACCTGTTGCTGTACCAATGCCGGCACCAGCAGAAGCAGGGGGATCCAGTCAATCCAAGCTTGATTATTCTGAAACCAATGTCCAAGTGCAGGGTGTTGACGAAGCGGATATTCTGAAATCCGATGGTAACTACATTTACACCGTTACCGAGAACGTACTTTATATAGTCAGAGCGTATCCCGGTGAGGAAGCGGAAGTCGTTGCCACCATCGATTTCGAGGACAACTGGCCAACCAGTTTATTCATCAATGGCGATTCTATGGCAGTGTTCGGGAATTACTATGATGACACTCTCTTTGAAAAGATCGATTTCCGACCTGCGCAGGGTATGACGTTCTTCAACATCTACGATATCAGTGATAGATCAAACCCGGTTCTAGCAAAAGAATACAAGTTTGAGGGTAATTACACCAATGCACGCATGGTAAATGAGTGGGTCTATTTCGTAGTCGGCAACTGGCCGGTCTTCAGAGCGGACTATCCAACTCCCGTTATTTTTGAAGGTTCGGAAATCAGAGCAATGCCGGTCACGGATATTTTCTATTTCGATATTCCGTATCGTTCTCCTCACCTCGTTACAGTACATGCGATTAACATGGTAAGCCCATCAGAAGCGGTGGAATCGAAGTCGGTAGCGGTTGAAGGTGGTCAGAATCTCTACATGTCGCAAAACAACATATTCATCACCTATACGGAATATATCAACGAGGACGAGTTCCGTAATGAAATTCTCAGAGACATACTCAATCCCAAATTAACAGCAGCTGACAAGGAGTTAATCGAAAAGATTAAAGCCACTGATGATGATGTGTTATCTCAATATGAAAAAGAAAACAAGATTATGCAGGTTTATTGGTCCTATTTGGATTACATACCATATGATGAGCAGGAGCTGATATGGGATCAGGTTGATGAACAACTTCAACAAAAGCTTAAGGAATTTGAATATTTCGAGTTCACCATCATCAACAGAATAAGAGTCAGCGGTAGTGACATCAACGTACAAGCTAACGGGAAAGTGCCGGGCCACATTATTAACCAGTTCTCTCTCGATGAGGATGTCCAAAATGGGGTACTGCGAATTGCGACTACAGTATCTTCACGCTGGTCCAGATTTGGCGAACGAAATTGGGAGTCAATCAACAACGTCTATACATTGGATGCCAATCTGAATGTCATTGGGGAGCTTGAGGGATTGGCGGAAACCGAACAGATTTACTCCACCAGATTTATGGGAGACAAACTATACATGGTAACGTTCCGCCAGGTTGATCCGTTCTTCGTTATCGACCTGAGTGATCCAACGAATATTCGCGAGCTGGGCGAACTGAAAATACCGGGATTCTCTCGATACCTGCATCCATATGACGAAAACACCATCATCGGGATCGGACAGGATGCAACGGAAACTGGCCGAACTACCGGACTGAAGATATCACTTTTCGATGTGAGTGATTTTACTAATCCCAAGGAAATTGCCAAATACGTTTCTGATGATCGATATACCGATTCATCTGCGATGTATGAACATAAGGCGTTCCTTTTCTCCAAGGAAAAAGAACTCATGGTAATACCGATATACAGCTATGGCTGGGAAGACGAGAGGGGCAGAAGCCGTGATGATTATAACGGAGCGCTGGTGTTCAAGATTACCAAGGATGAGATCGAGCTTCGTGATCTGATCAATCATGCCGAGGGATGGTTAGGTGGTAAAGGATACGGCCCACAAGTGGAACGCAGCCTGTACATTGAAGACCTTCTGTATACCAAATCCCCATATCTGTTGAAGATAAATGAGCTTGATGATCTGAGTCTGGTTAAAGATGTCGAGCTCTGGGTAGACTAGATCCAGTAGAAAGAGCGCCCCGGCTCAAGTCGGGGCGCTTTGGTTTTGGTTCAAACTGGCTCCGGCAAGGCAGTCTTGATCGTATCGGAAAATGCGCTCCAAACCATTTTGTATTGTCTTTATCGACCTATGGTGAACATCGATACTTTGACTTGAATAGAGTTGTCAATTAGAGCAAGAGGAACTGTTTTGTTCAGGATCACAAGCCAGATTCAGTAATCATCTCCCAATGGTGTCACATCTTCAATCAATTTGTTGTCAAACACAAAACGGCAGATCTCTGCATCGTTCTTAAGGTCCAACTTTCGCATGGCCCGTGACTTGTAAGACTCGATGGTTTTAGCACTCAAGCGAAGCCCATCTGCTATTTCTTTTGGTTTTTGGCCTCTCGCTATCAAACAAAGTACTTGAAGTTCACGATCAGAGAGGCTATCCACAGGATCGATTTGGGCCTGTTTGGCCAGGAGCTGCAGCATGACATTTTCACGGGCTTCATTCGATAAAAACTGCTTCCCTTGAACAACCAGACGAACCGCGTTATGAAGCTCTTCCGACGAAGTACCTTTGGTAATATATCCCAATGCTCCCGCTTTTAAGGCACGTACAGCGTACTGTTGTTCAGGGTATACTGTAAGGATGAGCAAACGTGCATCGGGATCAAACGATGAAATTTGCTTCACAGCGTCCAGACCATCCATGCCGGGCATGGAGATGTCGAGAATTGCCACATCGGGATGCGTTCTCTGGTATTCCTGGATGGCCTCCAATCCGTTGGACGCCTCAGCGATAACAGATATATCAGAGGCCTTTTCCAGAATACTTTTCAATCCTTCCCGGACCAGTTGGTGATCATCCGCAAGAAGTGCTCTGATCATATCTTTCCTTTGAGTTAGTCAGTTGGGCAAGTCCGTGCTGTTGTCGGTAAACGATCCAATTTGAGGTACATGCAGGGGTAAGATGACCGTGATATTTGCCCCCTTACCAGGACTGCTTGATACAGTGAGTTTGCCATCGGCCAATTGTGCCCGCTCCTGCATGCCTAGTAGTCCCAATGCTCCTTCCGTTAAGATCGATTTGTGTTCAAACCCAATCCCATCATCTGATATGCTCAAGATGATCGTTTCAGCTTCTGTTATGACCTCGACCTCCACCTGGGACGCATTGGCATGTTTCGATACGTTAGTAAGTGCCTCTTGAAGGATGCGATAGGCCGCTGTAGCGATTGTAGGAGGCACTTCCATCTGAGCAGCCGAAGTATCAACTATACATGAAATCCCCGTGCGCCGCTCGAATTCCTCAGCGTACCATTGTACTGCTTTCGCAAGGCCTAGATTGTCCAGCATTCCGGGCCTGATGTCCACCGCAATCCGGTGGGAACTGATCTGAAGTTGCTCGGCGAGTTCCACTAATTCCTTTACCTGATTATGCATTGCTGAATCACCGCCCAGCTGTTCGGCCAGCATTATCGCTTTCATCTTGAGGTAGACAATGTCCTGTCCGAGTTGATCGTGCAGGTCACGAGCAATACGCGATCTTTCTTCCTCCTGTATCTCCAAGATGCGCCGAGAGAGCAGTCTAAGTTGCGACTCCGACTGTTTCAGCGCCCCCTCGGCCCTTTTGCGTTCCGTTATATCCCGCGCTATACCAAGTATGCCTATAGGTTGGTCATTTGTATCGCGAAGCAACCTGATATCGCTTTCTGTCCAAACAGTAGAGCCATCCTTTTTCGTCGTTTCCGTTTGGAGGCTCCAGTACTTGGATGAGTTCTGATTTTCATTCTTGGAATATGTAAATATCTTTTTGAAAACCTTAGCCCCTGCTTCAAGGGAAGCGGGTGTAACATTCCATCCAACAACCCAATTATCCGCTTCCTCTTCCGAATAGCCGAGGAGCGTCTTGGCGAATGGGCTCACGAACTTGGTATTTCCCTCTAAATCGAGAACGAACACGTGGTCGACTAAATTATCGGCCAATAGTCGATAGCGTTTCTCGCTATCTGTCAGATCATCGTCCTGTCGCTGGAGACGTTGAACTATCGCTTCCAGTTCCGTGACTTCATGCTGTTGTTTCGCAACAGCTCCGGTCATATTGCGGTTATTGTTTTTCATCTTACTTATTAACTTGGCTGGTATCACCGAACAGACTGAAGGATTTGAATGACCTGATATGATGTAGTTCAACAGCCTGTAACAGGTGTTAGCTACGATAGCACCATCACATGACTTAGTCAATGCCGCGGGGTACTATGACGGCAGAACACTATAGATTTCAGCTTGCAGCATTTTTTATGCCGGGAAATTCCTGTCATGCAATAAAGCAATCTCCCGGCAGACAGAAATCGAAGTGAGTGCTATTCTTTGCCCAACATCCGATTGTTCTATATATGTCGTTCGCGAGTGATATCTCTAGTGAACAGCAAAAGTTTTTTAACTAGCGGAGCCTAAACGGACTAATGACCCATAATCTGTAAATATCCGGGCTTGAGGAATGAATGAATTTATGAAAATCTCAACAGCAAGGTTAATCGTGATAGTTACACTTACAGTACTGGTATTTCCAATGCTGGCGGCTTGTTCCTCTGATAGCGTAGAGGAATCTAATCCGCAGGTAACCGAGAAGACAGATGATTTGGTGGAGATCACTATCGGGGTCATTTCTGACAAAACAGGGGTTACCGCCAATGCGATGAGTACTATCGACATGGCACTACAGGATTTAGTTGGATACTACAACCAGAAAAACATTATCCCGGGCGTAGAACTGAAAGTCGTCACCTATGACGGGCAGTTCGATCCAGCGAAGGACATTGCAGGTTATAAGTGGTTACGGGAAAAGGGTGCAGACCTGCTTTTCACCGGCGTCCCGGCAACGTCGATAACGTTGAGGCCTCTTCTTGACGAGGACCAATTCGTGCTGTTCACGCCGGCAGCCAGCAAGGAAGCCCTTTATCCTCCCGGTTACGTCTTCAGTCCAGCCGCCATGCCGGAAGATGAGACTTACACGCTTCTCAAATGGATCGCCGAGAACGATTGGGACTACAGAACAGACGGACCGGCCAAGGTTGGTGCGGCATTATGGAGTTCCCCCTACGACCAATCATTAGCAGACGGAATGGAGCAATACTGTAGAGAACACCCAGATCAGTTTGAATGGATTGGAGCCTATTTAACTCACTTTACCTTCACTTGGGGACCGGAAGCTGAAGCTTTGAGAGATTGTGATTACGTAATGGGAGTACCCGCAGGGTGGAGTAGCTTCATCAAAGAATATCGCAATGCGGGTCACACTGCTAAATTCATTACTGTTGATGCTCATGCCGCTTTCTTTGGATTGATAGATGATGCAGACCTTTGGGACGAGATAGACGGAACGCTACTAATGACGATTTCCTCCTGGTGGAACGAAGACGATGCAATAATTAACCTGGCAAAAGGACTTCTTCAAGAAAACCATCCAGGTTCAGTAAACGAGATTATGCGGGACGGGATTGGATACCTGGCAATCAACCAAATAGACCAGATGCTGCAAATCATAAAAGATACAGTCGAGATTGTAGGAGCCAGTAACTTTGATTCTGTTGCACTCTATCAAGCTGCTGAGTCGTATTCCAAAGAAATCGAAGAAGGTTTTGGATACAGCTTTAGCGATATTAAAAGGACCTCTGTTGACTACGTAGCGGTGTATGAGGCCATGATTACCGAAAAGGATTTTGTCAGGGTTAGCGATGGATGGTATCTGATGGCCCCGTGTCCCTGATGATTAGGATAGAGACAATTTCTACCCCGGTTGAAAACGGGGAGCATAAAGGAGTTGAATTGTGATGATTACGTTAAAACTGGCACTCATTGTGATGATTGGTGCACTGTTAAGTCTTACTTCACTCTCTGCATGCAGCAGTGGAGAGGAGACACTTGAGCCAACCGCCACGACGTCGCCAGAGCCAAAAACGACTGCCGAGCCGTCGCCTGAGCCGACTGAAGAGCTGACACCGGTTGTGACTGGTGATCCAAATGAACCTCCGCAGAACCCGTTTCTGGCGAATTCTGCCTGGGCAATGAACCATAGAAACTCGTATTGCCAGGGGTCTTCGCACTTGCCCGGATTGGCCCAACCGCCGATCGATGCAGAGGAGGATTTCTTGCTCGGACGCGTGGCCACGATCAATGCCAGTTTCTCATCACCCTATCCCGATGGGAAACGGGTGATCTGGGCCAGCAACTACGGTCAGGTGATAAAGATCGATCCGCAAGGGGACAAGCTGACCTACATCGATCGCATCCAGAGCTTGGATGTGACCTATTTCCCGGATGCATTGGCTGAAAACTTGCAGGATCAAAGTTGCCGGGAGGTTGCCGATTTCCTGGTGCCGGTTCTTCCGAACGAGGATAAGGACTTGAGAGAAGGAGAGGCCATCGGCGGCGCCAGCGGCATCAATTGCGTGCTGGGCAGCGACATGATCTTCTATCAACCACTGGTGACGAACATCATTGCGTGGGGAGATTCGGAGGAAGGAAACCGACTCTCGCCTATTGAGAAGAAACGGTCCTTTGAAATCCCCGCTGAGCAATTGTCCCGAGAATGGGACAAGCTCATGGGACTCAACATGACCTATGACGGCCATCTGGCATTCTCCACCAACTACTCACTGGTTGGGGTTGTGAGCCGGGACTTCACCGAAGCCCACTACATTCAGTTGCCGACGGACGAGTACAGCTACAACAACATTGCCACCGATGAAAACGGTGGCATCTATGTGGTGACGCACAAGGCCATGTACCGGATTCAGTGGGACGGAGAAAAGCTCAGTTACGATGAGAGAGATGGCGGCTGGCGGGCCGAATATGGCTCTGGCCAGCTTTCGGATGTCGCGGAAGTGCAAAGCAAGGGTGGTTCAGGCTCGACGCCAACATTGATGGGAACCGGTGACCAGGACAGATTTGTCGTGATCACTGATGGCGAAAAGTTGATGAATATGATACTATTCTGGCGCGATAAAATTCCGGAAGACTGGCAGCAATTGCCGAACATCAACAGCAGGCGAATTGCCGCCCAAATTCCGGTTACTTTCGGTGATCCTGATCGAGAAGATTCGTTTTCCGATCAGTCGGTACTGGTTCGTGGCTATGGCGCCTTTGTGGTCAACAACGAAATGGGTATTTATGAAGATTTGACCCTGCTTAATACGTTGCTTGGTGGAGAACCGGACCGTCAGTCCTATGGGTGCGAGAAATTCGAATGGGATCCGGATAATAGAACCCTCCGTTCTGTCTGGGTCAACCAGGAAGTCAGCTTTCCCAATGCTATTCCCACCATGAGCGAGGAAACCAACCTGGTTTATGGGGTCGGGGCGAGAAACCGCGTATGGACGGTGGAGGCTCTCGACTGGAATACAGGGGAGTCGGCCTGGTACTACGAAGTCGGCGACCGGGCGCGACACAATTCGGCTTTTGCGGCCATTCAGGTCGGGCCCGAGGGGGACTTGTACTACGGGACGTTTTTCGGTATGATCCGCATTCACCCATAGAGATGAATAGTTGTCACAGTAACTTGGAGGAGGTAGAAAATGAAGACTTCAAGAAAGATGGGAATCATATTTGTGGCTGTTTTGTTGACGGCCTTGCCATTGCTGTCAGCTTGCGGGGACGATAATGATCGCGATGAGACCGCTGAGGCAACAGTCACTCCATCACCTGTGCCAACTGGAGAGCCGATACCTGATGTGACAGTTGACCCCAATCAGCCACTGAAGAATCCATTTCTGGCCGATTCTCCGTGGGCCACAAACCACGGGAACTCTTATAGACAGGACTCCTCTACCTATGCCGGGCCCACTAAGCCTCCCACTGGTGAAATTGAGGACTTCCTTCTGGGACGACCGGCAACAACCAACCTGGAATTCTCCAGTCCCTATCCCGATGGCGGAAGAGTGATCTGGTCCAGTTCATACGGGATCGTGTTCAAAGCTGATCCAAATGGCCAGAGGCTGGCATACATCGATAAAATCAAGAGTCGGGACGTCCAGTGGATAGGTGACGAAATGTCCGCAAAGCTGGCAGACCAGAGCGCCAGAGAAGTAGCTGAAGTATTTGGCGGGCTGGTTCCGCCTCAACCCGAACCCAGGGAGGGGGAAGCCATAGGAGCAAGCAGTGGCATCTATGTCGTGATGGGCAGCGACCAGATATTCTATGTCCCTCTGGATAAACGCATCGTCGCCTACGGGGACAAGGTTGAAGGTGATCGCTTTTCGCCTATTGAGGTCAAGCGGGAGTTCCAGATCCCTGAAGATATGTTGACCCGGGAATGGGACAAGATCATGGGTTTAAGCATGACCTATGACGGTATGCTCGCTTTCGCCACAAACTATGGACTTATCGGCATCATTGACCGGACGTTCACAGATGTTCACTACCTGCAACTTGCGGATGGTGCGGAATACGTCTTCAATAACATTGCCGCTGACGAAGACGGCGGGATTTACGTTGCTACACACAAGGCAGTCTATCGAGTGCAATGGACCGGAGAGGAACTGACCATTGATGAATCGAAAGGCGGATGGAGGGCTGAATATGGAACCGGCAATCCTTCAGAGCTGATAGTGCAAACCCAGGCAGGTTCCGGGTCCACTCCATCACTCATGGGCACCGGTAATCAGGACAAGTTCATGGTCATCACCGATGGTGAAGAGTTGATGAACATGGTGCTGTTCTGGCGCGACGAAATCCCGGATGACTGGGAACAGTTGCCCGGCACCAAAAGCAGGCGGATAGCGGCCCAGGTTCCGGTGACCTTCGGGGACCCCGAAAGGGAGAGGTCGTTTTCCGATCAGTCCGTACTCGTTAGGGGTTATGGAGCTTTTGCAGTCAATAATGAAATGCAGAAGTACGAGAAAACAGTAGCAGAGAATGTTTTGCTTGGAGGCGAACCGGACCATCAACCCTTTGGCTGCGAAAAGTTCGAGTGGGATCCGCAAACTCGGAAACTTGAATCTGTTTGGGCGAACACCGAGATCAGTCTGCCGAATGCGGTCCCAACCATGAGCGCCAGCACGAACCTGATTTATTCCATCGGGTCAAGGGATGGCACGTGGACATTGGAGGCCATCGACTGGGATACCGGCGAATCGGTTTTCTACTATGAAATCGGTGATAAAACCCGCCACAATTCGGCCTTCGCTACATGCGAAGTCGGCCCTGACAGCGCCATATACTATGGTACATATTTTGGTTGCATCCGCATCCGCCCTTCCATGACTCAACTCCCTTGTGATACCACAGCAGAGAAAGAGCCTGAATCCAAGCCCGAGTCCGTACCTCAGGCCCAAGGGCCAACCTGGACATATAATGTCAGCTATGGGGACGAGGATACGGTGTGGACGAGTCAGGTAATCGGGGAAGAAACGGTTAACGGTGTTGAAGCCTACGTCATTCAGGCATCGTACGATGATACCCCACAACGCCGATCTTATTCAGTCCAGATAGACTCGTATGCCGATCTTGATCTGTTAAGCCAAACGCTATGGCTGGACAAGAGCGCATTGCAGCCGGCAAAGAAGGAGCAGAACAATAAAGCGATGGGGGCGTTTGACGTGACCACTACGACCACCTATACCTATGATGATCCCTATGGCGCCCCTTTCTCCGAGGGTGGTAGTTGGGACTATGAGGCGGAATTGGTCCCAAGCATAGGAAATCCGGTGACATCAACGTGGCAGACAGAAGTAGTGGGAATGGAGGAAATCACAGTACCGGCTGGAAGTTACAACTGTTATAAGATCGTGTACACAAAAGAGGCGGACGGGACCACCCGGATGGAATGGTGGTCTGCCGAAGGTGATTTCCTCGCCCCGGTCAAAGTTGTAGATGAAACCAGTTACGAGTTCACCGAATCACGAGAAATGGTATCCTACACGTTCGTACAATAAGCATGGTTGTTCGTAACATGATCTTGCCTGGTACTAAGACGGGCAAACCAAAGGGGGAAATGATGAGAAATACACTTAAAGCCGTACTAGTCTTGATAATGATTGTGCTGCTCACCCTGTCTGTGCTTACTGCGTGCGGTGATGATGAGGAAACGCCTGAGGCAACCGTCACTCCATCGCCTGTTCCAACGCCAACTGCTGAGCCGTCGCCTGAACCAACCGCAGAGCCTACAAAGGATATTGCAGGTGATCCTGATGAACCGCCGAAGAATCCATTTCTGGCTGATTCTCCCTGGGCTGCACCGCACCGCAATTCATACTGCCAGGGCTCATCATTTTACCCTGGACCGGTTGAACAACCATCAATACAGGCCGAAGATTTTCTATTGGGAAGACCGGCACTCATACATCCAGAGTTTTCCAGTCCTTATCCGGATGGGGGCAGAGTCATCTGGGCAAGCGCCTACGGTGAAGTTGTCAAAATTGACCCGGAAGGTGACAAGCTTGAATACATCGATAGGATCGAGAGCTATTCCGTTCCGTGGCCCGATGTGTTTGGCGAGAAGCTGTCTGAAATGAGTTGCCAGGAATCCGCCGATTTCCTGGTGCCGTTGTTACCTCCTGATCCGGAGCTCCGAGAGGGAGAAGCTTCTGAGGGAACTAGTGGAGTCTTCCCCGTTCTGGGCAGTGACGGGATACTCTATCAGGCGTTGGATACACGGATCGTTGCCTCTAGCGACGAAATCGAAGGAGATCGATTCTCACCCATTGAGATCAAGCGGCAATATGAGATTCCCGTGGAAGTTCTCCCCAGAGACTGGGACAAACTCATGGCGATGGTTATGACCTATGATGGAATGCTTGCCTTTGCTACCAACTATGGACTTGTTGGCATTATGGATCGTGATTTTGAGAACGCTCAATACCTGCAATTGGGAGAAGGAAACGAGTACGTATTCAACTCCATTGCTGCCGATGAAGATGGCGGAATATACGTGGTGACACACAAAGCCATGTATCGCGTGCAGTGGACCGGGGAAAAGCTCACCATCGACGAGAACGAGGGCGGATGGAGAGCAGAGTATGGCACCGGCAAACCCTCGACATCGCAGGCCATGACTACAGCGGGATCAGGGTCCACGCCTTCGCTGATGGGCACTGGCGAACAGGATAAATTCGTAGTGATTACCGATGGCGAAGAGATTATGAATATCCTGCTCTTCTGGAGGGATGAGATTCCCGATGACTGGGAGCAATTACCCGGTACCAGGTCCAAACGCATTGCCACACAGGTACCCATTACCTTCGGTGACCCTGATCGGGAGAGATCGTTCTCTGATCAGTCCGTACTAGTCAGAGGATATGGCGCCTTCGTAGTAAATAACGAGTTGCAGCAGTGGTTTGATACAAGGACGGAAAACGCTTCACTCAGTGGCGAACCAGATATCGCCCCCTATGGGTGCGAGAAGTTCGAATGGGACCCCGAAACCCGAGAGATGCAGTCGGTATGGTTCAATCACGAACTTAGCCTACCGAACGCGATTCCCGCCATGAGTTCGGCCACAAATCTAATTTATGAAATCGGGCAGCGAAATGGGGTGTGGACGCTTGAGGCAATCGATTGGGACACCGGTGAGTCAGCCTGGCATTATCAAATAGGAGACCGTTCTTATCATAATTCGTATTTCGCCGCGACTGTTGTTGGCCCAGGTGAAAGTATCTACTACGGGACATTTCTCGGGTTGATGCGCATCAGTCCTTGAAAATTCATATCACATTACAACGACAGGAGATATTAATGGCAATCAGGTATCAGAAAGAGGGGCACGTTTGTGTCATATTATTCCGGCAATTAAATACTAGACAAAACATCGAAAATATATTACAATTAA
>CAZWIP010000044.1:0-16620 GCA_964634125.1 uncultured Dehalococcoidia bacterium
TAGTTTTAACGACAAAGGGATCGCTACCTCCTCTTTTTTGGCAAGTCCTCAAGAGCCAAGGAACCGTCACTACCAGTATAAACTGGGACTTTGTTCGAATGTTTATTCTGATGTGAGTTACCATACGATCTTAAGATCATCACCAATTGTCCGGTTGGGAAAAATCCGAAGTATAAGAAGGGATAATGAAATCAAGCGATATTGCCTTTGACAATGAGAAATACCTTTCTACCCAGACCGAAGCAATTCTTGAGCGAATTGAATGCTTTGACAATAAGCTGTACTTGGAGTTCGGTGGAAAGTTGCTGTACGACTATCATGCCTCCCGCGTTCTACCGGGATTCGATCCCAATGTGAAAATGCGCCTTTTGAACAGACTAAAGGATAAGGTGGAAATTATACTGTGTATCTTTGCCGGTGATATCGAACGGAAAAAGATGAGGGCTGATTTTGGCATCTCCTACGATGCGGACACGTTTAAACTGATTGATGATCTTCGCGGCTGGGGGCTCGAAGTTCGAGCCGTGGTGATCACCCGCTTTACGGACCAACCAGCAGCAGTCGCTTTCAAAACTAAACTTGAGAGACGCGGAGTCCGAGTCTACACACATCGCCCTATTGAAGGCTATCCCTTCGATATTGATCGGATAGTGAGCGATGAAGGGTATGGAGCCAATCCCTTTGTTGAAACGGATCGTCCACTGATAGTGATCAATGCTCCTGGACCCAATAGTGGTAAGATGGCTACATGTTTATCACAGGTGTACCACGAGCATCGTCGAGGGGTGAATGCGGGTTATGCCAAGTTTGAGACCTTCCCGATCTGGAACGTGCCTCTGAAACACCCGATAAACGCAGCCTATGAAGCTGCTACTGCTGATCTTCGTGATATCAATCTGATCGACCCTCATCATTTGGAAGCTCACGGAATAGCTGCTGTGAACTATAACCGTGATGTCGAGGCGTTCCCTCTGTTGAAAAGAATACTTGAGAAAATTACCGGATCTGCATCGATATACCAGTCGCCTACAGATATGGGTGTAAACCGAGCCGGATTTGCAATAGTTGATGACAGTGTTGCTGCAGAGGCTGCTACGCAGGAAATCATTCGGCGCTTTTTCCGATATTCATGTGAATATGCTACCGGTCAGGCTGATGCAGAATCGGTGCAGCGGGTCGAAGCGCTTATGGAGGAATACCAGGTTAAACCGAAAAATCGTCCCACGGTGGAACCGGCTCATATGGTTGCGAAAGATGCAGAAGCGTCTGTCGACAAGGGCCTCGGGGGAGTATTTGTTGGTGCGGCCCTTCAATTGCCGGATGGATCTGTTGTCACAGGCAAGAACTCACCCCTTATGCATGCTGCTTCCAGCCTCGTTTTGAACAGCGTTAAAAAACTCGCTGGTATTCCTAAACATGTCGAGTTGCTCGGTGACAACATTATTGATTCGGTTGCCAATCTGAAGAAAGACATCTTCAAACGCGAATCTATAAGTCTTGATGTGCGAGAGGTCCTGATAGCATTGAGCATTGCCGCTACCACCAATCCTACTGCTGACCTGGCAGTGAAGCAGTTGCCGCAACTACGTGGGTGCGAGGCTCATATTACCCATATCCCTCCACCTGGAGATGAGAAGGGGCTTCGCCGGCTTGGAATTAACATCACCAGCGATCCTGTCTTCGCTTCGGACAAACTTTTCGTAGCATAATAAAACATTCGGTAAATTATTGTGAGTGTGCATATAACCTTTCAAAAAACGGTTGCAAATTCAGGGTTGACAACATTGAACAGAATTTTCTATCATTCAAGAGTAAGAATATGACAAAGTATGTCTTTGTCACCGGCGGTGTTGTTAGCTCAGTAGGCAAGGGGATTGCTACCGCCTCCATCGGAAGGATCCTCAAGAGCCGAGGAATCTCCGTCACCCTCCAGAAACTAGACCCCTATCTGAATGTCGATCCCGGCACCATGTCTCCCTATCAGCATGGAGAAGTTTTTGTTACCGAGGATGGCGCTGAAACCGATCTTGACCTCGGGCATTATGAACGCTTTACCGATGAGAATCTCACCCAGGCATCGAATATAACTTCAGGACAGATTTATACTGGCGTTATCGGAAAAGAACGGCGCGGCGATTTTCTGGGTGGCACCATCCAGGTTGTACCTCATGTCACGAACCAGATGAAAAAGCAGATCATGGAAGTGGCTGATGTAAGTAAGGCAGATGTCGTTGTATCGGAAATCGGCGGAACCGTTGGTGACATCGAAGCTCAATCATTCCTCGAAGCAATCCGGCAAATGCGTGCTGATCTTGGAATGGACAATGTTTTGTATATCCATGTGACACTCCTTCCCTACGTTTCGGCCTCTGAGGAAGTCAAGACAAAGCCAACTCAACACAGCGTTAAGGAGCTACGTTCCATTGGTATCCAACCGGATGTAATTATCTGTCGTAGTGATTACCCCGTTCCCGATGACCACAGGGACAAAATCGCTCTCTTTTGCAATGTGGAAAAGAAGGCCGTCATTCCGCTAATTACTGTGTCAAATATCTATGAAGTTCCCCTCATTCTTGACGAGGCAGGTCTCGGTGATTACATAGTCGATAAACTAGGTTTACCGGCTGGTGAGTCCGACCTTGACGAGTGGCGCAACATGGTGGAGCGTATGAAAGCCCCCAAGGAATCCATCACCATAGCGCTTGTTGGTAAATATGTCCAATTGAAGGATTCGTATATTTCAGTGAGAGAAGCTTTACGTCATGCTGCACTGGCACATAATCGTGATGTAGATATCCTCTGGATTGACTCTGAAGAACTGGAAAAGGATGGTGCCGAATCAGTCCTTGATGATGTTCAAGGAATTGTTGTGCCTGGTGGTTTCGGCCATCGCGGCATCGAGGGGATGATAAAGTCAGCCAAATATGCCAGGATAAATAAAGTACCTTACCTTGGATTATGTTTGGGCGTGCATGTGTTGGTTATCGAGTATGCCCGGGATGTTTTGAATTCCTGTGATCCAAACTCTACAGAGTTTGTTCCTGATACCTGTTATCCGGTGATCGACCTTTTACCTGAACAGCGCTCAATTGAAGACAAAGGCGGAACGATGCGCTTAGGTAGTTATCCTTGTGTATTAGTTCCGGGTACGAAGGCAGCCGCAGCCTATAATGAAACCGAGGTGCATGAACGTCACCGACATCGGTTTGAATTCAACAATGATTTTAAAGATGTGCTGGAGAAAGGGGGCCTCGTTATCGGTGGGGTTTCACCGGACGGGAATTTGGTGGAGATAGCAGAGGTTGGAGATCACCCTTGGATGTTGGGTACACAGGCTCATCCCGAGTTCCTCTCACGCCCCAATCGGCCTCATCCCCTGTTCTACGATTTTGTAAAAGCAGCCAAAGGGATTTTACGTGTAGGGGATCAGCATCCACTACCTTTCTAAGTTAGAACGATTTATAGAATTGGTAGACAAAAACTCACATATATGATATAGTTATTGGCTGATAACCCTTTCGGGGAGTCGTACTTCTTTAAATCTTCCGAGTTCTTCTTTTCCACTACTTAATAAGTAGAAAGGTTAATCAGTGCGTCTATTTCTTGACACAGCTAATATCGAAGAGATACGTAAGGCAGCCAAACTTGGTGTTATTTGCGGGGTTACCACAAATCCTTCGTTAATGGCAAAAGAGAATTCTAGTGATCTCAAAGGAGTAATCCGGGAGATAGTGTCCCTTGTGGACGGTCCCATCTCTGCTGAAGTTACTAGTCTTGATGCTGAAGGGATGATCAAACAAGCGCAGGAGATCGCTACATGGTCACCTAATGTGGTGGTTAAGATTCCAATTTGCCCCGAGGGGCTGGAAGCTACCTCAGTTGTTGCCCCCATGGGAATAAAGACCAATCTGACCTTATGTTTCTCTTTTAACCAGGCTTTACTGGCGGCGCGTGCCGGAGCCACTTATGTGAGCCCATTTGTTGGGCGATTGGATGACATAGGACATGATGGTATGGAACTAATCCGGGACATAGCTGCGGTATTTGAGTATTATGACCTTCCTACGCAGATAATTTCTGCCAGCATACGTCATCCATTGCATTGTCTTGAATCGGCAAAAGCAGGAGCTCATATAGCGACTGTTCCATACAAAGTATTAATGCAAATGATAGCTCATCCTCTCACCGATAAGGGTATATCAGCTTTCGATGCGGACTGGAAAAAAGTTTCTCAGGATTAAAAGATAATTAACTTCATTTTACATGATATGGCGATGGCATCGCGTAAGGTTGCTTAGCCAAGTTTACCAACATTTCTCCAACTTATTCTCAACAAGGGGTTGACTATGAATTATGCTGAACTACAAAGTAAAACTCGTGATGAACTAATGGATCTAGCCAAAGATATTGGTGTAAGTGGCCATTCATCGCTGAGGAAAGAAGATCTTGTGCTCCGATTGCTTCAAGGATACACAGAACAGCAGGGCCATACCTTCCGAGGTGGTGCTCTCGAGATTATGAATGAGGGGCACGGGTTCTTGCGTCAGGACAATCTGCGGTCGCGGGCAGAAGATATATACATTTCTCAATCACAAATACGGCGTTTCATGTTACGCAATGGTGATCTAGTTAGTGGCCAGGTGAGACCGCCCAAAAACGGCGAAAGATATGCTGGTTTGCTCAGGGTGGAGGCGGTAAACGGTATTGATCCTGACGCAGCGAAAGAGAGACCTCATTTTGAACATTTGACCCCAATTTTCCCCCAGCAACTTATAAATCTGGAAACCGAACCAAAAAAGCTTGCCGCCAGACTGGTTAACCTGATTGCTCCTATTGGACGCGGGCAGAGAGGTCTGATTGTATCCCCTCCAAAAGCAGGAAAAACATTTCTGCTCAAGCATATCGCAAAAGGTGCATTGGCCAATTACGAAGATATTCATCTCATTGTATGTCTCATTGGCGAGAGACCTGAAGAAGTTACTGATTGGAAGAAGTCGGTGAACGCTGAAGTGGCCAGCTCTACATTCGATGAGCCGGTTGAAGAACACTGTCGAGTAGCAGAAGTAGCTCTCGAACGGGCAAAACGATTAGTGGAACTAGGTCAAGATGTGATGATCCTTCTTGACTCCCTCACACGGCTAACCCGAGCCTACAACCTGGCCATGCCATCAAGTGGGCGTACTCTCACCGGTGGTGTTGATACTGCGGCATTATATCCACCCAAGCGATTCTTCGGCGCGGCCCGCAATGCGGAAGAAAATGGAAGCTTGACTATTATTGCGACTTGCCTGATTGATACAGGAAGCCGCATGGATGATGTGATTTATGAGGAGTTCAAAGGCACTGGAAACATGGAGTTAACTTTGGATCGCAAGCTCGCTGAGCGTCGCATATTCCCGGCGATAGATATAGCAAGAAGTAGCACAAGACATGAAGAACTTCTGCTTGATGAGAATACTCTAAAGCAGGTATGGTTGTTGCGCCGAATGACGGCTTTGGTTGCATCGAGCGGTTCCGATCCATCGGAAGCGAGCGAGCGCATTATTGAGCGATTGTCAAAAACAAAAACAAATGCTGATTTTCTGCTTGGCCTTGCCAAAGAGATGTAGGAATCTGCGATTGTAACAGGGCCCTCCTGATTCTCCGTTTCTGCCCCTTTTGTAGTTACTAACCTCACATTTGTTTCGTACCATTGCTTGAAACTACACGGTAGCCGGTGTTAAGATATTCTACGTATGTTGGAAGGTTAGTGGTGGAGGTAGACTCAATCTGATGGAGCCAAAGCTTGACTGTGAATGGGATGATGACCATGTAATGCCGGAGGTGATCAATCCGGAAGTAGAATTCCTGTTCAAAAGAATGATCGAAGTTACCCATAAAAAAGTCAGCCCTAAACCAGGAGAAAAGATACTGGATATCGGATGTGGCCGGGCCACTGATGGAGTGGAGCTAGCTAAGAAAGGTGCATCAGTTACAGGACTGGAGCCTTCATATGTGATGATAGCCAGTGCCAGAGAATATATCGCCGAAAACGGTGTGGATATGTCAGTAGTTCACGGAGTAGGTGAGAATCTCCCCTTCAAGCCTCAGACTTTCGATAAAGTCATGTGTAAAGGGTCACTTGATCACTTTCTTGATCCGTCCATATCTATTAAGCAAATGGGCATAGTGCTTAAACCCGGAGGGGAAGTGATAATAGCTATAGCCAATTTTGAAAGCCTTGGCTTCAAATTGGGGAAGAAAGTATTTGCGCTAAAGAAAAGATTCAGTTCTGATGAAATGAGTGATGAATGCATGCCCTGGCAAATTCCTATTGATCACACATACAGATTCCATTATTCAAACTTGAAGAGTATGGCCAATGACCATCTCGATGTGAAACAGGTAACAGGAGTATCGTTGCTTTTCGGAGTTCCCTGGTGGGGTCAGTTCCTTGCAATGTGTCCCCGTTTCTTCTCAACCGCTATCTTGAATATACTTGATGGGGTGGCTCGTTTTATCCCTTCGATTAGCGATGTAATCGTGTTGAGATGCAAACTTAAAAAAGAGGGAATGGCTACGGGGTAGGAATCTACTTCTTCACTAGCAGGAGAGACTTTATCTCATATACGCCTTCGATCTCTACCATTTCGCTTATTTCATCTTTGTACTTCTCGATGATTTTCTTTGTTGCTCGGGTAACTTCTGGCCAATCATCATATTCATAATCATGAAAACCCAGAACTCCCCCTGACACAAGGTGAGGCCAGATCACGTAAAAATCGTTGTTTACATACGTTTCCTCGTGACAACCATCCACAAACCCAAAGACGAACTTCTGTTTCTCATCAAACCTGACTTTCTTAGAGTCTTCCCTGAGTGTGATGACGTTATCAAACGATCGAGTCGCTTCTTGGTAGACCTCCCACATTGAGTGGCCTTCGAGGAATGCTTCGTAGACATTACAAGCAGACATCCCGCTTACGCTCATTGTCTGGTCAAGGATTGGCTCGAAGATATCAACGACATGCACAAATTTGCCATGTTTCATGGCAAACTCAGCCAGTTTCACTGTGCCCCCACCCATGAAAGCACCAATCTCGATGATGTCCCCTTCCAATGCGTAAAGGGATCGTTCTTCCATGAAGTTTACGAGGTTCTCGTACCCCACGAAATCAGGTGGGGGTTTTTGAGGTTTCAAGGTGTTCCGTGGCCTCCATTGAAGCTATTTATCAAACTTGCCCCACAACACAGAGGCCAACTTGTTCTTACCATTTAGCTGTGCAGATGCAGCTATTACCACTGAAGCCGCTACCCAAGAGTTCTGTTGTTCCTGAGGCCAGATCGTCTCTTCCGGTATTTTAATACCAGTCCAAAAACGACCAGGCTTGTTTTGAAGTTTGAGTATCCACTCCCATAATTGATCGGCTTTTTCACGTTCACCTACTCGAATCAAAGCCATGATCAATTCACAAGTTTCAGCTACCGTTACCCACCATGGTTCCTCGACTACACATTTGCATCCCCGATTCTCAATGACAAACTCATCCCAGTGGTCCAGCAGATGTCCTTTCCCTCTGTTTCCATTGACTACTCCGGTAAGCACCGGATAGAACCAGCTGACTGCATAATCGAGGGTGGTGAAACCACATTTATCGAATAATTCAGGATGATTTCTGAGTGCGTCGGCCAGCTTCATGCTAGCTTCTTCCCATTGCAGTTTCTCAATACCAAGTTCACTTGCGATCTTCACACCACTTCTGAGGCTTAACCAGATACAGCTTGATGCTGCTGTTAAAGCTTCATTCCAAATCGCATTATCCCTATCCATTCCCCAATGAATCTCGCCAGTTGGCTGCTGCAGGCTAATGGCAAAGTCCAGAGCTTTCTCCACTGTCGGCCACATATGTTCCAAGAAACTCTTTTCACAGGTGGCCAAGTAGTGGCACCAAATCCCGACCGCAATATATGAGCTGTAGTTGGTATCTTTGGCCATCTCGTGAGGTCGACCCTTCAGATAGCTATACCAGTAACTTCCATCTGGATTCTGGATACCTCGTAACCACTCGTAGGCTTTTTCGGCTTCTTCATGCCGGCCACATAGGTCTAGAGCGATGGCACATTCCGTATGATCCCATGGATCAGTCATGCCATTTTCATTCCAGGGAATTTCTCCACTTGAAAGTTGATATTGTGCGATGAATTCCCCTGATTGGGCAATCAGTTCCTGAATGTCAACGGATGCTATCATTGTTTTAGAACCTGATCCTTACGAGCATAAAATACGACGCTTTTGCCAAAAACATTATTCAGTGCATCATCGAGCATCTTGACTGGTTTAGTATTCGTTTTAAGGTCCCATACCAAGAATCTGTGATATAAAGAAGGTAGCAAAGCCTTTTCGTTTTCCGAACCGAAAAGGCAACGTGAAATCCAGTAAAAAGAATGGAGAGCGTGTTTGCGGCGGACTGCAAATATATCCAGATTATTCTGACTCAGTTTGGAACGAAGCTCATTGGCTTTGTAAATACGAATATGTCCGCCAGGGGTAGTATGATACGTCTTGCACAGCTTCCAACAAATGGATTCCGGAAGAAAGGATGGAACGCTTACGGCAAGAGTACCATCATCTTTGAGAACCCGCACAATTTCTTTGATTCCCTGGCTGTCATCGGGGACATGCTCCAGTACTTCCGAACAAATGATCTTATCAAAAGTGCCGTCTCTAAATGGGAGACTCAAAATACTTCCCTCTGTCAGAAGCCAGTCACCCTTAGATTCTCCATGCTCATCAAGGTTCCCCAGAACAAAGCGGCCCTTAGCAAGACTGGTGTGATCAAGGTCCAAGCCACAGGCTATGCAGTTTTTCACTTTGCATGCTTGCCACGTGTGTCTGCCTTCACCGCAACCGATATCCAGTATGAGCTCCCCATCTTTGAGCCCTAGAACGTCATAATCGATGGTAAGCACTTACAACAACTCCCGATATACTGCTATGGTTTGTTCGGCGGCCTGTCTCCAGTTGAAGTGGTCTTCAACTCTTTTTCTTCCGGCTGCGCCCATTGTCTTGCGGGCATTCTCATCATGCATAAGCCGTTTGATAGCCGCGGCCAAAGCCTCAGGATCGGCCGGAGGTACGGAGATTCCAACCTTGCTATCCGGCCCCAATACTTCGGGTAAAGCGCCGGCGTTAGATGCGATCACCGGGATTCCACAAGCCATAGCCTCGGTGGCGGGGAAACCGAATCCTTCATAAAGAGAAGGAACTACTGCTATCTCGGAAGACGTATAACGCGCCACAAGCTCATCATCGTCAATTCTTCCGGTAAAAGTGACAATATCTTCCAAACCATATTCCTGCACCATGTTGAAGTTTCGACCACCGGGTACGGCACAACCTACAATGGTCAATTTTGGTACGATACCATTTCTGAGGAGCTTCATTGCTTTGAGCAGATACTCCACGCCTTTGATCGGACTGTCTCCGCTATTGACCGTGATCAGGCTATTGGGTTCTTTTACAACGTTGCCATTCTGCTTGAAGAGATTGCCGTCAGTTCCATTGTAGACTACTCGCATTTTACTCATGGGGACACCGAAATCACGGCTTATATCCTCTGCTGATTTCTTGGAAACCGTGATCACCCTGTCCATACGTTTGGCAACAAAACTCTGCATCCCGATGAATGAATACCATCGTTTTAACCGCAATTTCCATCGCCAACTCGGCGCTGCAGCCAGGTCAAGATCCCTGTCTACCGTTACGGGATGATGGATGGTAGCTACAACGGGAATCTTCAACAGATGTTTCATCAGGAGCATTCCATGCCCTAATCCCTGATTGTCATGAATAATATCGAATTTGTGAATTGGCTGAAGTTCTTTTATTTTTTGATAAGCTCGAAGGCTAAAAGTCATTGGTTCAGGGAATAGGCCTAGCGCTACTGATCCGTATTCGTAAAGGTTAATAGGCGAGGGATTACGCCAGGGGAAGTCCTTCGGGAATCGGTCTGGAGATTCGTATAGATTGAGACTATCCAACTTGTGTAGTGTGATATCGTCCTCAACTACCGGATAGGGCGGTCCTGATATCACATGGACTTCATGGCCCAGCCTGTTTAGTTCGCGCGAGAGATAATAGATGTAGACACCCTGTCCTCCGCAATTAGGCTTTCCCCTGTAGCATAATAAACAAATTTTCATATCGCTCCTGTATGCCTATTCTTCATGGTAAGGCTCTGATAACTTCCGCCTGACCGTTCGGAAGTAAGGCATTCCGTAAAGTGTTCGACTCGTCTCTTAAAATAGCGGTGGCGATTCATCTGCTGTAAGTCGGGATAGGAACCGTCTGACTTTATCCCTGGCAGTATCAAGCCAGGCGGCATAGAAGAGGTGCAGGGTTTTCAGATATCCCTGCTCTACTTAGCTTCTGCGTAGAGGTAGGATTGAATATGCCGGTCTGTTTTTCCACCACTTTTCAGGACACTGGTGCTTGGGAAAATCACACTCCTGTGTGTAGAGTATAAACAACCTGGCCTAAACTCCCCCACCGTTATCACGTTAGAAGAGATATAACCTCGCCGAGTATAACTCATAGCTTCAGCTTTGTCAACCCTGCCTGGTAAACATGTGCATTATATGGCTAATATCTGAACGATTTGCTACCATATTGCGGGAATATGTTGACAGTAGCGTCAATACAATGCAAGTGCTTGACAATTTGTTCTCACGGGTGTAAAATTTCGCCGAAAGGGAGGGCAATAGCCCTGCCTATTTTTTTGTGAAAAGTTATTCAAGGTAAAAGGAGATGTCAATGGTAGGAGTAACAACATATGGGGCATATATCCCCTGGCATCGCATGGAGCGGCAGAAATGCGTTGGCGCCTGGGGTGGCTTCGGAATTCCCGGGGAGAAAGCGGTAGCCAATTTCGATGAGGACAGTGTGACCATGGCTGTGGAAGCGGCCAGAGATTGCCTGGGCGACTCTGATAGTCAGGTAATAGATGGCCTCTATTTTGCTACTACAACTTCTCCATATAAGGAAAAACAGTGCGCTGCTATTATGGCAATTGCGCTGGATATGCGCCGAGATATCAGAACCGCCGACATGAATACGTCGCTGCGAGCTGGAGCCAGCGCTTTTGGTATGGCGTACGATTCCATCCTGGCCGGATCGGCCAACAGTATCATGGTCACTGCCGCAGATAACCGATTGGCGGCCCCGGCAGGAATGACGGAACAGGGGCTTGGTGATGGAGCCGGAGCAGTTCTGTTGGGCAACGAGAACGTGATTGCCGAAATTCAGGGCAGTTACTCCATCACGGATGAGCTTGTCGGTACTTGGCGGGCAGCCGATGACACCTTTGTCCGCTCATGGGAAGACCGCATGATCATGGATGAAGGATATTCCAAGATCATCCCGGAAGCCCTTACCGGAATAATGAAGAAATATAATCTTGAGCCGAAAGATTTTGCCAAGGTTGTATTTGATGGTCCGGTTGATGGCAGAAGGCACGGCAAGGCAGCCGTAGCAGCAGGGTTTGATCCTTCACAGGTACAGGATCCTTTCACTCTGTTCCTGAATGTTGGTCTTACCGGTTGTGCCCAGTCTCTCATGATGCTGGTATGCGCACTTGAAGGCGCCAAACCTGGAGACAAAATTCTCTTTGCCGGAAGTGGAGATGGTGTTGATGCCTTCATTCTCCAGGTGACCGATGCCATTGAGAAGCTCCCCAAACGACGTGGGATAGCGGGACACCTGGCTTCCAAGAAAATGATGGAGAATTACAATGCTTACCTGACTTGGCGGGGTATTGTGCCACAGGAGGAAGCCAGACGTCCTACCAAGACACCTGCCAGACTCTCAGCTATGTGGCGAGAGAATAAGCAACAGATCGGTCTCTGGGGCATCAGGTGCAAACAGTGCGGAACTGTTCAGTATGATAATGGCGCTGGTGCAACGACACCGATCCGCATCTGCGCTTCTTGCGGAGCGCAGGATAATTTTGATGATTACAATTTCGCCAAGAAGAAGGCAACCGTCTTTAGCTTCACGCATGATAATCTCGCCCCGGTTGCCGATCCTCCGGCCACGGTGGTATTGATCGATTTTGATGGTGGTGGGAGAGCGTTTTTCGATCTAACTGATCGAGATCCGGCTGAGCTGGAAGTGGGAACGGAAGTGGAGATGACCTTTCGCAGAATGCAGATAAACCGGGGTTTGAGTATCTATCACTGGAAAGCCCGGCCATTACGGTAAAGGAGGAATGAGATGCCAGGTAGCATTAAAGATAAAGTTGCAATCGTAGGAATGGGTTGTACCCGATTCGGTGAACTGTGGGATAAGGGCCCAACAGATCTGATTGTTGAACCGGTAAACGAAGCCCTTGCTGATGCAGGCATTGAATTGAATGATGTTGAAGCCTTCTGGGGCGGGACGCTTTTCAGCGGCAATGGAGGCCGAACTGTCAGTGAAGCCCTGCGACTCCAGTATAAACCGGTTACCAGGGTTGAGAATGCCTGTGGTTCCGGTCACGAGGCCATCAGAGGCGCCGCCTATGCCGTGGCGGCTGGTGTTTATGACATCTGTCTGGCCGTTGGTTACGAGAAACTGAAAGATGAGGGAATGAGCGGCTTGCCCGGCATGCAGAATCGCGTTGGCACGCATTATGAATCAAGTATGCCCGGTGTATTTGCCATTATGGCCACCCGATACTTCAGTCGGTACGGGCTTACTCCGGAAGAGGGTAAATCCATGCTGGGGAAGATATCCGTCAAGAGTCATCATAATGGTTCTCTCAACCCAAAGGCTCACCTCAGAAGAGAGATAAAACTGGAGCAGGTATTGAATGCTCCGATAATCGCCTACCCGCTGGGACTGTTCGATTGTTGCGGTGTCTCTGATGGTGGCGCTGCTGCGATTATCGTCCGAGCCGATATGGCCAGGAATTTCACCGATACCCCGGTTTACATAAAAGCGCTCCAGATTTGCGCTGGTCCTACTTCAGGGAGACTGCTTACAGATTACGATTACACGCATGTTGAAGAAACCCATAGGGCCAGCATAGCTGCGTATGCCGAAGCTGGAGTTACCAACCCCAGGGAAGAAATCAGTATGGCAGAGGTCCACGATTGTTTCTCCATCACGGAAGCGGTAACCATGGAGGACCTTCAATTCAGCGAAAGAGGAAAAGTGAAGGACGATATCGAAGCCGGCACTTTCGAACTGAGTGGTAAGTTGCCGGTACAGCCGGATGGAGGACTGAAATGCTTCGGGCATCCCATCGGTGCTTCCGGAATCAGGATGGTCTACGAGCCGTATCTGCAATTCAAAGGCAGGGCTGGAGATCGACAGATAAAAGATCCCAAACTGGCAGTAGCTCACAACATGGGGTTCGAGCCCTATGCGCCAGTTGTCAGTTGCTGCATCATCGGACTCTAGCAGATAGCGAAGCGGGGGCTAACGGTTCCCTGCCTCTATCAGTTGATAGCAGGGCATGGAAACTGAACAGGGGCACAGTTTATACTGTGCCCCTGTTATTTAATCATCCACCGGAAATTTAGGATTATTACAGTGCCTTGACTTTATCGGATAGCTCTTTTGCCTTGGCTTCATCTACCAACAGCTTTCCTGATGTGAAGCACCACTTGGATAGTTCTTCGAGATGGTCCTTGGTAAGTTGGGAGCCATCGGCGATATCCAGATGCGCCTTTATCTGCCGGTCAATGAACTTCCCTGCAGCTGGTCCCAGGTAATCCTTGGCTACCTTTACTGCATCGTCATACACAGCCATGGTCTTAGTCCTCGTCCATCATCATTATTTTCAGCGAAGCAATCATTCTTCCGAAGCTCTCTCCTAACTCTCCGATCTCGTCTTTTGATGTGATTTCCGGTGCTTTGAGATCCTTATCACCTCGACTCACTGCATTAGCCGCTTCCGTTAGTTTCTTGACTGGAGCTATGATCATGTTGGCCATGAACAGTGCAATTATAATTCCAATGACTATTCCCACTAATAGCAGCACCAGTATCAGAGTTTTGGTTTGGTCAGTCATATCCTGGGTATCTTCATTCAACTTCACAAAATCAGCATCTATCACCTCTTCTACCTGTTCCAATGCTTCATCTGCAGCTATCGCAGAAGCATCCAGCAACTCCATTGTCTCTTCGCCGGCTTCCCAGTCAGCCGCCCGGTAATCACGTTCGAGCTGTTTGAAGTACTCTATGGTCTCATCGTGTTTTTCAATCAGAGCATTCATTTCCTCGGCCTTCTCCCCCGTGAAATATCCCAGGGCGGTAAATGCATCATGTGCTTCTTCCAGAGTTTCGTGGTGTGCTTCCATAGCAGACATGGCATTGATATATGCGGGCTCTGCTGCGAGATTTGCATCATCAACGCTTCCGCCGCCGGATATGGTCGATTTATATGCATCTGCACCTTCAACCAGCTCGGCATGAGCGGCAAACATCCAACCCAGATCGATCCTCATATCCATGATTATTTCCGCTGCCGGAGCGTTTTTATCCACTATGTCATCAACATTGTTCGATACGCTGTTTACCTGTGCATAATTCACTCCTCCCATGATGGCAAAAACAGCGATCACCACCAGGAAAGCTACCAGTAGTTTTGTTCGTAGATTCATGATTATTCCCTCCTTTTCTATTTACTTGGTTTGATATGGCACCTGTGCTTTAGTGGTAGATAATCATACATATAACCCCCCCGCTATCAAGAATCTGTCTTAGTCCTGAAATGGACCTTAGACTCAGCTTTGTGTCCCGGGATTTCTCCTGGTTTGCCCTTTTCATGGTGTGCCGCGTAGTCGCATTCTCCAGGTTTTAGCGACCTTGCCACACCTTCGGCTTCTGCTGTTAAACTACATCTTGGCAAGCTCTTCTGATTGGCTTTGTTATATCGACTGTTTCAAGACGTCTTACCATGATTTATCATAGGCTAAAGCAAAAATGAGGAAAGAGGGTCTACCCTCAGCTGTGTTGGGGGTAAACCCTCAAATATCATTTATATCATGATAAAACTTGTATTTGTTGCTCAAAACGTTGGTGTAAATCAAGTTTGAAATGTCATTCTTGTAAAGCGGAGAATCTTCACCCGTAAATACGGTCCAGCCGCGCTCATCCTGCTTATTCATCGCTTTAGATTCAGGCGCTTTGAATTGTATCTTGTGCAGAGCACGGGTGATTGCTTTCAGGAATGACGTATTTTCTTACTGATGATCCCTGCCTGTTCAGCCAGGGAGTCTGTCTCCTCTTTCTCCTGCTCTTCCCATGGTTTATCCAATCCTAAATCCTTAGCGATGATCTTGTAGCAATTACAAGTTTCAGCCGAGCAGGCTTTGCGTCCTGGGATTTCTCCTGGTTTGCCCTTTTCATGGCGTGCCGCGTAGTCGCATTCTCCAGGTTTTAGCGGCCTCGCCACACCTTCGGATTCTGCTGTTAAACTACACCTTGGCAACCTCTTCTGATTGGATTGGTTGTATCAACTGTCCCAAGACGTCTTACTATATGAATGAGAGGTTTTTAAAAAAAGAGGGTTTACCCCAGAATAAAATGGGGGTAAACCCTTGCTTTTCCGTTGAATTGCTGCCAGACGGTCAGCGTGATAACTAAATTTATCGGAGGTTACTTATCAACGACCCTTGTAAATGGCTTTGCGCTTCTCTTTGAAGGCCTTCATGCCTTCTTTGGAATCCTCGGTCATGAATATTGGCCAGCCGATCTCATCCTGCTTTGGCATAGCTTCCTCTTCGGGCAGGAATTGAAGTTCCCTCAATGATCGGGTAATTGCTATGATTGAGAGAGGAGCATTCTCGCAAAGCACCTGTGCCATCTTCATGGCTTCTTCCAATGCCTTACCTTTGGGAGCAATACGATTGATCAATCCCCATTCCAGCGCTTCCTGCGCGGTGATACGTCGCCCCAGCAGCAGGATTTCTGCGGCCAGGCAGTAGGGAATTTGCCGTCGTAAACGAACCGGGGTGCCACCCATCGGATAGAGACCTCGTGCCACTTCGGTGACTCCAAAGATAGCATCTTCGGCTCCGATTCGGAGGTCCGTGCCCTGTAATATCTCAGTTCCACCTGCGAGAGCATACCCTTCTACGGCTAAGATAATTGGTTTGTTGGGTTGATTATCTCGCAGCAAAGCCTGCCAGTGCAGATTCGGAACTGATTGCATTAGCGTTTGTATTTCATCATCGTCTTCACCTGGACCTGGACCCGTTTTCAGGTCCATCCCGGCACAGAATGTATCCCCTTTTCCGGTCAGGATAGCGCAATAGAGATCATCGTCTTCATCCAATCGGCGCCATGCCTTGTACATTCCAACAAGCATGGCCCCGCTAAGCGCGTTTTTTGCCTCTGGCCGATTTAGAGTGACTATTAGCGTATGACCTTCCTTTTCTATGGTGCAGTTTTTATTACTGATATCTAGTTGTTCTGGCATCGATCCTCCTAATTAAAAAACAAATATTTTGATATTTCCTTCCGATATTTTTTCATGATTCTGCCACTGATGTCAAATGGCTATATTCGCATCGACCAGCCGTGACTCAGTTGCTCAATTAAACTAGGGCGTGTTCACACTAAGCAGCGCATCGTTGATCAGAGCGAAATAGATG
>CAZWIP010000045.1:0-16487 GCA_964634125.1 uncultured Dehalococcoidia bacterium
ATTGTAATATATTTTCGATGTTTTGTCTAGTATTTAATTGCCGGGTTAATAATGGGGACGGGCAGCTGAATGATGCGGAGCCCCGAAAAACTACGGACGTTGATTGGTCTGAGGAACCGGTAGCGGTGATGAGATGGTATGACTATGAGACGAATGATATGACTGCTATGGAGAAGTTCCCCTTTACTGTGGCCGAACAGAACGTAAGGAGTGCTATCGAATCTGTGGATCAGGAGATTATAAAGGCTAAAGCGTTCACGACCGATTCCGGTGATTACGTGGTAGGCTATGCTCGCGCAGCGACCAGTTCCCTTGAGGAGGCTTTGCAGACTGAAGGATATGTTGGAAGTGGTTTTACGTTCATGACTGAACAGCCTGAAGAATATGCTTTTGCTGCGCTTGAAAGCCTGGATGAACTTGAAAGCGATCTTGAGGATAATACTCAGAGTGTGATGGCTACAGTTGTGGTAATCCTTATTGTGGCTCTGGTTTTGGTGCTGGTTATGGCTTTCTTGTTGAGTCGTAGCATTGTCAGACCTATCGTTCAGCTCAGCGATGCTGCTGAAAAGGTCAGTATGGGAGACTTGGACGTCAATGTTGAAGTGAAGTCAAATGATGAAATCGGTGACCTTGCGGATAGCTTTGGGCGTATGGTGATTGCATACCGATTTATGGCCGAAGATGAAGGGGACTAAAGTAGAATACTGCACAACAAGATATGATGAATTCTGCAATTTGAGATGAGAACAACCAAAAGAGTTGATTTAATGCGATAAATCTTCAACTTAGGATATACGTAAAAAAGGCAGGAAGTGTGAAACATACCTCCTGCCTTTTTTGTTACCTTTATTGCTTTAATACAGATCTATCTATCGGAGCCCATTAGCTGTCGCCTTCTAATTAAGATCCTGTGCCAATCGTCGTAACAGTAAATGCCTTGGAAAGCCAGACCTCCCAGGAATCCGTATGTTACATGTGGCCCGAGGACAAATAATCCGGAAGCAGCGATGGCACTCATCAGGCTCAGTGAACAAAGCCAATGATGCAGATGGAGCTTCCATCTCGTACCAATCGGAATGATGATTGATTTTACTCTACCGGCTTTTCCCTCTGCTTGACCGCCACCAAGTTTACCTGCTAAATGCCCGGCGACCCAACTGAAAACAAAAATATAACCAATTGTTAAGCTCGCTATTATTATCGATACCGTGCTCAGAAACTTCTTCACGTATGAAATACCCTTTCTGTGTGTTATTTACATTAAACTTCCCATCATGTAATAACAATTGCATGATGGGAGACTATTAATAGAATAACGGTTGGCCATGAAAGTTGTCAATGACATGATTGTACTAGATATTAGATGATGAATTCGCAGGTGGCTTCAGAATCAAGTTGAAGATGGATGCAACTACAATTATAGTGCCGGCTGTGAAAAATGCCCAGAAATACTCGTCGGTTACATCGTGTATAATACCGGTAGAAAAAACGCCTGCAGCCCCTCCGACCGAAGCCCCGGCCAACAGTATCCCAAAGATTGTACCGCCTGACATCGTGCCGAAGAATTCGGAACTCATCTTTATGATCAGTGGCAAGGTTCCACCGTAGCCTAGTCCGTAAAGCATCGCGATAACATAGAAAGCCCATAGTTGATCCGCTTTAAATAGCCAACAAAATACGATCACTTGCAATCCCAGACATGTGGCTGCGGTTATCTTGTTACCGATTTTATCCGCAGCATAACCGCTTAGAATTCGTCCACAGATTCCGCTGACGCCGATCACTGTAATCACAAGTGAAGCCGGAATATCGCCAATCCCGCTATCTTCAACATGCGGCTCCAGGTGTTGCATTATCATGTTGGTACCGAAAACAAGACATGCGAAAACGAAAAGCAAGAACCAGAATGATTGTGTCCTGATTGCTTGCCTGGTTGGAATTTCGTTCTCGCTATCGGTAGCGTTTGGTGGGTTCTTAAGAGCGAGTGCTGCAAATATTCCCAATACACAAGTCATCGCTGCCATCACCAGAAGCGAGTCTCTCCAGCCAATCTCTTTGATGAGCAACTTCAGCAGCGGTGGCAGAATGATCTGCCCCACCCCCACTCCAGCAGCCGCTACACCCAACGCCAGTCCTCTTCTTGTATCGAACCATTTGGCAACAGTCACCAGAGGGGGAACGTACGCTGCACCCATTCCGATGCCTATCAACAGGCCGAGAGATATATAGAATTGCCAGGGTGCATTTATCTGTGAAGTCAATCCATATCCCAGTGCTATCAATATCACACCGAATGCCACAATCCAGCGTGGGCCATATTTATCACTGAGGCGTCCCAGGATGATAGCCAGTATACCGTGGACTATAAGATAGACAGCATGCGCTCCGGAATATGCGGTATCGGACCAGCCGAGGTCATCCAATATTGGATTTTTGAACACGCCAAATGAGTAGTATGCACCATACAGGACAAGAACCAGCACGAAGCCTGCTGCTACGACTACCCAGCCGTGGTAAATACCATTGCTTCCAGCTTCGTTTTGAGGTACGTTGAATTCTGCGTTATTCATAGTGGGCATGTCGTATCTGCTAGATACCGGTTGGATAGTATCACAAGAGCCGTGTTGTTAGCGTAGAACTTCTTTGAGGTATTGTCCGGTGAAGGACTTCTTGGATTTAACGATTTTCTCTGGTGTACCGGTGGCTACAATGTTGCCACCGCGATCGCCTCCACCCGGACCGAGATCGATGATCCAATCGGCGCATTTGATGAGGTCCAGATGATGCTCAATCAGGACAACGGTATTACCTGCATCCACCAGCCTTTGCAGTACTTTGAGCAAGGCAGCCACATCGTGGAATGAGAGACCTGTGGTTGGCTCATCGAGTATGTACAATGTTTTACCGGTGGCACGTTTGGAAAGCTCCGTTGCCAGCTTCACCCGTTGAGCTTCGCCGCCAGAGAGAGTTGTTGCTGGTTGACCCAGGCGGATATAGCCCAATCCTACATCTTTCAACGTACCGAACTTCGTCTTCAGAACCGGGAAGTTCTCAAAGAACTCGTATGCCTCCTGGACTGTCATGGCCAGGACTTCGGCGATGGTTTTACCTTTGAAGCGAATCTCAAGCGCTTCCCGATTGTAGCGTTTGCCATGACATATTTCGCAGGGTACGGTGACATCGGGCAGGAATTGCATTTCGATCTGATTATATCCCTCTCCGCGACAGGCCTCGCAGCGTCCTCCCTTTACATTGAACGAGAAACGCCCGGGTTTGTAACCGCGTGCCCGAGCTTCCGGAGCGGTGGCGAACAACTCTCGAATACGAGTGAAGGCTCCGGTATACGTTGCGGGATTCGATCTCGGAGTGCGCCCAATGGGAGACTGATCGATATCCACCACTTTATCGATATGCTCGATACCCAGGATTTCATCGAAATCGCCCGGCTTCTCCTTTGCTCGATAGAAAACTTGAGCCAGTTTCTTATGCAGGATTTCATCAATGAGCGTACTCTTGCCACTACCGGAGACGCCGGTAATGCAGATGAATGCCCCCAGCGGGATTTGGACATCGATGTTCTGAAGGTTGTTTTCTCGGGCCCCTTTGATAGTGAGTTCATTCCCGGAACCAGCGCGCCGTTTTTCAGGTAACGGAATCTCTTTGGTTCCACTCAGATATTGACCGGTGATCGAATTGGAACATCGCTTAATCTCATCTATTGAGCCAGTAGCGACGAGTTGTCCTCCATGCTCGCCGGCGCCGGGTCCGAGATCGACAATCCAATCTGCGGCTTGCATCATGGCTTCATCGTGTTCGACGATCAAAATAGTATTTCCCAGATCTCGCAGGTTCTTGAGAGTTTTGATGAGTCGAGCTCCATCAATCGGGTGAAGACCGACCGTGGGTTCGTCACAAATATAGAGTACACCCATCAGCCCGCTTCCGATCTGTGTAGCAAGACGAATTCGTGCCGATTCACCCCCGGAAAGCGATCCTGCGGGTCGATCCAGAGTGAGATAGTCGAGGCCCACATTCATCAGGAATCCAAGCCGGGATCGAATCTCTTTTAATATCTGCTCAGCGATCGTCTGCTCGCGTGAGGTGAGTACGGGTTTCTTTTTCTTTCCATTCGGCCCGTCCAGTTGGTCAATCCAATCCAGCGCCTTGGCAATAGAAAGGACAGTTACCTGTGTGATATTCAATTTACCAATGGTTACTGCCAGAGCTTCCGGTTTGAGGCGTTGCCCATCGCAGGTCGGGCATGGATGGGAACTCATGAACCGTTCGATGTCAGCACGGGAATACTCGCTTTCAGTCTCTCTGTATCGTCGGGACAGGTTAGGGATAACACCCTCAAAACCGACGGAACGTTCTCGAATTTGGCCGAACTGATTGCGATATTTCATCCGTTCACCTTTCTCTCCATAGAGAACCAGATCGAGCTGCTCTTCGGTCAAATCCTTAACCGGGACGTGAGTAGAGAAGCCATGGCTGTATGCCAGGTCGTTAATCTGGTACGCATACCAGTAGCTCATGGAGCCGGATCTGGCCCAGGGCATGATGGCCCCTTCATCGAGAGAGAGGTTTCTATCGGGAACAACAAGCATTGGATCAATCTCGGATTTTGTGCCAAGACCGGTACAGTCCGGGCAAGCGCCGTGGGGCGAATTGAAACTAAAGGTTCTCGGTTCGATTTCTTCGATGCTTATCGAGCAAACCGGACAGGCAAAATGCTCACTGAACAGTGACTCCTCGCCATCGACAATTGAGATCAGGACAATACCGCTTGCTAGCTTCAATGCTGTCTCCACTGAATCGGCTAGCCTTCCTGCCTGTTCGCTGTCTCCGGATACCAATCGATCCACTACAACATCAATAGTGTGGCGTTTGTACTTCTCCAGGTTGAATTCTTCGGACAGGTCACGGATGTCTCCATCGACCCGTACTCGGACATACCCGCTTTTTCTGAGGTCTTCGAAAACCGACTGATATTCACCTTTGCGGTCTCTAACCACGGGAGCCATTACCATGAAGCGCTGCCCTTCGGGGAGTTCGAGAATCGAATCAACGATCTGTTGCACTGTTTGCCGGGAGATTTCTCGGCCGCATTGAGGGCAATGGGGATGACCGACTCGTGCGAATAGAAGCCGCAGATAATCGTATATTTCGGTGACTGTGCCAACGATGGATCGGGGATTTCGGCTGGTTCGTTTTTGATCGATGGAAATTGCCGGGCTCAGCCCTTCGATGTAATCAACTTCCGGCTTTTCCATCCGTCCGAGGAACTGGCGGGCATAGGCCGAAAGTGACTCGACATATCGGCGCTGCCCCTCAGCATAGATGGTATCGAAAGCAAGCGAACTCTTCCCCGATCCGGACACACCGGTGATAACCACCAGTTTATCTCTGGGGATGGTGACGTCGATGTTCTTGAGGTTGTGCTCGCGAGCACCTTTAATGAATATAGAATCGAGGGACATAATCGTTCCAGCAGGTTCATTTTATCAGAGAATGGCTGAGCTTGACAGGGTTTGAATTGAAAACCTTCCCGGAGGTTAGCTTGTGGCTGATCACGTAGCGCGACCCTTTAGCCTCGCTGGTAGCGACCCTAAAGGGTCGCGCTACATTGGTTACCCCAGTATCAATCGTTGAGGATCACACACTTCTCTGAGTATCCTGAGTTCTTCATCTGAGGGTGGTGGGATTTCACGTGCTTGTGAGATATCTACTTCAAAGTCCATGTTATCCAACACTGTTTGAGGAGTGGTTCCCGGGTAGCATCCATCTAAATACATTTCTTTCGTTTTTTCGTCAAAGCGCATCACTGCCATGTTGGTGATAACGGCGACTGGCCCACCCGGTGGCAAACCTTCCTTTTCCCGACCCATGGGCCCATCGATCCATCCCGGGCTGGTAAAGTAGTCCAGTTTGGGTACGAATCGTCTTTTTTCGTGTTGCATGAAAATGATCGTTCTTCCCACAAAAGAGGCCACGTCGCAAGCGCCCCCACTACCGGGGAAACGTACATCCGGTTTAGCGTATGGACCGATAGCAGTTGAATTCAAATTCCCGTACTTATCGATCTGCGCTGCTCCTAAAATGCCCACAACGTGTTGGCCGGTAGCCTGGTTCTGCATAATTGCAAAGGCATCCGCGAGCCCGCTGTTCATCGAAGATCCATACATGATCCGGGAATCGGAAACGGCCAAAGGTATCTCTTCGAGTTTGGGATCGATGGCCCCGGTTTCAAAGATAATCACGCTTTCCGGGGCGCTGATGTGTTTGGCAGCCATCGCAGCGAGCATGGAAATTCCCGTGCCGCAAAAGACGATATCGCCATTCTTGATCTCACGTGCGGCGGCGATTGCCATCATCTCTCTCGATGTATACTTTGTCATCGTATTTCCTTGATTGTCTGCCAGTGTAATTGTTCACCGCAGAGCACGCGGAGAAAATTGAGGTTATTCTGGATAGCGGCAGTCTCACTGCCGCTATGTTTCGCCGGTAGTTGAACTACCGCACTCCAAAATCTCAGCGATCTCTAATGTTCTCTGTGGTGATTTTCATTACTTCCTGTCTAACCCTGTCGAATAGCCGGTTCTTGGGTCCGCTGTAATACTGCGCAATCTCTCGTCTCCGACTAGGTTCAGCAATTCCTGGTGATCTTTAATCCCATAAACGAATCGGTCAAGGTATTCTTTAAAACGATCGTCATCATTAGCATATTTTCTATATGCATTGAGATAGACAGGGTCGTAATCGTAATATCGGTAGCAAGCCGTGGGATAGGCTCCAAAGGGAACATGCACCACCGCATCCACATAGACAAATGGTATCTGGTTTGAATCGGGGTTCTCTCTGAGTTCGCTTGAGTCAACCAGTTCTTCGCAGGTGACGATTAAGTGATTTGCCGCCTTTGCCTGCTCGATATCTGAAAACGTGAGACCTTCCATTCTGAGTGTACCTTGAGAATCGCATTTCTGAACATGAATGATGGTGACATCAGGATTGATTGCTGGAACCAGTGCGACTTTGGATACGTCACCCCAATTGCCAAAAGGGTTGTCCATGATTATGAGTTTGTCATTCGGTATGTCGGGGTTTTCTTTCCTGATCGTTTCTGAGAACCCCCATCGATCCGTGATATCGGTGCCCAGTGAAGAGCGAGTGGGAAGGAACGGGATTCCCATAGCGCCAGCCAGAAACCGAAGTGTCATCTGATAGTTTGAGTAATCCTCAATCAGAATACTGCCCTCTTCTGCCGCTTTCTTGAATCGAATGCAGGTTGGGGCGAATCGGCCATTACCCCCATAAGCGATCTCCAATTTTGAAACACATCCCGCCCCGATGAGTTCATCCACTCCTTGTCCGTTGGAGTGTGCATAGAGGTGGAAGTCTTTGATCCCCTGCCGAATGATCTCATACACTGCGGCCATGGGGTTCCTATTAACAGTAAAACCGCCGATGGAGATATGCGAGCCGTTAACAACGTATTTGCTAATGGCTTCGCTCAGGGATGTAACCTTGTTTTGGGAGGTATTCATAGTTGTTCTGTTATGCAACCCTTTTCCTCCAGGAGATTGATGATCCCGTTTTCCCCGACCAGATGTCCCGCACCGACTGCCACGAAGTATATCTCATCATCTTCAAGGAATCCTTCGATTTTCTCCACCATACCAAAGTTTCGTTCATCTATTAGTTCCTCGCTGATAGGTATGAATTCGGGGTGCTCATCCAGGTCTTCGAACATTATCTTTTCCATTTCAGTAATATCACCCATCTCCCATACCTCGAACATATGTTCTATTTCGTTCTTTGTTGGGATATTTTCAACAGCGTCTTCCAGCAGTAATATATGTTGTTCCTCGGAGAAGTTGTCAAATAAGTTAATTTGAAACTCTGCTGATTCGAGATCGATGATATCTTTATCTTCCTCATGTGCTTTCTTCAGAAAATATTGGTCGATGCCGTAGTCACCGGTGTATCCATAATCATCGTAGATTAGCAATTCGATTTCCATTGCAATTACCCATGGTTCGAATAACTTCAGCCCGTTCAGTTCAAGTTTACTCATTCCCAGATCTTCAAGCATGTCGTACATCCTATTGTATAGATCTTCGGGAATATTATCACGAAGCGTTTCTCCGCCTGAATACATGCCCTTTTCCATCAGAAGAGCTGCTGCTTCCATCTCATTGAAACTGGTAATATCGAATTCTGCGGCTACGTTTTCGGATTGATCGAAGGCATCCTCTATGACATCGGCCAATGGATAGAGATCGGAGTTAGCCACGTGAATTGACCCCAAGATATAGACTGTGGTTGCTTCCGAAGTCACTTCCCATATAAAGGATTTGTGGGGTTCTTTGGTATCATCTGAATCTGAACATCCGGGAATGATGATGAATAGCAAAAGTAAAATAATGAAACGGGACGCATATTTGTTCATTTGGAATACTCTCCTTTTTGGTACTGATTAAGACGAAGGAGATAGTGTGATTTTCAAATAGTGGTTTCATTGTAGCAAGGACACACAGCCATGACAAACCATTGGGATTTAAGGCAAAGGAATGATTCGAATTATGGATTTAATATGAGGAATCGGTTTGCTAGATCAACATCTCAAGCCTGCGGGATTTACAACCACGTTTGTTCAATCGGGTATTGTTTATTGATGAACACGGTCGGAGTTTGGCACGTCTCTTCGATTTCAGACTCGAAGTGAATCGCCGAATTTCGAATTCGACTGCTATCCTTCGCTCATCACGATCAAGGTTTGGATCTCGGCCAATTTCATGTAACCGTTTGACGAATACTTCCAGGATTTGCATTATCTGATCTCCATTGCTTTATCGCTTGGTTGAAAGCCTTGAACAATCTGAGGATTGCCCCTCTAAATATAAGACGCTGGATATATAGTATTCAGCTCGCCCTTTAATGGATCTGTGCTTGAGTATCTTAAAGAGTATGTATATCTACTTTGTAGGTAAGTATTGGTCCTTGATGGTTGATAACCAAGTAATACTTCTAGAGTAAAAACCCCTCAAATAGGCTCTGGCTGGTCGCAGGTGTGACTGGTATTCTAACCAATAATTCGTTTATATTTTGTTTACCTGGTGCATTCCGCTCGATTTGTGAACTCTCTCTATCAAGTAAGCATTCTTCTCAATTTGGTACTTAGCTGGTATATTAACTGCAAAATGAGAATGATTTACCAAGGGATACGTGTGTATTGTTGACAGGCATATTTGACCGGAGAAAGGGGGAACGAGACAATGCAGGCCTTGTATCGACGAGTAGTTATCATTTCGGTGGTAGTGCTGCTAGGGTTGTCTTTGGTAGCTGGATGTGGTGGTAGTGGAGAATCGTCACCTCAACCAATAGTGCAGCCAACAGATACACCAGGGTCAGGACAGACACCCCCTCCACCCCCTCCCGAAGATGTAGTGATAACCATTGGCAATCTTACAGATTTGACCGGGGTTTCTGCCAATGCTCAGATCATTATAAATGATGCAATGGAAGACCTGGTCAATCATTATAATGACAACAACCTGATACCAGGTATCGAGCTCGAGATTGAAACATTTGACGGCCAGTTTGATCCGTCTAATGATATACCCGGATATGAGTGGTTAAGAGAGAGAGGGGCTGACTTGCTGGTGAGTTGCGTTCCTCCAACACCTGTTAGCCTCAAACCTGTAGTAGATGAGGACCAGTTTGTGATGTTTGTTCCAGCTGGTAACCTTGATGAACTCATGCCTCCCGGATATGTATTCAGTTTGGGCATTGTCCCGGAACATTGTGGTTACACTCTTGCTAAGTGGATTTCGGAAAATCACTGGGATTATAAGACCAAGGGGCCAGCTAAGATTGGAGGAGCCGCATGGACCGATACTGCCTCGATGGATTTCCTCGATGCGGTAAAAGATTATGCTGAGATGCATCCAGACCAGTTTGAATTTGAAGGCGCACATCTCAACAATTTCTCATTTGTGTGGGGTCCTGAAGTTGAAGCGTTGAAGGATTGTGATTACGTGTTTATGCCGACACCTATGCATGCCTTCGTGAAACAATACTACCAGGCCGGTTATGAAACTACGTTCATCGGAGCGGATTTTCAGGCAGCATTTATGGAAATGATCGATAAAGGGGACCTCTGGGAAGAAATCGATGGGGCGCTTTTCATCAGATCGTCACGGTGGTGGAGCGAAGAAGGTCCAATCATCGATTTAACCAGGGATCTCCTGTTTGAGAATCATAGCAGTACTGAGGCGGAAGAGTACATGCGGGCAGGCACCGGGTATCTTTCTTTATGTCAATGGTATCAAATGCTGGAAATAATAAAGGATGCTGTTGAGGCTGTCGGGCCACAGGATTTCGATTCAGAGGCCCTCTATAATGCAACAGTGTCATATTCTGAAACTATCGATGGCATCGAACTCTATAGCTTCGATAAGAACAAACGCATCTCACCTAACTACTACCTGGTGCAAGAGGCGAGGGCAGCAGAGGGGAATTTGTTCAGGGCTGATCCTGAATGGCTCCCCGCACTCACCGGGCCATAGTATCCCCCCGGAAAGGGTTGGGATTTTTTGTATAGTACAGTTTAGCGCATTCAGACACTAAATAAAGGAGGAGAGATGCTACAAACTTTGTTGAGACCAGTGATTGTCCTTTTGGGAGTGGTATTGTTAGTGTTTACTTCGATGGTTGGCTGTGGTGGAAGTGGAGAACCTTCGCCTTCATCCTTGGTACAGCCAACAGACGTACCAAAAACGTCTCCTGTTGAAAATGCAGTTGTAACCATCGGCAACCTTACGGATCTAACCGGGGTTTCCGCCAATGCTCAGGTATATATCAATATGGCGCTGGAGGATATGGTCAAGTATTACAATGACAACAATCTAATCCCTGGTGTCAAAGTGGAGGTTGTATCGTATGATAATGAGTTTAATCCAGCCCGTGATATACCAGGGTACGAGTGGCTGAAAGAGAGAGGGGCTGACCTGCTGGTAAGTTGTGTTCCGCCAACTCCGGTGAGCCTCAAGCCCACAGTGGATGAAGATGAGTTTGTTATGTTTGTCGCCACGGCTAATCTCGAGGAAATTATGCCTCCGGGATACGTATTTAGTTTTGGTATAGTCCCTCAAAACTGTGCTTATACGCTTGCTAGATGGATATCGGAGAATCATTGGGATTATGAGGCTAAGGGACCGGCCAAGATTGGAGGGGCTGCCTGGACGGATGCATTTTCAGTCAATTTCATGAGCGCAGTAGAGGAATACGCTGAGATGCATCCGGAGCAGTTTGAATTTCAAGGCGCTTATCTCAACAATTTTCAATTCATATGGGATTCTGAAATCGAAGCACTCAAAGACTGCGATTATGTTTTTACGCCAACCCCAATGCATGTATTTGTAAAAGACTACATCACCGCTGGTTATGACACCACATTCATTGGAACTGATACACAAGGCGCCTTTATGGGTCTGATAGATAAAGGAGATCTTTGGGATGATATCGATGGTATGCTTTTCATTCGAGCCAGCCAGTATTGGACGGAGAAGGGCCCCATCATCGATTTAACCAAGGAGATACTGTTCGAGAATCATGACAGTGCTGAGGCTGAAACTATCATGCGGTCCGGTGTTGGGTATCTTGCTGCAAGCCAATGGTTTCAGGTAATGGAAATAATAAAAGGTGCTGCTGAAACTGTAGGGCCAGAAAACATCGATTCAGTGGCTCTCTATAATGCAACGATATCATATTCCGAAATGGTGAGTGGTGTGGAACGTTACAGCTACGATGCTACCAAACGCTACTCCCCGAATTACTGCATCATACAGGAAGCGAGAGCAGAAGATCAAAATATCTACATGCTTGATCCAAACTGGTTACCATTTGATTTAGAGCCGTAAAAGCCTGGCACGCGGAGCGATGATCGCTTCAATTAGTCGATCAACATGAGGCAGTAGTGGTTCTGTGTTTGGGTTCTGTCGCTCAATGTCTCTATGGGAAATCCGTTATTCCGGGCTGTCTGATAAACATCGATACCGCATGCTTCCATTGAAGGTCTGGCTCTGTCGCGGAGTGTGCATGGATCATCGTTCAGGTATGAGCACTCCTTGCAGAGTCGGCATGGGCCCGATAGGAAAATAAGGGCTTTATAGTAGCCTTCTTTGAACAAGTCTCCTTCCATATCTGTCAGCATCGTGTAGTGTTCTCTGATGCGCTTCCCCCGATCTTCTGCGTGAGGGGCTTCGATGTGGAAAAGGATTGCCCGGTTGTAAGCATCAAGGATTGTTCTTGTTTCATCAGCTTTCGGAGTGTTCGGGGGACAGCTGTAGGATCGGTCATACCCCAGACAGCCGAACTGGCATTTGAGCCGTACCCATGCTGCTGTGACGACCGTTTCGGGATTGATTTGTTTTACCTCGGTAATTCCGCTTTGTATGGCTTGGGTGAAGTACTTGTCCAAGTCAGTGTCATTCATCAGATTCCCCCCGACGGAGTTTGCCAGTATTATAGACTTGTGCAATGAGCTATGCAACTGTGATAGAGGCTCAGTCGATGACAGATACCATCGGGTTAATGCGGTAGGCCGAAAACCCTACCAACGGAGCATGGAAACATGGCGATAAGCCTGTTATTCTAAAAGATATCTGGAAAGGATATGGAGCAAAATGGGTGATAGATTAAAAGGAAGAAATGCAGTTATTACGGGCGCGGGAAGGGGGATCGGCAAGGCGATAGCCCTGGCAATGGCACGCGAAGGAGCGAACATAGTAGTTTGTGACCTGGGAGTGGCAATTGATGGTGCCAAGGAGACCGAATCACCGGCCGATGAAGTGGTCAAAGAATGCCAGGCTCTGGGCGTCAAAGCCGTGACCAACTACGGGGATGTATCCAGTTTTCAGGATGCCGAGGCGATGGTAAAAACCTGTGTTGATAACTTTGGCCGGATTGATATCGTCTGTAATATCGCAGGGATCGATAAACCGAAAATGATCTGGAACATGTCGGAAGAAGAGTGGGACCAGGTGGTTGGAGTCCATCTGAAAGGCACTTTCAATCTTACCCGGCACGCCACGCCGTTTATGAGGGAACAGCGGTTCGGACGCATTATCAATTGTGTATCCGAAGCCTTCATGGGAGGCCCCAGTCATCTCAATTACTCCTCTGCCAAGGGTGGAATCGCCACGTTTACCTATGGAGCGGCAAAGGAACTTGGCAAATATGGGATCACCTCTAACGCGTTTGTTCCCCGGGCATCGACCCGGATGTTTGCTGATGACGTGGTTACTTCTCTTGAGAAAAGAGTTGCCGCCGGGATTATGCCCCCCGAACAACTGGAGGAAATCAGGGAAGATTTAATGCCCCCGGAATACTTTGTTGAATTCATGGTCTATCTGGCCAGCGATGAAGCTGCGGATATCAACGGGCAATTATTCCTCACAACTCCGGGAGCGATTGGGGTCTGGAATCAGCCCAGGGTGGAAACCCAGTTCCGTCGTAGTGCCAAAGAACACGGCCCATGGAAGTTTGATGAGATCGTCAAACTGGTACCGGAGAAAATACTGCTTGCCTACGAAAATCCGGCCCCTCCGCAACCGCCAAAGGAGAAATAGCATAGTAATGGTAATCAAGGTGAACGAAGCAAAATGCATCGGTTGCGGTTCCTGTGTGTTGCTTTGCCCGGAGGAAGCACTGGATATATCTCCTTCGTTTATTGCAGAAGTTGATTCGACTATCTGTACAGAATGCCTCACCTGTCTCGATTGTTGCTCCAACGATGCCCTGGAGGATGTATAAGTTGACGCAGGAGCGAGTCGATGTAGTAATTATCGGATCAGGTATCGGTGGTCTATGCGCCGGGGCGTTGCTGGCTAATGCGGGCTACAAGATAATCGTTCTTGAGAGATTGCCTATCGTGGGTGGTCGATACACTTCGGTGAAATACAAAGGATACACTGTTCCTACGGCATCCTGGATGCTGCTTTATGGGAAGGATGACCCTGTTTACAAAACGCTGCAAGATGTTAGTGCTCCAGAGATAGAAATGCGGGGCGCCGGAACTCCAATGGCCAAGTATCGAATCAATGGAAAGGTATATGACTGGCCGGAAAAAGGCGCTCTTAGATATTTGCTTTCAGTTGCCAGCCATGACGAAGATGAGGTCAATCGGGTGATGAATGCCCTGGTTCAGGCGATGGGCGAAGAGGCACCTTCGAATGAGAGGGCCTTCCGAGATTGGCTCCTTCAATATACCGATAACGAAGCGATTCACGGTATATTTCAGGCTCAGATTACTACCTGGTGCGGGATGAATTCACATGAGTTGCCCGCTGGCGAATTCATACGGACGTTACTTTCGTTCCGGGGGAGAAGCGATTTTCGTATCCCGAAGAATGGGTTGAAGGATATCATCGATGCTTTAGAGAAGGTGATTAAGGAGAATGGCGGGGAGGTGTGGAAACTAACGACTGTGAAACAAATCGTTGTTGAAGATGGGGAGGCTCGAAGCGTTATCGCCGAACGAAGCGGGAAAGAGTTGGAGATCGAAGCATCGGTAGTGATCAGTAATGTTGGGCCGAAGAAAACAATCGAGTTAGCGGGAGATACGAACTTCGATCAAGGTTATCTTGGTGAAGTGAGCGAGAAGGTGAGGTCAAGTATCGGGATGGATTATCTTTTCACCACGGACACACCGTTACTGGATTTTCCCGGAACGCTTTATACCACGGATACTCGCAGAAAAGTGAGTTGGAGTGTGCCCACGATGATGTGGCCGGAGCACGCTCCCCACGGGAAGCATCTGCTCCACGGATTTGCTGTTCCCAGGTCAACATTGGACTATGATCCAAAAGAGGAACACGATGTCTTCATGCAGGACCTGGCGGATGTCTTCCCCGATTTCGAAAAGTGTGGTGGTCAGCTGTTACTCAGGAGAAACTTCTCGGGTGAATGGCCCTGCACCAGATCATGGCAGGGATACGATGTGGACCAGAAAACCCCTGTCGAAAACCTGTATAATGTGGGTGACGGGGTCAAACCCGAAGGCTGGATTGTAGGGGCGGGGGCGGCTGAAAGTGGCCGAATTGTTGCCAAACTGATTATGGAGAAATGATCGGCAATGAAGTGCTGATTGGAGGATTATATGAAATACGAAACCATGATTATGGAAAAGAAGGATCACATCGCGACGCTGACATTGAACCGGCCGGACGATTTGAATGCCCTGAGCCCTCAGGTATATGACGAGTTGTACGCAGTTACCGAAGATGTAGCGAACGATGGTGAAACCCGTGTTCTCGTCATTAAAGGTAACGGCAGGGCATTCTGTGCCGGAGCAGACCTGAAAGAAGTGCAGAAGATACTGGGCGATGTCCCCCGGATGCGCTGGTTTGTCGAGCTTTGCCACCGCACTTACGATGCCATTGAAGCCCTTCCCATACCTGTCGTTGCCGCTGTGCACGGTATGGTATTGGCAGGTGGTATCGAACTGGCTGAAGTGTGCGATATTATCATCGCCGCCGAATCGACCCGAATAGGTGACCAGCATGCTCAATACGGATTGATAGCCGGCGGAGGGGGAACTCAGAGGCTAATTCGCCAGATGCATTATCGAAAAGCCCGGGAACTGCTCATTACTGGTGATTGGTTAACTGCCAAGGAAGCACAAACCTATGGGTTCGTGAGTCAAGTGGTCGAGGATGATAAGCTGGAAGAGGCCACACTTAAAATGGCTCAGAAACTGGCTGAAAGAAGTCCCATGGCCTCCCGGTGCGTCAAGATGCTGGTAAACAAAGGCATTCAGACTGACCTCCACACTGCTCTTCAACTGGAGAAGGCGGCAGTGCAGCAGCATTATCTCAGTGAAGATTTTATTGAAGGAGTCAACGCGTTTGTTGAAAAGCGCAAGCCGGATTTTCCGGGCAGGTGATTTATGAGTGAATACCCCCATTCCCTATAAATGCTGAATTCCCTTCTCTCTAACTCTCTCCCCCGATGGCGAGAGAACTTCCTCTCCCTTGAAGGGAGAGGACTGAGGTGAGGGTGAACGGGAGTTTTCTTCAGCAAAACAGAGTCTGCTGAAAAGAGAAAAGGTAGGCTATACCGGGTTAAGATTGTACATGGATTTACCTTCGCCATCTAGGGGTCGTAATGGTGTCATAGTCTTCAGGAAGGCCAATTAGTGTTCTGATTTTCTTTTCAAGCTCCTCGCCTTCGTTCATGCGGGTATCTGCCTTCGAATTGAACTGATACGTCAAACGATTGGGTTTTTGGGTGATACACGCAATCTTGATCGTTTCTCCCTGTTTCGTGCTAAACCTTAGCTCATATTGAAGTGCGGTTACAACACGTCCACGAAAGAAAATATTGCCTATAACCTGCCCTTTTGATCCTACCAACCGATATATATCTGAAAATAGAATTTTTTTACTGGGTGGGATTCTAAGTCCGAGTAGAAAATCATCGATAGC
>CAZWIP010000046.1:0-16303 GCA_964634125.1 uncultured Dehalococcoidia bacterium
AGCTAATTAGCTACAAATTAATTAAGCAAGTTGCTTAATTTTCGAAAAAACAGTGAACATCCAAAGGAGGACAAAATGAGTAAAAATAGCTTCAAAAAAGGTGGTGGGCCTGGCTGGATTCGAACCAACGACCAATCGGTTATGAGCCGACCGCTCTACCGCTGAGCTACAGGCCCCTGATGACATATTGAAGTAAACAGAGGTTTCCCGGATAACCGTTTTTACGTTCATCCGGGACATGAAAAGTATAGTTCAATGACTAACTGAAGTCAATCCTTTCCAGTATGATCGCTGCACCCTGGCCCATCCCCACACCAACCGTAACCAAACCAAGATTAGCCTTTCTTCGTCCCATCTCATGAATCAAGGTCGTTACCAGTTTCACACCGGTAGCACCCATGGGATGCCCCAGCGCAACTGCTCCGCCGTTAGGGTTGACCTTCCCTTCATCAATTCCCAGTTCTTTCATACAAGCAAGCGCCACAACTGAAAAAGCTTCATTGATTTCGAAGATGTCGATATCATCTACAGTCAAGTCCGCCCACTTAAGTGCTTTCCTAGTTGCAGCAACCGTGCCGATTCCCGTTATCTTCGGGTCGACTCCCGCCACTGCCATCGATCGTATACGGGCTTTGGGCTTCAAACCTAATGATCTCGCTTTTTCCTCCGATGCGAGGAGTACCGCAGCGGCTCCATCGCTGGCAAAGGATACCGTAGCCGGCGTTATAGTCCCGTCCTCTTTGGCGATCGGGTCGAAGGTGGCCATCATCTCTAGCGAGGTATACGGGCGAGGATTTTGGTCCCGATCAATTACTGTTTTTGTACCATCTTCCTCTAATACCTCTACCGGAACTATTTCTTCTTCGAATCGACCTTCCTCTTGAGCTGCCACGGCTTTCTGGTGGCTTTTCAAAGCAAATTCCTCCTGTTCCTTCCTGGAAATGCCATACAGATCGGCCAGGTTCTCCGCCGCTAATCCCATCGAAGCAGCAGATTGATCAACGAAATCGAAACGCCGGGGATTCAGATCTGCCCCGAAACCTTCCGGTAGATGTGTCATGCTTTCGATTCCTCCAGCAATACATATATCTCCACAGTCAGACATAATCGTCTGGGCTGCAATTTGTATGGCACTTGACCCGGAAGCACACTGTCGATTGACTGTCTGGGCGGCCACTCCGAAGGGAAGTCCCGCCATGAGAGTAATGTATCTAGCCACATTCATCGCCTGTTCACCAGCCTGAGTAGCACATCCAATGATTACGTCTTCAATCTCAGCGGGATCGATCCTAACACGATTGAGCAACTCTTTAACAACTAGCACCCCAAGTTCATCAGATCGGATGTTTCTAAACCATCCTTTATCTGGATGTGCCCGGCATACCGGTGTACGTACTGCATCGATGATTACAACGTTTTTCATTCGAACCCATTCACCTACGATTTGAGCTTGGCCAACACTTCAGCCTCTCTTGCTCGCATTTGTTCTTCATCCTCGGAAGATTCGTGGTCATGTCCCAATAAATGTAGAACGCCATGTACAACGAGAATACTTATCTCATCTTTTAGAGAATGCCCTAAATCCTCAGCCTGTTTTGTTGCCTGTGGACAGGAGATAACTACTTCACCAAGATGCGTCATTCCATCTGAAATTGAGGGAAACTCCGTATCTTCCTGAAAAGCAAAGGCCAGCACATCTGTGGTTTCATCAATTCCCCGATATGTCCGGTTAAGCTCATGCACCGTGGTATCATCAGTGATGAGCAAGCTCAATTCTACAGAATCACTGATATCTTCTAAAATGAGTACTTTCTGCACTGCTTGATGTACCCAGTCTTCCTGAACAGATTCCTGAAACGGTTCATCAATTCGGATATCAATCTGCCAATTCAACATTCTGCTCCAACATTGCCATCATATCAACGGCTGATGGTACGGTCAACAAAAAAAAGCGGGGTCCTTCAACCTCGCCTCTTCTTAACGCACATTGCTGCGAATTTTTCTTACGGCAAAAGTACCGCTGCGATATCGGACCACTTGGTCAGTGCATAAGGGTAAATACCGAGCAACAGCACACCAAAAGTCGCTATCACTAATGCAGCCCTAATTCCACTATCGGAAGGTATTCCTACCAACGACTTCGCTTCACCAATAAACATAACCTTCATCACTTTGAAATAGTAGAACGCTGCTATTACTGAGTTAACCACACCAAAGATAACTAACCATAGCATTCCTTCATCCATAGCTGCCTTAAACACCACCAGTTTACCCATGAATCCAGCTGTGGGAGGGATGCCTGTTAAAGAGATTAAACAAACTCCAAGGACAAGAGCCAACACAGGGGCTCTCTTGAACATGCCCGAGTAGTCGCTGATTTCATCGCTGCCGATTTTGTTGCTTATCGCTATTACGGCTATGAATGCTCCCAAGTTTGCCAGAGAGTAAACAGCCAGGTAGAACATAATTCCGCTTTGACCTGCTGCATTTGCAGCAGCAAGACCAACCAGAATATAGCCAGCCTGCGCGACACCAGAATAGGCGAGAAGCCGTTTGATATTCGATTGCTGAATAGCCAGCAGATTACCAACCGACATGGTCACCACAGCCAGGACTCCCCACAGCACACTCCAATCATCATAAAGCCAGTCCGGTTCGCCAAAGGCCTCAAAAAAGATTCGAAGGATTACTGCGAATCCAGCAGCTTTACTGGCAACGGAAAGATATGCGGTGACCGGTGTTGGGGCACCTTCGTATACATCCGGCATCCACATGTGGAATGGAACTGCTCCGATCTTGAATGCAAATCCTGAAGCAATAAGTATAACGCCTAGCAGCAAACCGGGTTCACGTGCGCCTCCATCAGCCAGAGCTGCTTCGATTCCGTCCAGATGGGTTGTTCCGGTAAACCCGAAGACCAGCACCATTCCGTATAGCAATATGGCTGAAGCTATGCCACCCAGTAGAATGTATTTCAGGCCTGATTCTGTAGATTTGCGATCTTTGAGAAAAGCGGTCAACGCATAGAGAGACATGCTGGATAGTTCCAGCGAAACATAGATTGTAATCATCTCCCGAGCTGCTGCCATGAGCATCAACCCCAGAGCCGAAAGCAAAATCAATGCATAGAACTCACCACGTAAATATTCGATTTTATCATTTACATATCTCCATGATGACATGATCACCATGGCAGTGATACCGAGAATGAGGACCTTGAAAAATATGGCGAATTTATCGACGGCCAGCATGTTGTTCATTGCCAAGCCGCCCTCGTTCCACAGGTCGATGGCCAGGACTAGCGGAACAATCAAACCAACCGCACTGACGATCGGCAGATAATGTTTCTTCTCAACAACCAGGTCGAGAAGAATTACCACTATAGCCAGTACGGCCATGGTAAGTTCAGGCGAAATTAAATGCCACTCCAAAATTCTCTCCTAAGAACCTTTCACAATTACTGTCCCAACCAGGGCGCCATAAATTTTAAACTATTATCAATCAAGTCTGTGAAATAGTGTGGTCTTATCCCTATCCACATTATCGATGCTACCAAAGAGAATATTACGAACCTCTCCATTACAGTCGCATCCGGTAGATGATCAAACTGACTCCTCGGTTCATGGTAGAAGACTCGTTGAATCATCCACAAAATGTAACCGGCTGTTAGCACTATTCCAACAATGCCGAGTATGGTGTACACATGCATCCACGGAGTCACATCGCTATTGTAACTTCCGGTAAATATCAGGAATTCAGCCGCGAATCCACTGGTCAATGGCAACCCGAGCGACGCCATACCGGCGATTGAAAATACCACACAGGCAATCGGCATCTGGCGCGCCAGCCCTCCCAAATAGGGAATTCTTCTCTCATGAGTCTTATCATAAACAACGCCCACCATGGCAAACAGAAGACCTGTTACGACACCATGACTGAGCAGTTGCAGTGCTGCACCGGTCACACTAACCTGTTGAAGGGCGAATATGCCAAGCAGAACATAGCCCATGTGACTCACGGAACTATATGCAATGAGTCTCTTTAGGTCAGTCTGCCGCAACGTAGCAGCCGCACCATAGATAACCCCTATTATGCCCAACAATATGAGTAGCCATGCATACTCTTTAGCTGGATCAGAGAACATACCCACCAAGCGGATCATCCCGTATCCACCCATCTTGATAAGCACGCCAGCCAGCATCACGCTACCGGCAGTTGGCGCATCCGTATGCGCATCCGGCAACCATGTGTGGAATGGGAACATAGGCAATTTGACGCAGAAGCAGAAGAAGATCAGGAAAAATATCAATGTTGAATAATCCTTAACCTCGCTACCAATTTGCGTCATATCCCAAGTTCCACCCTGGAAGTAGGCGACCAGGATACCAGCCAGCAACCCCGCACTACCGAGCAATGTGTACAACAAGTACTTGACCGCAGAATAATCCCTTCTACCTAATGGAGGCTTGGTACCCCATACCGATATGAGGAAGTACATCGGGATCAACTCGATTTCCCAGAAGATAAAGAACAGCAGGAAGTCCTGAGCTACGAACACGCCCATAATGCTGAACTCCAGAATCAGCAACCAGGCAAAGTGCTCCCGAACCCGCTCTTTAATGTTCCACGAAACGAAAACACACAGGAAACCAAGGAATGCGGTCAACAACAGCAGTGGCGCGCTCAGGCCGTCAACACCAAGGAAATACTCAGCATTGATGGAATCGATCCATGTATACCGTTCGATGAACTGCAATCCGCCATCAGATTTCTCAAAATCGATGAACATGAGGATCGCCAGCAAGAACGTAACACCAGTGACGAGTGCAGCAAACTGTTTTAAGCCCTTATCGGTAATACGAAATAGAGCTATCAGGATTGCTCCGATAACCGGCAAAAACAATATTATCGAGAGGATATTGATATCATCGAACAACCGAAAATCCTCCTGTTACCATCATCCGTAGAATCCTATGAGTACAGCCGCCAGCATCACAACCACTCCAAACCCCATGGCGATTCCGTATTCTTGTAATTGACCTGTCTGTACTTTTCGGAACAAACCACCCACTTCTCGGGCAAGTCCTGCCGATCCATTGACAATTCCATCCACAACATAAGTATCAAACGCAGCGCATAGCCAGAAGATGCCTCTCATCAGTACGCCCCGAATGATTATGTCTTCGTAGAGTTCATCCATGTAGTACTTGCGATACCACAGGGTTCGTATGGGTTTAAAAGCTCTACCGATAGCCTCGTTCGATACCCACTGAGCACCATAAATGGCATAGGCAACAAAGACGCCGAACAAGGCAACAATGAGCCCAATTAGCGGTAGACTGTGTTTGGCTTCATCAAGACTGAACTCTGTGAAGACCGAGAAAAATGCATGCGAGTGTCCACCCAGGAATCCATTGGCATCTATTGGGCCTAAGAATGCCCAGCCACTTCCAATAGCAAGCACACACAGGACCACCATCGGGGCTACCATCACGAACGGTGATTCGTGCGGGTGGACTTCCTGATGACCGTGATCGTCGTGCTCATCTCCGTGATGGAGACCGGAAGGATCGCCACCTCTCCATTCCCCGAAGAAGGTCATGAAGATTGCCCGGAACATATAGAACGCCGTCATGAAGACAGTGATCATCGCCAGCCAAAAGAACCATGGTGTATGGGCCCACGATTCAAGCAAAATTCCGTCCTTGCTCCAGAATCCAGCCAGTGGCCATATCCCTGAGAGAGACAATGAACCAATGATAAATATCCAGAAGGTCCAGGGCATATATTTGCGCACTCCACCCATCAGGCGGATATCAAATGTTCCCGTGGAATGTTGTAAACTTCCGGACGCAAGGAACAACATGGATTTGAAGAATGCATGAGTGAACAGATGGAACATGCCGATGGCAAACGCGAGCTCCATCAGATGCTCTGCTTCATGATGATCAGATGTGTGAGCAGCGCCATATGCTACAGCCCCCAAGCCTAACATCATATACCCTAACTGGCTCAGGGTCGAATACGCTAACACACGTTTGATATCGTACATTACCATTCCCATGCTTGCTGAGAAAATAGCCGTGAATCCTCCGAGCCCAGCCACAACCAGCGCAGCGGTTTCACCATATTCATGCATGGCGAACATAGGGAACAACCTCGCTACCAAATACACTCCGGCACAGACCATGGTAGATGAATGGATCAAGGCACTGACGGGTGTGGGACCCTCCATCGCATCCGGCAACCATACATGCAATGGGAATTGACCGGACTTGCCGGCTGCTCCGGCAAAGATCCCCAGCAATATCCAGGTGAACGCACTGGTAGTCAGGAGTCCTCCAACTATCGCGGCATGAGCGACCTCATGCATACTGGAGATGTTGAACACATTGGTGTCCATACCAATGGCTGTCTCATTCATGCCATAATAGATGCCAACCAGGGCCATCACAAAGCCTAAATCTGCAAACCTGGTCACTACAAATGCTTTCTTGGCAGCCGCAGCAGCAGAGGGCTTATGATACCAGAACCCAATCAGGAGATATGAAGAAAGACCCACCAGTTCCCAGCATACAAAGGTGAAAATCAAGTTGCCGGAAAGAGCTACACCCAGCATGGCAGCGGTGAACAACGGCATCCAGGTGTAATATCGCATGTACCCGGTGTCACCTTTCATATAACCCTGACCATATATCTGAATCATCAAGCTACAAACACCCACTACCAGAGCCATGGTTGCGGAGAGTTTATCCAGCAGTAAGCTGATCTCGATATTCAGATTGTCACCAACACCAAGCCAATGGGTACTGATCACATGAGAGAATTCTTTGGCCCCCTCATCCGCTACTGAATATACCGCCCAGAGCGCTAGCCCCAATGAACCAGCGATACTGAGAATAGTTATATAGCCGGAGTATTTGGCGTTCTTCTCTTTGGCCAATGGCCTCATTATAAGACCATTGATCAAGAACGCTATAACTGGCAAAAATATTATGAGCCAGACGGCATAGTCGGGTATCATCTATATCTTCCTCAGAACCTCGTCGATAATGTGGGCCTTTTCGCTCGGAACATAGACCTTATAAGCTACAGCCTCGCGCATCTCCAGTGAACCATCCGCCGGAAACATTTTGGAAGGAATACCCTCACCTTCGAAAAGGTCCTTCCACATCTCCGCCATCATTCGATTTGGTGCGCTTTTAACTTCAACCCACATAATGGTTTAACCCTTCATGGAGTCGACTTTCTCGACGTCCACAGTCTCCCTGTTTCTATAAAGTGTAATTACAATTGCCAGGCCAACCGCTGCTTCAGCGGCAGCTACTACAATAACGAACAGTGCAAATACATGCCCGGTTAGTACAACCGTATCCGGGGCCAAAAACCGGGAGAAGGCGACAACCGCAATATTCGCAGCATTGAGCATGATCTCAATACACATCAGGATACCAACGGCATTGTGTTTGGAAAGAGCTCCAAACAGCCCAATGGAAAACAGAATACCGGACAATACCAGATAATGAGTGAGTTCAACTTCCATTTACTTATCCCTCACTAGCGCTATCGCACCAATGACTGCAGCCAAAATCATGGCCGCTGCGATTTCAAATGGCAATAGAAAACCGAAATCTTTATCAAATATTGATTCAGCAATCGCAGAAGTGGTAGCTTCGTCTTTCCCGACTTGATTTACAGCCTCGACTTGTGTAGCTTCAATCGTGGGCCAGGAAGTATCGATAAATACGAAAACCAACAGTCCCATGAGTGCCGCGCAAATCACCAGCGCCCATGCCCAACCCCTGTTGAACGGATTACCGTGCCTGAGGTCCCTGGTAAGCATAACAGCAAAAATGATAAGCACTGATATTGCTCCCATATAGACCAACACTTGCGCTACTGCCATGAAATCGGCGCTCAAGCTTCCATAGATACCTGCTACTGTGAAGAAGCAGAATACCAGCAGCAACGCAGCACGGAAGAGGTTCTTAACAGCAACCACACCGATTGCAGATATCACTCCCAATATCGCAAAAATCCAGAATGCTACACTTTCGCCGGTTCCCAATTCCATCTTTTATCTCAAATTATCTTTTTATGTTTCCGATAAATTAAAAGTGTCTGCTCAGGCAGATCATCATACAAATCCGGTCTGAAGTACGCACTTCTTTCCTTATCGTCACCGGACATCTCGTCCTTATCCGCTATTAACTCACCACGGCTATATTGTGATCGTTCATAACTTCGACCGAAGAACAGCGCTTCATATGGGCACGCCTCAACACACAACCCGCAAAAGATGCACCGTCCCTCATCATTTTCGAATTTATCGACTATATAGTTATTATTCGGCCCTACCGAAGTTTCAATCTTAAGGTTACCTTGAGGGCAAGCTTTGACACACGTAGCGCACCCCGTGCAACGACCGGGATCCCATACCAACTCCTGTGCCCGTGTCCTCCGAGATACAGTCAGCCTCTCTTCCGGATATTGTTCCGTGATCCGTTTCCGAGTGGCATGTTTGAAGACCACGAAGAGGCCCTGCATAAGGCCGATTCCGGCAAGCTTAAGACTCAACTTCCGGCCCTCCCCTGAGTTTGAAGAAAGAAGCCCAGCCAGTGAGTAGCGCACCACAAATAACGACGTTAATCGGCACTAGCCACCAGGTAACGGCATCCCCTTCAAACCATATCACTTCCAACGCCACAATCAGCAAGTTCACTATCGAAAGCGGCAACATATATTTCCATGCGAAACTCATAAGCTGGTCAATACGAACGCGAGGCCACGTTGCTCGAATCCAAACGATCATGCCAAATACTGCAAACAGTTTGATCATGAACCAAAGGAATGGCGGTAAGAACGGACCCTTCCATCCAGCGAGGAATAACGTAGTAATTAGAGCGGATTGGATGATGGCACCACCGTATTCCCCAAGATAGAACATGGCGAACTTCATTCCCGAATACTCGATGTGATATCCAGCAATAATCTCAGATTCCGCTTCCAATAAGTCAAAAGGTGTTCTCTGCAATTCCGCTAAAGCTCCGATAAAATATAAAATGAACGCCATCGGGAGTAATAATGCAAACGGTATAGTTTGAGCCTGGACGATTCCCTGAAGCGAAAGTGTTCCGGTAACCAGCACTACGGCAACCACTGCAAAGGCCATGGGCATTTCATAGCTCACCATCATGGCTACACTTCTCATGGCGCCAAGTATCGAGTATTTATTGTTCGATCCCCAACCGGCCATGAAAACAGCGATCGTCTCAATAGATCCCACAGCTATAACAAACAGAATACCGACGTTGAGATCGGGTATGAGACCAACTCCCTCATGGACAGGAATAACAGCAAACATAAGAAGGACAGGAACAAAAATGGCAATGGGTGCAATGAAGTGGACGACCTTGTCCGCCAGATTGGGGACAATATCCTCTTTCAGCATTACTTTGACAGCATCAGCAACAGGCTGAAGTAGACCAAACGGCCCACATCGGTTGGGCCCAATGCGTAGCTGCATCGGTGAAATGAACCTGCGTTCGAACCAGATAAAGCCCATCACCACCAGCAACACGAAACCGATAATGCCAACGGAGAACAGGGCTAAATGCGCCCAGAAATTGTCGACAGCCCAACCGGAGTCTAATGCATCATCAAACGGCTGCCATACAGACGCAGGCACGTTGGTCATTACCTCTTGTGGCGTGACTATCACCGGTCAACACTCCCCAAACAAATATCGATACTAGCTAAGGTTGCAATCAGGTCAGCGATCTTACTGCCAACGACCATATCGCGCAAAGCTCCCAAGTTAATGAAATCGGGCGATCGAACATGCCATCGATAAGGAGCTATTGAACCATCGCTAACGATATAGAATCCCATCTCGCCCTTCGGAGCTTCGATAGCAACATACACTTCCCCAACAGGCGGGCGCAACAAATTGGGCACTTTGGCCATTACCGGTCCTTGAGGCACTTCCTGCAATTGCTCCAATGCCTGCTGGACAATCCCATAGCTCTGCATTACTTCTTCCATGCGTACGCGGTAACGATCCCAGTTGTCCCCATTTTCGCCGGTAATCACATTGAACTTAAACCGATCATAGATTGAATACGGCACATCCCGACGCAGGTCCCAATCAACATTAGCCGCTCTTAGGCATGGACCACTCATGGAATAGTCAATGGCCTGCTCTGCTGAGATCACACCAGTACCAATTGTACGTGCCTGGATAATCTCATTACCCATAAGCAAGTCTTCAAATTCCTGGAAATATGCCGGAAACTCTTCCATGAATTTAGTCACTGCCGGGAAAAACTCAGGTGGCAGATCATGGCTTACCCCGCCAATGCGCATATAGTTATACAGGAAGCGCTGTCCACACAGCATCTCATATAAATCAACAAGCTTCTCACGCTCTCGGAACATAAGCAGGAACGGTGTCTGCATAGCACCCAAGTCAGTGATGAAGAATCCCACTGCCATCATGTGATTGATCATGCGCTGCAGTTCACTAACTATTACACGAATGTATTCAGCACGCTCTGGCACCTCGATATCGGCCAGTTTTTCTACCGCCAAGCAATACCCCCAATTACCCTGCATCGACGATACGTAGTCGAGCCTGTCAGTAAAGGGGATAATCTGAGTGTAGGTTCTGCCTTCGGCAAGTTTTTCTAAACCACGATGCAGATAACCGAACATGGGCTCTACTTCACGCACCATTTCACCGTCAAGCGTAACTCGCATGCGGAAGACCCCGTGTGTTGACGGGTGATGGGGCCCGATATTCATGGTGACCAGTTCAGTCTTCAGTGCCATTTTATTGATATCAGCTCTCGGGGCTCAGGGATCAGTCCCTTCCCCGCCAAATATTTTTTAAAGAAAATCCTGTCTTAACGGATGCCCTTCGAATCCTTCCCATAATGCGATGCGCTTAAGGTTCGGATGCCCAATAAAACGGATTCCCAACAAATCAAAAACCTCACGCTCTTGAACATCAGCCCCTGACCATATCTGGCTAACGGAAGGAATCTCAAGATTATCACGTCCATAGACTCGCGTCTTCACCATCAGGGACTGCTTGTTTATCATCGAGGTAATGTTATAAATCACTTCGAAATATCCAAGGTAGTCAACTGCTGTCAGGTTATTCAGGTAGTTAAAGTCAAACTCAGGAGATTCCTTAAGAAAGCGCATCACCCCAGCAACAGACCGGCTTTCGATCAAGATACTTTCTTTATCGCTGGAAATAACCGAACCAGGTACTTCCGCCTCAATCCTGGCCTCAATATCAGGGCCTGCTAACGCTTTCATTCTCTATCTAGTCCAACCTTGGCAAATGAATGTTATCTTTAAGATAACCCTGTTTTTGTATCTTCTCATGAAGCTCCATCAAACCGTGATACAATCCTTCCGGTCTGGGAGGGCATCCCGGTACATACACATCAACCGGTAAAATGCGATTGATTCCCGGAACTACACTGTAGGATTCGGAGAAAGTGCCACCACTGCATGCACAAGCGCCCATGGCCAGGACCCACTTTGGTTCCGCCATCTGATCATACAATCGACGAACCGCGGGAGCCATTTTCCAGGTCAACGTACCAGCGATGATCATCATATCAGCCTGGCGCGGTGAAGGGCGGAATATCTCCATTCCGAATCGGGAGATGTCCCATCGATTACCTGCAGCGGACATCATTTCAAACGCACAGCAGGCCAGTCCAAACATCATGGGCCATAGTGACCTCTTTCGAGCCCAGCCCAGTACGGCATCGACTGTAGTAAGTACCACGCCTCCATGATCAACACCTAACAACCATTCATCCGGATCCGGTATTGGCTGCTGTGAACGAGCGATTATGTCGTCAACAAGCAGTCCTTCGTCCTTGTTCGCGTCACCGCTTGAATATGGCAATATCAAATGATCATAATCCGGCATGTTACTTCCACTCCAGAGCTTTCTTCTTCCATGCGTACAGGAACCCGATCAACAAAATAACGACAAAAACGATTACTGCTACTAATGCCTCTGCTTGATCCCCTCTTTCCCAAACTCGAGTTCCATCATCATCAAGCCCAGTAAACCTAGCTGCCCAGGGGAATATGAACACTGACATGACATCTAAGACAACAAAAAGAATTGCAAACGTATAGTAATGGAAATTGAACTGGGTCCATGCTTCCTTGAACGGCTTCATGCCGCACTCATAGGTATCCTGCTTGGCCTCACTGGGGTTTTTGGGGATAACGCCACTATACCTTAGTAGTAAGGGAAGACCGATGAGTAAGAGGGGAAATATTATGGCTATCGCTAAGAAAATTCCGAGTGTACCGAGGTTCTCTAGCAAGTGTTTATCTCCTTATCACACAAAACCTGCTTAGTATAGCATGTGCCAAAAGTGAGGGTCAAGGATTTTTCTAGGCATTTTGACCGATTTACGTTCATTTTTATTAAGTAACATCAGCATGTAAGGCATGATGTGGGAAAAGTGAAATATATCATTTGTACGAAGCAAAGAATCTTCCCGATTGTCCATGAGATACTTCATCCTTCGCTGAAGGATTCAGCATGACATACCATATGAAAAGGGCGCGATTTATCGCGCCCCACATTTCGTATTCCCTGACCACCGAAACCTAATCGTCTATAATCCGGCTTCTTTTCTTAAGATTTCAGCCATATCAGTTTTTTCCCATGGCAAGTCAATATCGGTACGTCCAAAGTGACCGTAAGCTGCTGTCTGCTTGTAGATGGGTCGGCGTAAGTCCAAGGTTTCAATAATCGCACCCGGGCGGAAATCAAAGTGTTTGTCAATCAAATCATAAATAATCTGTTCATCTACTTTGGCAGTACCGAAGGTTTCCGGTGATACCGAAAGAGGATGAGCTACTCCAATAGAGTACGCCACCTGCAACTCAAGCCGATCAGCCAGACCTGCAGCAACTATGTTTTTGGCAACGTAGCGGGCCATATAGCAACCAGTCCGGTCCACCTTTGTTGGATCTTTTCCTGAAAAACATCCGCCCCCATGCCTGCCGATCCCACCATATGTATCGACAATTATCTTTCGTCCGGTAAGGCCACAGTCACCCATCGGACCACCGGTGACAAACCTGCCAGTAGCATTAATGAAATATTTGGTATCACTATCCAGCAATTCACTCGATATGACCGGTTTGATAACCTTCTCCAAAACATCTTTCCGCAAGACATCAAGTTTAATAGCAGCATCGTGCTGAGAAGCAATAACCACTGCCTGTACCCTTTTGGGGACACCATATTCATATTCAACTGTAACCTGCGACTTACCATCAGGCCTGAGATATGGAACGGTTTTGTCTCTTCTTACTTTAGTCAGTTGTCGAGTAAGTTTGTGAGCCAAAGAAATTGGCAAGGGCATCAACTCCGGTGTCTCGTTACAAGCAAATCCCACCATCATACCTTGATCGCCTGCACCGAGAGTATCCTTTTCGCTCTGTTGCTCTTTCTCCTTGATCTCCCATGATTCATTGACACCCATTGCAATATCAGCCGATTGTTCTTTAACTGAAACGAGCACTCCACAGGTTTCATAATCAAAACCATATTTCGCCCTAGTGTAGCCAATCTCTCTGACCGTATTGCGAACAATCGTGGGAATATCAACATAACAGCTCGTGGTAATCTCTCCCATCACTGTCACCAGCCCGGTATTGGCCGTTACCTCACAGGCAACCCTGCCCATGGGATCTTCGGCAAGAATGGCATCCAGTACAGCATCGGAGATCTTATCGCAGAGTTTGTCTGGGTGCCCTTCGGTTACTGATTCCGAGGTCATCAGAGCCGATTTCATATTCATAAAGGTTAAACTCATATCCTGTTTTCCTCCTTCAAACATGCTCACAAATACTAACTCAATTGTAGCTTACCGCAAGCATTAATTCAGGTCAAGGGAACCCCTCGAAAACACGACCATTTTTGACAACAGCCACGTGATATTCTACACTGATAAGAGTAAAAAGACATCGGAAAAGGGGGCATTCATCCATACTTCTCTCAGGGTTTCTTTGTAAGCAAAGGAAAGTGATAATTAGTCAACCTTGCTGAGTGAAAATCAGCTTATGTTAGAATACCAGAGAAACTCCGCCCAAATTCCGCTAAAGATCGGGGGCATCCCCCAGTACCCGTTTCACATCGCAGATTGCTTCAATAGCAGGTTCAACCAATCGTTTCATAATAACCCTGATACTTCTATAGGCAAATCGACATCCGATGCTATCCCTTGGAAACTACAATTCCAGTCTACTGCCAGAAGAAAGAATCACTGAAATATTATTTCTAATTACAATATGATAAAGGAGAGAAAATGGAAATCGTAGGAGAATTGATAAACGCCAGCCGCCAGCCAATTAAAGAGGCCATCGAAGCGCAAAATGCCGAATATATTAAAAAGGTCGCCAAAGATCAGGAGGATCATGGGGCTAACTTCATTGATGTTAACGCCGGTGTTTTCGCCAACAAGGAAAGTGAATACCTCAAATGGCTAGTAACCAACGTACAGGAAGTTGTAAGTGTACCCTGCTGCATCGATAGCCCTAATCCAAAAGCAATTGAAGATACGCTCGAAACTCACAAAGGAATCCCACTGATCAATTCGATTTCGCTGGAGACGGAACGATACGACAAGCTCCTCCCGATCCTCTCCAATAGCGATTACAAAGTAGTCGCTCTATGTATCAGCGACAAGGGGATGCCAGATGGTGTTGATGAGATCATGGTAAATGCCGACAAGTTAATAAATGGGCTAACCGGGGCTAATGTGCCTATCGATCATATTTACGTTGATCCTCTAGTGAAGCCCATTTCTGTTAAAGATTCTCACGGAGTAGAAGCCCTGAATTCCATCCAGCGAATTACGCAGGAATACCCCGGCGTACATACGGTGTGGGGAAACTCGAATCTCTCCTTTGGTATACCCAAACGATGGATAATTAACCAGGTTCTTGTGGTAGCAGCAATCACACACGGTCTAGACGCTGCTATTTTGAATCCCCTCGACAAGCGCCTCATGGCTTTCATCACCGCCGCCGAAACACTCGCCGGTAAGGATGAGTGCTGCATGACTTATATGAAGGCTTATCGAAAAAAGAAATTTGAAGTTTAAACAAATCACTCTCACCCCAGCCCTCTCCTTTGAAGGGAGAAGGGGTTAAAATAGATGTCTACACTTTATCTGGTAGCAACGCCTATCGGCAATCTCGAGGATACAACCATCCGGGCCATCCGCACACTGCAGGAGGTCTCACTAATAGCGGCAGAGGATACTCGCAAAACCAAACGACTTCTAGCTGCCCACGATATCCAGACACCCACAACTAGCTACCATGAACATAATAAGAAATCCAAATTCCCCCAGCTTTTAAAAGCCTTTGAAGAAGGCGATGTTGCTCTGGTCTCCGAGGCCGGCATGCCCGGTATCAACGATCCTGGATACGATCTGGTAAAGGCAGCAATTGAGAACAGTATTGACGTTGTGCCCATCCCCGGCCCATCCGCCATTCCCACCGCACTGGCAGTTTCAGGGTTCACCGCTGAACAGTTCGTCCATCTAGGATTCCTGCCTCGCAAGACCGGACAGAGGAAAAAACTGCTGCAATCAGTCACCGATGAACCGCGCAGCATCGTCGCATTTGAATCGCCACACCGTTTGCTTTCGACTCTGAAAGATATTCAGGAAGTAGCCGGAGAACGAAGGCTTTCCATCTGCCGCGAGATGACCAAACTTCACGAAGAGATATTCCGAGGAACGGCAGAAGAAGCCATTGAGCACTTCACCAAACCCAAAGGTGAATTCACGCTGGTAATCGAGGGGAAACCAAGAAAAAAGACAAACCCTAAACCTTAAACTTCAATACTCCTTGATTTTCTCCAACTCCAGAGAAACAGGATACCAATTAGAAGATATGGGCCACCTGAAATAATCATAGCAAACGCATGGTTGTGCCCGGCAGCAAAACAGGCAAATGTACTGTGCGCGATAGCGCAGATCACTAACACTACCCCACCAATCCACTCTCGCCACCAAGCGGTAATAAAGCCCAACGTAGAAGCAACAATCAACACCATTATCACTATGCTTTCCCACGTCCACGGCTCGGATCCGTCTACAGCATAGCCAATTACCATCACCAGCCAGAGCGTTGTTATTAATAGGCCTGCACCACGGGCAATCCAGCATATCCGTCTTGCCAGTTGATCGTCAGTATTTCTGCCATCCCCCATCGGTTTTCCTCAGGTTAAATAAGTTTT
>CAZWIP010000047.1:0-16220 GCA_964634125.1 uncultured Dehalococcoidia bacterium
TCCCAAGATTGCCTATGCTACCAACTGATACTATTTAATTGCCGGAGTAATAATTGGTAATCTTAGACCGAGAAAGCGAGCCTGTTGCGTTATTTCCTGGCGCGACTTGTCAGCAATAATCTCCCAGCCTGTTTTTGGGGTTATCTCAATCCTTTGTGGATCGAGTTTTGCGATGAGATCGCGTAGAGGTATTTGTGAACCTTTCATAGTCACCTCGTGATTGGTAGGAATTTATCACAGCTGTGCAAAGGGATTCCTTATTTCTTCCCGGAATCAGCTTGTCCCTCTACCCATTTCTCCAATCCCATTTCTCGAATCTGCCGCAGATTCCCCTTCCGATCGCTACGGAATATAAGTGCAAAGATCTTGCTGATAAAATTATCGACTGTTTTGCAGTTAGAAAGTTTATCACATTCAGCGCAAGTCTGGTAATTCAACTCAGTGCAGCATTTTCGCACCTTACACCTGGAAAAGCCACCACCATCTTTGCAGGTTTTACATTTGCCTTTCTTGTATGAACCACAGCTGCCGCAATAGAGACCGCAATAAGCAACCAATTGTGTTTTGTCAGTTGTCTCAGCCATTTCGCTCCTTTGATTTAGCCAAATTGATTTGGGACAAAGATAACATAAAAAACGTAGTTGTCAACTTTTACAGCTCATGTTGAACGTATTACTGATGTGGTGATATACTTAGCAGGTGCGTTAAAAGGTACGATGTGTATTTAAGACCCGGGATGGATAGAAAATGGCAATTGTAGTACAGAAATATGGCGGAAGTTCGGTTGCCGATGCCGAAAAGATCAAGAATGTTGCTGATCGCTTGGTTCGAGCGAAGGAGCAGGGAAACAGCGTGGTTGCTGTAGTTTCGGCAATGGGTAAGACCACCGATGGTCTTATCGAACTGGCCAATCAGGTTTCCACTCGTCCCAACAGACGTGAGATGGACTCCCTGCTCTCCACAGGAGAAATCGTAACCGCAACATTGTTAACTATGGCTTTACGATCAGCTAGGCACAGGGCGATTAGTCTTACTGGATCTCAGGCGGGTATCAAAACAGATGCCAGTTTTAACAGGGCAAGAATCACAGATATTTCACCGACGCGTATAATTGAGGAACTTGATAGAGGGAGAATCGTAATTGTAGCTGGATTCCAGGGTATCACCGAAGCGATGGATGTGACTACGCTCGGACGTGGTGGTTCCGATACCACGGCGGTAGCATTGGCGATAGCTCTCGGTGCTGACCGATGCGAGATATATACGGATGTTGACGGAGTCTATACTGCTGACCCCAGAATTGTTCCTGAAGCACGGAAGCTGGAGGTAATAGATTATGAGGAGATGCTGGAATGTGCATCGGTTGGGACAAAGGTAATGCATTCTCGGGCAGTTGAATTAGGGTGGGTGTATGGCATGCCCATACTCGTAGCATCGTCGTTTAATAACAATCCCGGCACCCTTATTCACGGAGGCGCTTCTATGGAAATAAGAAACAAAGTCAGTGGTATAGCACATGATCCAAATATAGCCAAAATAACTGTCGTTGGCGTCCCCGATCAGCCAGGAATTGCCAGCGGCATATTCGAACCACTGGCCAATGCAGGAGTCAGTGTTGATAGCATTGTTCAGAATGCCAGCGTCAACAGGATTACAGACCTTACTTTTACTGTGGCGAGCAGTGATGTAGATAATACTATGGGGATTATAAAACCCGTGGCCGAATCAATTGGGGCAAAGGAATGTGTGAGTGATTCTACACTTGGAAAGGTGAGTGTAATTGGGGCGGGAATGCAAACCGGACCGGGTTATGCGTCTCGGATGTTCAAGGCATTGTCCGATGAAGGTATCAATGTAGAATTGATATCGACATCAGAGATCAGAATCACCTGTATTATCGATGAGAAGAAAGTCCCTCAGGCAGTACAGGCACTTCACAAAGCATTTGAATTGGAATCTGAATAAACCTGATATTAGTTAGGGGCCCCTAACTAATATCAGGTTTGCCTTTAGGGACTTTAAATAATACAGTCCCTAAGAACAGCAAAGCAGCTCTATTTTTAGTCTGTAAAAAGTATATCAGTGTTTGGTAGCTATCATTTCGGCAAAGTTCATTGGAAAATACGTTCCCTCATATACTGACCTCACTCCCGTAGCAAGCTGTGAGGAAGCAGCCTTTTTGGGTAGGAATCCCAGAGCTCCAGCTTCCGCGCAAACACGCATGTTCTCTTCTTCATCATATTGTGTTAGTATGAGCACCTTGGTTTGAGGGTACTGCTTGACTATTTCTTTAGTTGCCTGGACACCGCTCATTACTGGCATCTGGATATCCAATAGTGCAATATCAGGCATGAGACGGGGTACTTTCTCCAGTGCTTCCTTGCCATCGCTGGCCTCACCCACTACAGACATGTCATTTTGCAACGCCAGTACGGCGCATATTCCGTCTCTAACCATAGTATGATCGTCTGCAACGAGGATTTTAATGAGTCTGGCAACTTGTTCCAGAAGATTTTGTATGCGCGGTACGAGCAAGGCGGGTTCGATTGGCTTGGTCAGGAATTCATCGGCTTCCAATTGCATCCCTTCAAACTTTCTCCAGCCTTTTTCATGCCGATCTTCATACTTGGCATCCAGTACCAGTAGTGGAATATCTTTGTATTGGGGATGCGCTTTTAGCCATTTGTGCAAAGAGAATGCCTCACCGGATGGACCAATAGTCCCCACAACTACGATGTCCGGATTCTCACTCATCTTTTCCTGAGCTTCTGCTTTACTTGAAGTAGCGATCACTTCGTTGGAGTGAGCTTTCATGGTCATGCGAAACGAATCAACAAAATCGGATTCATCATCTACTATTAGTATCTTTTTGTTTTCAGTTTTCTTAGACATTTTTTCCTCCTTTCCTATGGTGTAATTCCCGCGGAAGCAGGAATCCACTTTTTATCAACCCCCTACCCCCCCCACTCTTGGGGGAGTAAATGTCCGGGGGACACCCCCGGAAGCCCCCGGCAGGAGGTATCCTGCACCTCTAGGTCTGTGCATGCTCCATTAGAGCAGCTTCGATGATTTCAGGTACAATACCCTCATTCCCTACTGCCATTATGTGTACACCATCGCATAGATTTTCCTCCTTTATCTCCCGAATCAACCTCACAGCGATCTCTATGCCTTTTTGCAGACCTTTTCCTTTTTCAGCAGTGGCCAGTTCATCGATGACTTCTTGAGGAACGATGATTCCGGGAACGCTTTTGTTCATGTATCGAGCCATTCCTGCGGATGCCATAACAATGATTCCGGCGAGGATTTTTACGTTGAATTGTGAAGCATACTGCATGAATCGTCTAAAAGATGCCAATTCAAATATACCTTGAGTCTGGAAGAACTGTGCTCCGGCGGCAACTTTCTTTTCGAATTTGATCAGTTGTGGCTCAATGAAGTCGGCCGAGGGGTGAACTGAAGCACCGATGCAAAATTCCGGCGAACCTTTTAGATCATTTCCGGCGGCATCTTTACCTGACTCCAGAGTTCGGATCAGCTTGAGCAGTTGGGCTGATTCTACATCAAACACCGGTTTCACGTTCGGGTGGTCTCCAACGTCTATAGAATCGCCGGTTAAGGCAAGTACGTTATTGACACCTCTGGAATGCGCGAACATCAGGTCTGCCTGGAGTGCCATTCGGTTGCGGTCTCGGCAGGTCATTTGCAGGATAGGTTCACCACCCTGTTCTTTTACCAGCAAGCACCCACCAAGAGAGGGGTAGCGCATGACAGAACTTTGATGGTCAGTAACGTTGATGGCGTCGACCTTGTCTTTCAGCAAGTCTATGTGGTGCTTTAACTCCTCGATATCGACTCCTTTTGGCGGTCCGACTTCTGTGGTTATCAGGAACTTGCCTGAGTTGAGTTTTTCCTCAAATAGCGATTTAGCCATGGCTACCTCCTACCGCAACGATACTTGGACTTGCCATGATTCGCCGGGGCCTGGGAATGGGACGGAAGTTTCTGGGTGGATAGTAGCGGCGCATCTTATCAAGTTGCCCCAGCTTCTCCAGCCGCTGATAAATCAGTATCCAAGCGCAATCCATATCGGGGTGAACTTCACACTTTCCGTTTTTGGTGCCGGCGCAAGGTCCATTCAGGATTCCTTTTGTGCATCGGGTTATGGGGCAAATCCCTGCGGTTTCTTCAAGTCGGCAGTCCCCACAGGCAGTGCATCGTTCATCCCAGACTCCCCACTGTTTGGCCATTCCCATGAAAGATGTATTCACACCGGGTAACACTACCATTTCAGGGAAACGCTCAGCGATTGACTGTACCCCAATACCGCATGCCAGAGAAAGAACAGCGTCTACATCGTTTGCCTCTTCGGCTATCAGGTCGAGAAACTCCTCGTCGCATTGCCTTTTTACCGTGTGCTCCACAAATGTATGCGATATCTCTTTGCTCTCCACCTCGGCCAGCAACAGTGCGTCGTGGAGGAAAGACACCTCACGCTCTCCACCGGCATTGCAGACGGTTACGCAAGTACCGCAGCCGAGGATCAGGACCCTTTCGTATGGTGCAATCATCCTCTGAATTTCATCAACCGGTTTCTGCTCGACGATTATCAACTTTTCACCTCCTGCTTTAATAGTGAATCAAGATAAAGCCCTCCGATTTGCTCGGTGAACTGGTCAAGAGCTGCGGTTGGGTCTTCTTCCATAACGGAGGGATCGAAGAATTGAAGACGTTCTGATCCCATCCCAAGTTGATCGAGCACTTTCCTTACCTTCTCGATTTGCTGGTTTACCCAGAAACTGGTTTTGTCTCTGGCACACATTTCTCCGCAACCGGCAACGAACACACCTTTCGCACCCATTTCAAAAGCGCGTAAAAGGTGCTGCCCCTCAACTTTGGCTACGCAAAGTACCGGAACTATCTGAACGCCAGCTTTTGCCTGTCGCCAGAATCCGGAAAGAAGACCGGTTCCGTAAAGACCGTATTGGCAACAAAATCCGATGATGAGCGGACTTGTCTTTGTTTCTGTAGCTTGCCTGAATGCATGTGCCAGCGAGTCAGAAATGTGACTGCGATCATAAGGTTTACGAAGAATAATTGCCCCTGCAGGGCATTCGGTAACACATATGCCACAGGCTTGGCACTGGTCAGCTGGAATCTGGATGGTTCCTGTTTCATCCAGGAAAGGTACGCCATATGGACAGACCCTCAAGCAGGTGAGGCAGCTGGCGCATTTATCTTGGAACAGGATTTCCGCTCCCATACCGCAGCGAAGACATCTTCTGGCTTCAGCCACAGCAATTCCCCAGTTATAGACCTTTTCTATAGGACGGAAATCTTTTGTCCTGGTTTTTGGCGCAATTATGTTGGGCTCCTGCCGACTGCGAGTTTTTATTGATTCAGTCGTTTTGGTGAGGAGTTCTCCAGAGATGACTTCCTTCTTGTCTTGATCATCTTTGGGATATTTATGTTGGAGGTAATCGTGTATTCGGAAAGCGGCCTTTCTTCCGGTGGCCAGCGCTTCGGTCACTGTTGAAGGGCCGGTTACGGCATCCCCTCCGGCAAAGACACCGGCTCGAGTGGTGGTGAGAGTGACAGGATCAACCTGGATGGTACTACCGCGTCCTATTCGAAGATTGAACGCCTGGGGTATCTGAGGGGCTTGTCCAATGGCGGTGATCACGGTATCAAACTCGTCACTGAATTCGCTTCCTTCAATAGGTACAGGACGTCGTCTTCCGCTTGCATCCGGCTCTCCGAGTTCCATCTCCACACAGGTGACATTGAGATGACCGTCTGTCCTCTTAATAACTGTAGGTGTTGTGAGATAGTGAATATCGATGCCCTCTTGAAGTGCCTGATCAATTTCTTCGGGGTCTGCTGGCATTTCCTGAGCACTGCGTCGATATAGAATAGAAACGTTCTTTGATCCAAGGCGCACCGCGGTACGGGCGGCATCGATGGCCACATTTCCTCCACCCACAACGGCGATTTTGTCCCCGGGTGATGGTTTTAATCCAAGGTTCACTTCGCGCAGGAATGTAGCCCCATCAATAACTCCGGGGCTGTCCTCGCCTTCAATGCCCATGCGGAGACTCTGGTGGGCACCGATAGTCAGGAAAATCGCCTTGTATCCCATGTCAGAAAGCAAATCGAGGGAGACCACGCGAGTATTAGTTCTGATCTCTACCCCTATTTGGACCAGTCGTTGGATTTCATTATCCAGAACCTGCCTGGGCAAGCGGTATTGAGGGATGCCTACTCGTAGCATGCCTCCCAACTCAAGATAAGCTTCGAAGATAGTTACCGGGTATCCCAACTTTCTCAGGTAATAGGCACACCCAAGCCCAGCAGGGCCCGAGCCGACGATAGCGACCTTGCCGTCATATTTTAAATCTGCCTCGAGATCGATCATACGGTCGCCGCCAAATTCTACAGCGAATCGCTTAAGGGCGCGTATGGCAAGTGGTTTATCCACTTGAACCCGGCGACAACTTTCCTCACATGGATGAGTGCAGACATAGGCGCAGATTGATGGGAAAGGGTTTCCATCTCGGATCACTTGCAGCGCTTCCATCACTTTTCCCTGGGCAATCAGGTCAATATATTCTCTGATTTCCATGTGCAGAGGGCAAGCGGACTGACATGGGGGCATGAGGCTGTGGTCGAAAGCGGTTTCCTTTTGACGACTGGACTGACGGTGTGTATCTGTTTTTGATGAAACCATCGTCACCTCCCTCACCTTAATTGGATCATCCTAGCAGGTGTAGTACTTTAGTACCAGAGAGGATGCCGAGGGGGTGATAGATGCGGAAAATACGGTAATTTTCAATGGGTAATACCGTAATTTCTGCGAGGATTTGCGGGAGAGAAGTTATTATTGTTGGTTTTTGAAGCTACAAAACAAACTACCGCAGATTCACAACCTACGGTAGTTTTCGCTTTGTCTGGCGTTATATTACAGCAATTCAAAAGTAACCGAGATTTTAGCGTTGACAGTTATCTGGCCGGGAGCCAGAGTTCCGTCTAATGACGACGAGCCACCACCGACTTCCTGAATCACGTTCTGTGCCATTGGCCCGCTCCAGTAGGAGCCCCAGTAAGAACCGTACCAGGACCACCATCCGCTATGGCTTTCGTTGATATGTTGAGGCTTACCAATCTCTTGGCCCAGTTCGTCAGCCAATGCGATTGCCTTTTCTTCGGCGGCTTTGATGGCCAGTGAACGTGCTTCATCCTTATGTTTGCGGAGTTCCGTGGTACGGAATTGAATCCCGTGAATGCGATTGACGCCTGCTTCCAGCGCACTGGTGATCAAATCCTCGAATTTGTCAATGTCTTTAAGTGTGATCACAATCGACTTGCGAACATTGAATCCGATGAAGTCTTGTTTTTCATACCAGTCCACATATCTGGGTTCGATGCTGATGTGGTCGGTCTGGATGTATCGTGGCTCTATATCGAAATCACCAGCCAGAGCTAATACTTGTTCTATCCGTTCGTCATTCTCACTTTTGGCATTATTAAGGTCCTCGTCCCAGGTCTCTATACCTAACGTGATTATTACCTCGTCCGGGGCTACTCGGACATCTGCATCCCCAGTAACATTGATGGTGCGGGGTTCGTCGGGGCAGGGTGGATTTGCTGTGGATGCGCTGACTTCCCGGACCACCGGCTGGTTTACCATATAGCCGGCGGTCAATAGTACCAGGATGAGTGCTACTGCTGTCAGGATAATTGATTTGGTATTCATTTTCGAGTCCTCCTTATTTGGCTGTGTTTGGTGAACAGCTCGCGCTACAAATAGTTGCTAGCCATCTAAAGAAGATTGTAATTAAATGATGTGACTGTGGTCGGGTGGGAATGTGACAGAAGTGGTACAAAGTTGGAACAAATGTGGGGCGAATGGTTGACTAAAGTGAAGAATCGGGGATTAGGCTGAAGGGAGAGTGAAGCTGACAGTGGTTCCTTGACCTTCTTTACTTTCGATCCACAATTGACCACCGTGAGCTTCGATGAAAGCTTTGGCTATCGCCAGTCCCAAGCCGGCACCGCCTTCAGTCCTGGAACGGGCCTTATCGGTGCGGTAGAAGCGCTGGCCGATATGAGGCAGGTCTTCCGTGGGAATGCCGATACCTTCATCGCGTACTTGCACTAATACGGATTGATCTTTTCCGGGTGTCACAATGACGGTCACAGTGCCATTGGGGCGAGAGTACTTGATGGCGTTATCGAGGAGATTGATCAGGACCTGTTCGATTCGATCAGAGTCGATCAATACAGTAGGTGTATCGGGGTTGATCTCTGTTTGCAGGTCCAGTTCCTTTTCAGCAGCTTTGTGTGAAAACTGGTCAATAGCGGTCTGTACCAGTTCTGATAAATCTACAGAATCGCGGCGGAGGTTCAGGGCTTCTGAATCTGCCTGAGAGAGAAGTAATAAATCGTTGACCAGTCGAATAAGTCGATCTGTCTCGGTTTCAATTGTGGACAGAAACCGATCACGGACGTCGGGGTCATCAACGGCTCCGTCTCGGAGGGTTTCAACCATACCTTTGATGGAGGTGAGAGGTGTACGGGACTCGTGAGACACATCAGCCAAGAAATCAGTTTGCATCTGGCGGGCAGCCTGGAGTCGTGAAGTCATATCGTTGAAAGTTCGGCTCAGTTGGCCCAGCTCATCTTTCGAGCGGACTGGTACTTGCTGGTCAAAGTCTCCGTGTGCCACAGCGCTGGCGGCAGTTGTTAATCGACGCACGGGGTTGGAGATAGCACGCGATAGTAACAATGCTACTATCGCTGAAACTAGTAGAGCTATGCCCGCTGACAAAAGCAATCGTGTGCGCAAGTCGTGCAATACGGATGTCACATCTCCCAGAGGCTGGCTGAGATAAACAATGCCGATCATTTGACCATCAGCTATAGCAGGAAGAGCAAGGTGCATGGTATTTTCGCCACTCGTCTCGGTGCGGCTACTGGTTTTCCCAAGAAGTGCTTCGGATACAAGTGCATCGTTAGCCAGATTGGAGCCTTGTTCTTCTTGTTGAGAATCGATCAGCACAATTCCTTGAGTATCCAAAATTAGTATTCGTGTTTCCAATTGAGTACTGAGTTGCAAAGAAGCATCCGTAAGATAAGCTATATCTGTTTCGCTCAGAGACGTATCGACTGGAAGTGAAGGCAGGTTTTCAGTAGAAATGGCAATGTTTGAGATCTGTTGTTGCTGAACGGTGTTATGTGTCGGAGCCCAGTCGTCGTCCTCTGGCTGAAATTCGTCGGCGATTGCTCCCGGGATGAGGGCCTGGGCCGTAATCCGAGCTTGTGCTTCAAGACTATCTTCTGCGGCGTCGAGGAAATAGTCTTCGAGGAACGAAAGTAAAAGAAACGCTGAAAGCCCCATTGCCAGAACAATTACGGCTAAGTGACTGAGGGATAACCGGAGACGTATGCTTGAGAACATTCTGATGTTGTCTCCCGGCCTAACTATGCTCCACTAATTTGTAGCCCACGTTGCGCACTGTGGTGATGATTTCGGAATCGGGTGCGGCCTGGCGTAGTTTGGTTCGCAAACGTTTGATGACGGCATCAACGACGCGCGTATCGCCAAAGTAGTCATAGCCCCATACCTCATCGAGGAGTTGATCTCGATTCAAAACTCGGCCGGCGTGACGGGCCAGTGCACATAGAACATCGAATTCCAGAGTGGTGAGATCCAATTCCACTGCACCCAGACAGGCTTCATAGCGGGCAGTGTCAATTGTGAGTGAACCCAAACGGATGATCTCCGCTGGCGAATCGGTGGGTCGAGGGGCAGTGCGTCGTAAAACATTTTTCACCCGAGCCATGAGCTCGCGCACACTGAAGGGCTTTACTACATAATCGTCGGCACCCAGTTCGAGACCAACCACACGGTCGACTTCCGTATCGCGTGCGGTGAGCATGATGATTGGTACATCGCGTTCTTTGCGTATGGTTCGGCATACTTCCAGTCCGTCCACGCGGGGTAGCATGAGATCGAGAATGATAAGATCAGGTTGTTCTTTCTGTGCTTGGGCCAGTGCCTGCTCTCCATCATAAGCAACAAGCACATCATAGTTAGCACGCTTAAGGTTATACGATAGCATGTCTATGATGGGTGGTTCATCGTCTACGATCAGGATTTTAGCCGACATAGATAGCTCACTTTGAGATGGTTGTTTTCAATTTTAGCACAGGTCATTGGGCCTTTGTGTGGCAGGTTTGTGACATTTGAGTGACAATGAAAGGGGATTTACAGGGTGATAATGCCTCTGCGTATGGCGAATTTAATGAGATCAGTTTTGTTGTGGATATCAAGCTTTTGCATCATGCTTGTCTTGTAAGATTCCGCTGTTCTAACGCTGATAACCAGCATCTCGGCGATCTCTTTTGCGGTGTAACCTTCCGCTACCAGCTTCAATACTTCCCTCTCCCTATCGGTAAGTTGATGGTAAGGATCTTTTTCATCATCCGTGGTGATGTGTTGCTGGCATTCGTCGATTAGCACTGCGGCTGCTGATGGTGAGAGGAAGGAACCACCATCAGCGATGGCGTGAATGGCTGAACTAAGTTCCGAAAATGCTGCCATTTTACTGACAAAACCACGGGCTCCCGCTTCGATCACTGGCACGATGTAGTCCCTATCATCATACTGTGTAAGTGCCAATACCTTCACATCAGGGAATTCTTTCCGGATACGGCGGGTAGCTTCAAGGCCTCCCATGATGGGCATAGCCAGATCTATGAGCACTAAATGGGGGGATAACTCTCTCACTTTTTCGAGAGCTTCCATACCATTCGATGCCTCACCGATCACTTCGATATTGGTTGCCAATGCCAGTAGGGCACGGATACCATCTCGTATCAAAGTATGATCATCAACTATCAGCACCCGGGTTTTTTCCATTCGCCATATCCTCCGTGAGTGGGACCCTAACAGTGATCTCAGTTCCTTTACCGGGCTCCGATACAACACTGCCGGTGCCACCTACTAGTTCTGCTCTCTCCTTCATGATAAAGAGCCCCGCCCCTCTGCCACTACGATCAACCTGAGTGATCTTGCTGACATCAAACCCTTTGCCATCGTCTTTAATAATCATAACGCATTCTTTAGCAGAAGCTTCCAAATAGATATGGACATGTTTTGCTTCCGAATGTTCACGGATGTTGCCTATAACACCCTGAGAGATACGGAATAATGTAACTTCTACCTCAGAAGGTACCCGGGGTTCTTCCATGCCTATGATTTCCGTTTCCACTTCGATCCCATTGGATTCGAGGATATCCCGGGCATAGCGGTTGACAGCCGCTGCTAAACCGAGTTCGTCGAGAAGAGTGGGGCGTAACTCCTTCATCATTCGCACTATCTCAGTACCGGCATGAGTAGCGAGTGACTGGGTTTTATCAAACATATTAATGAATTCGGGATCAGTTATTCCTCTTACCTCGGACATCGATCTCAATGCTTGAAGGTTCATGGTGACGCTGGTTATTACCTGGCTTGTCTCATCATGAAGCTCGCGAGCGGTCCTTTTCCGAATCTCTTCTCCAGCCGTTAGAGAGTGTTGTAGAAGCGTCTTATACCTATCCCGGGCTCGGTTTAATCTCTGGTAGAGCTTTGCCTGTTCAATGGCTGTGCCCACCTGGCACCCAATTGAATCGAGGAGATAAAGATCATCGGTACCGAACTGGCCTGGTTCGTGGCTGGCAACATTGATTACACCTACTACATTCTCTTTAGCTTTGAGTGGGACACTGGCAAATCCTTTCAGGCCCTCAGTGCTAACAATGTCCGGATTTGCTGTTCGGGGGTCTTTGGAAACATCCTCCAATAGAATTGGATTTCCGTTCTGAGCCACTCTCCCAGCTATACCTTCACCAAGATCAATCTTCACTTGTTCAACGTAACTTGCTGACAATCCGCGGTGCACTTGATAACAGAGTTGCTGAGTATCTTCATCGAGAAGTAATATTCCTCCTATTGCTCCACCGATGATTTCCAACACACCATCCAGTGACACTTTGAGAATTTCATCCAGGTCCCATAATCCACTAACAGCGCTGGAAATGCGGTCCAGTGCTTGCAAATGATGATGGTGTCTCAAAATATAGGTTTCAAGACCTCTTTCTGCAGTGACGTCGCGTCTTGTTTCAGTAAAAGCATTGATGTTGCCGTCGCTATCATGAAGTGGGTATACGATGATTTCTGTGTATCGTTTGGGGATGGTCTCAGTGCCAGGAGCGTAGTTAAGATGAACAAGTCTCGAAGGATTACCAGTCTGAAGAACCTTTGTCAGAGGGCATCTCCAAAGCGGGAAGTTACATGGGGTTTGGCGGTCCTCAAAGACCTCATAGCATCGTTTGCCCTTGAAGGGTTGGTCTTTCTGTTGTAACCGTTGTCTCATGACCAGATTGGCGAACTGGACTTGGTAGTCCGTATCGATCACCAACAGACCATCTTCTCCGAAATCTGCTATGTGCTCAAGGTTTAGTTTTAGTTTTTTGTTTTTACTACCCGATTCTGTCGCCTTTGCCTTAGGACCCATTTTTACCTCCCAAATGGTAGGTTTTCTAAATGCGTTGATCCTATGTGCTATTGTCGACAAGTACCAATGGGTTGCTGGAATTTTGCAATCAGCATCTCCAGCGGGGAAAACAGCTTGAGTAGAGATTATACCCGATATCTCTGAACTGTCAAGGTGGGTGTGATAATTAGTGCCGAGATTAGAGTACTTGCTTTAATCTCGGATTTACAGTTATACCAGGGGTTCTGCCTCGCTTGGCTATTGGTTTGCCATCGACTTCATGGATATCGGCAGTAAAATCGATGGGTTTGGCGCCGCTAATGTAACTTCCCACGGCGAATGTATCCACGGGTGCTCCACTATTTATGAAGTGTCTGATGCGATCAGGTGTCATGCCACCACTGATGTATATCTTTACATCGTTGAATCCAGATTGGTCGAGTCTGGCACGGGTTTCATTCACCAGATCAACGGTAACCCCTCCTAGCTCGGATGGAGTATCGAGTCGAACGGCTTTCAGCTTTCCTTCCATTGCCCTGGCCACGACTATGCTTTCTTCCGGTTCATCCCGGAACGTATCAACCAGTGCCACACGAGGTATATCTTTTGGCATGTGTTTGTCAAAAGCAAGAGTTGCTTTTGCCGTATCTCCCATTGCAAGGATTAGCGCATGCGGGATAGTACCGATTGGGTTGGTTCCGGCAAAATAGGCACCGATACTGCTGGCACAGCCCGAACAACCTCCAACCACAGCCGCATATTCCATGGCTCCGACTGAAGAGGGATGAATATGCCGGGCCCCGAAACTAAGTACCGAAATACCCTGCGCTGCGTCTACGCACTCTCGGGCTGCGGTGGCCCAGCCGCTACCGTGGGCGAGTATGCCAAGATAGGCAGTTTCGTATATTGCATAGCTCTGGTAGGGGGCAGTGATTCTCAAAACAACTTCCTTGGTTTCGAAAGACGCTCCTTGAGAAAGTGCCCAAACCTCCCGACTATCTTCAGGAAGCACTATCTGAAGCAAAGCCAGAACCTCTTTCATGCCACAAAAGATACCGTTGCCTCGCGAGAACACCTCCATAGTAACAACCGGATTGAGCCCCTCTTTTTCCAGAATCTCTTTGGTGCGAACGAAATAGATATCGGCAGTTTCGCCGGAAAGAACAGATTCATGAATATCGAATTTCGATTGTACTGTTATTGGTGAAAACGGTCCGGTGAGTTTGGCACCCAGAACTTTTTCCATGTGTTCAAGGGCGAATCGATGGGCATCGTCATCAAAAGAAGCCACACAGTTGGGGGGCACTTCAACGGAATATCCCCTGTTTCTGGCATCAGCAACGGTGTGCATCACACAGATATCCGTACAGACACCACAGACGATTATCTTCTCAGGCGATATCTTGTTCAGCTCTACGTCAAGCTCGCTGTCATAGAAACCACTGTAGTGACTGGTTGAAATGATTTCACCTTTAAACCCAGCTAGCTCGGGAACGATCTCTGTTTCCTTGGTTCCAACGATGCAGTGGGGTGGAAATATTTCGAATTCAGGGTCATCCGGGGTGTGATTATCGCAGCTGAAGAGTATCTTGCTTCCTTTAGCAGATTCCTCCTCCAGCAACCTTCTAACATTAGGGATTATATGGCGTGCTGCATCACCGCAGTAGAGAGGATAACCATCTTCAAGGAAACCGCGTAGCATGTCAACTACAAGAACTGCGTTAGCCATCTATTGTCCCCAGTGGATCCTTATCTTGAAGTATATTAATTCTCGTAGGTCGGGCATCTTGCCCGACATCAATTAAACAAAATCCTAATCTTATAAAATAGGATCAATCTCCCATCTGTGATGAGCAGAGCATAGATAATATTCCTCTGGATATTCAACAATTCCTTTACGTACAGGATTCTCAAATATATAGCCAAGTTTGGTCAAGGCATCCTGTTCATTCCGAATCCCATGGCTATAATAACCATCCTGCCAGATTTTTCCAGAGCAACCCAACTTCTTGTTTATTTCTTTTGCAGTGAAGCTTTTCAAACTATGCATTATCTTAGGTAAGTTCTCCCTTTCGGGCAAAGAAATAATGCAATGCAAATGATCAGGCATCACCGCAAAACCATGTAACCCAAGTCTGCCTCTATTTCTGAGAAAATAGAGAGACTCAATGATTGTTTCCCCCAGTTTTCCATCTGAAAAAAGTGGTTTTCGATTGATGATATTCGTGGTTATGAAATAGAAACGAGTTTCAGCTTCCAGATGTTTTGGGCTACTCATGAAATTGTGCTCTATTATTAACGACGGGCAAGATGCCCGTCCTACGGTCATTGTTAAATGGTAATACCGGGGGTTGGGAATCTGGAGTTCATCTGGGCGATTTCATCGCGCACTTGATGATAGACGTTTTTGTCATCGAGGTTGCTGAGAGCTTTTGCCATCAATTGGGCGATTCGTCTTGTCTCATCCGGACCGAACCCACGAGAGGTGATAGCCGGCGTTCCCAAACGAATTCCACTTGTAACAGCAGCGGGTTTTGGATCGAAAGGAATGCTGTTTTTGTTTACGGTTATGCTGACCTCGCCCAAGGCAGCTTCAGCCACTTTACCAGTGATATCGGTTGAGGTGAGATCCACAACCACCAGATGTTTATCGGTGCCACCAGTGACTACGTTAAGGCCTTGAGTCATCAGTTCTTCTGCCAGCACGCGAGCGTTCTCTAGCACAATCTTTTGGTACTCAACAAACTGAGGCTGTTTGGCTTCTTGAAAGGCCACAGCTTTTGCGGCGACGATATGCATCAATGGACCGCCTTGAAGTCCAGGGAAAACACATTTATCAATTGTGGTAGCGTACTCTTCTTTACATAAAACAAGTCCACCTCGGGGTCCACGCAGGGTTTTATGAGTAGTGGATGTGACCACATCAGCGTATGGCATGGGACTGGGATAAACTCCGGCGGCGATCAGGCCGGCGACATGTGCCATGTCTACTACCAGTTTGGCATTGATTTTGTCTGCAATTTGTCGGAATCGTTCATAATCCAATTTCCTTGGGTACGAACTAGAGCCAACCATAATCATTTTCGGTTTGTTTTCGATGGCTATTTTCTCTATTTCGTCGTAATCAACCCATCCGGTTTCTTTACTAACTCCATAGAAAACAGGGCGGTAAAGTTTGCTGGAAAAGCTGACCGGGCTCCCGTGGGTGAGATGCCCGCCGTGAGCCAGATTCATTCCCATAAAGGAATCACCGTATTCGATTAACGCCATATAGGCAGCCATATTGGCGGTAGATCCGCTGACAACCTGGACATTAGCATGTTCTGCGCTGAAGAGGTCTTTGGCTCTGCTTATAGCCACTTCTTCTACGTTATCAATATATTGACAGCCACCGTAATAGCGCTTGCCGGGATATCCCTCGGCATACTTATTGGTGAGGACACAACCCTGAGCTTCCAGTATGTTCTTGCTGCTGTAGTTTTCGGAGGCAATGAGGTTTATATTGTTGCATTGCCGATTCTCTTCATTTTTGATGATATCGGCGATTTCAGGATCAGAATCACGAAGGGTCATTAGTGCTCCTTGGATGTAGAGTCGAGGTGACAAGAACTACTATACCTTTCGGCTATTTAGCGTGTCAATAAATCTGGGCTGATGTTGTGATAGAGGCTAACGTTAGAT